>OMIS01000035.1 GCA_900299155.1 bacterium
ACGCTGGACGTTTTCAATGATAGCCAGTTCCAGCATTTCTTTTGGAGTAGTTTTCTTGATGAGTGTGGGTACTTCGGTAAGACCTGCCATCTGGGCAGCGCGCCAACGGCGTTCACCAGCAATAATTTGGTAGCCAGCAGGGGTTTCAGCCACTACGAGCGGTTCAAGAACCCCATAAATTTTGATGGAATCTGCTAATTCTTGAATATCTTCTTTTTTAATTTTATCGCGTGGTTGGAAGGGATTGGGTTGCAGTACTTCCACAGCAAGTGTTTGGATTGTTTGATTTGCCATACACTGTGAAATGTATACTATTTTGATTTAATTATCTAGGTGTATTTTTGCTTCAGTTGGAGGGATGTAGCAAACTGCTTTTTAGACGCATTAGCTAATGGCTTATTTTATACTTAGCAGCACAAAACACATGTAAACCTCAAAAAGTAGTTAAAAAATAACTTTTGATTTATTGGGAAATAACGCTGACGACGGTTTTGCCAAGGCGTTTGCCGAAAGCAACGGTGCCAGCTACCATTGCAAAAATGGTGTGGTCACGACCAATGCCGACATTCATACCTGGTTTGTATTTTTCACCACGTTGGCGAACGATGATCATACCTGGTTTGGTACTAGTACCACCAGATAATTTGATACCAAGGCGCTTACCATGGCGTTTACTTTGTGGATGTTGTCGGACTGAACCTGATGCTTTGACGTGTGACATATTTTATTCTGGTTTATATGTAAATTGATAAATTTGTCTGGAAATCACTGCTTGAGGGCGATGATAAACCACACTTTCAGAAGTAGTAGTGTACCCAAAGTGGGCTAATTTGTCAATTAAAGCTTTCAGAGTAACGGTGGGATATCCAGGTGTGTGTTCACTCAAGACTGCGGGGAAGACGCAGACAATTTTTGCTCCAGGAGCGAGTACGTTTCTCCATTGCTTAAATGCACCCAAGTACAACTTTTCAATACCTTTGAAAATATTAGGAAGTTGCTCTGGTTGTGGACGTGGTTTACCCAAGAATGGCTCAGTGACTAAATACTGAATCTTCTGATTTTTTGGTAAGACCAATTGTGTCGCATCTTGGTTCAAAACAGTGGCTTCAGGAATGGTTTCGATAATCTGTTCACGATACCACTCTATGTTGCCGCGTGCACCTGCAGTGGCCTCTGCGTCAAGATCACTACCAATTACTCTGATTTGCCGCTCTAAACCTTCAAGCAAAATTGTGCCTGTACCACAGAATGGATCAAGCAGTACACTGTCTTTGTCTGGATGTGGGCCAACGGCCAAGTTCACCATCATACGAGCTACCTTAGGAGGCAACATACCTTTTTTGCGGTCTGCGTATGGTTTCATGCGGTCTCTGACGGTCCATTGATCAATATCTTGAACTGCGACGGTTTTGGCTAAAACTAAGTAGTTTGCAGCTTGAATGACAGAGATCTCAGTTACTTTTTGGTGTGAAAGCACCGCACTGGACAAGCCATGGCGTGAACCATCCACATATCGCGTGATAACGCCATCGCGTTTGAGTATTGCTTTAATCTCACCTGCTTCGATCATCTCGAGATGGTCTCTGCCAAGTTCTGCAACTGAGAAATCCTTAACAAACTCTGCTCTGATGTACTCTGTAATTTCAGTTTTAATGGTAGCAATTTCAGCATGCACCTCGAGCGGTTTGATAACTTGGAAGATTTTGACAGTGCCACCAAGTATCTCAATCAACTGCTCAGGAGTAAAATCTGTGTCAGTCAAAGTTGTAGAAATAAGTTGGTCACTGAGTTCCTCAAACTGAGCATCAGGCAAGATCGCTTGCAGTTCTATACGAGAAAGTTCAGGCGTATTGCCGAGCAAAAAAATAAATGTGGCTGACATGATTACAGTATAGTATACCGGTTAAGCGGCAATGCTTTCCACGGTAACTGTGGTAAGGTGTTGGCGATGTCCTCGGGTTTTGCGGTACCGTGATTTAGATTTATATTTGAAGACACGGATTTTGTCGCCTTTTGAGTGGTCTTCGACTTTCAAAACAACTTTCGCACCTTTGACTAATGGAGTACCAATCTGGACTGCTTCACCTTCACCAACGAGTAAAACGTCAGTAACAGTGATTTTTTCACCAGCTTCAGTCTCCTGTCGATCAATGACCAACTTGTCCTGAGGAGCTACTTTATATTGTTTTCCAGCGATTTGAATAATTGCGTATGACATAACAAGACGGTATTATAGCACGACTTCAGGTGATATGTAGTGCCGATTTATTAGGAATATGTGAAATGACATTTTGAGCCATCCCAAGGACAATTGCCAGACTCATTACGGAGCTTCCGCCATATGACATCAGTGGTAAGGTAACCCCGGTAATGGGCAGTAATCCCAGATTCATATGAATATTAATTGAAGCTTGAAGTAAAACTGCCATTGCTACTGTGCTCAGAAACAATTTTTCCTCTGGAGTAGTGGCTTTTCTACTTTGTGTGAAGAGAAATGTAATGAGTGCCCCGTAGGCTGCCACTAGAACTAAACAACCCACAAAACCGTATTCTTCAGCAAAAGACGCAAAAATGAAGTCAGTATGTCGTTCTGGCAAAAAGCGTAAGTGTGACTGTACCCCCTGCCCGAGTCCTCTGCCGATAAATTGGCCTGAACCAACAGTGATTAAAGCCTGGTGAGCATTGTAGTTATCGGCACTTTCTGGGTTCAAAAAGGACATGAAACGCACTTTTTGGTAGTCTTCAAGGACGAAATGCCAGGCTGCGTACGTCCCAACTACCGCAAGTACAAACAGTGGCAAGAAATGTTTCCAGCTAAATGGGACTAAAATCAAGAGTGTTAAGACGGGGAAAGCGTATGTAAGCATCGAACCTAAGTCTGGTGCAATTAAGATAAGTGCTGCGGGCAATCCCATGCAGAGAAAAAACTTGAACAGGACTGCCCAGTTGTAGGTTTTGGTCTGCGTCAAGACAGTTAAGAGACTAAAAATAGTAAGTGGCAGTGCCAGTTGTGAGGATTGGATCGTGAAAAATCCAAGATCAATCCATCGGTGGGTGTTGCGGGTGGGGCCAAAGAGAAATAGTGGTATGAGTAGTAAGATTATTCCAAGTACATATAATGGCCAGCGCAACTGGAGTAACCGAGTAAATGGTACTTGAGATTGCAGATAGAAAAAAACGCCACCAATTATGAAAAAGATGAGCTGTCGATCTGCTAGATCTGGTGCCACACTACTGAGTGTCTGAACACTCAAAAGTGCAAAGATGAAAAAGCACGCGGGCAAAAACCAATTTCGCATGAGTACTGTATACCAGAAATTAGCTGGATGGTGCTATTGGGAAAAGAATTCTTAAAAACTGCCCGTGTGAGTTATCGTAAAGAGTATATTTTATTTATACGTATGTAATATTTTCAAAGTCTTGTTTGACTGTACTAAATGCTATTTTTTGATCTGCTTTGTGATCTATAAACAGCTGAACATCCATTTTAATCCCTGGCACTGAAATTTTTTTAACGGCTTCGACAGGATCCAACCATTCAAATGCGGAATGTTCTGCACTGAGCTGCAAGTCTATACTTTCTGTCGTGCAGTGAAAAGTAAAACCATGAATCTCAGTTTCTGCAGATTTTGTCCCACGGTAAAAGTGCCAGACTCTCAACAAGCGTTTAATTTCAAATTCTCTAATGCCGGTTTCTTCAAACATTTCTCGATGTAAGGCATCAAATAATTCTTCATGCTGATCGATTCTTCCATATGGAATTTCCCACTCTCCCTTTTGGAAGTCTGAACCATCTCTACGGACACACAGAATTTTGCCTGAAGGAGTGTGTTCTAACAAACATCCCACCCCAATCATGAACGTACCAATTTTATTTCCTGTCATAGCTTCCTTCATTTTGGATAAGATGAGTCTATCACAAGTATTTGCAACACGTCATAGGTTATATTATGAAATTGGCCTGCTGAAGTTTTTCAGCAGGCCAAACAATTAAACTCGCTTACTTTTATGTATTTCTACGCGCACACTATATTGCGAGGTATGCCTACTCCGCTCTACGAGTCATTGGACGTGACCAACGGCCATCATTCTTCTTAATACGGAATTGATAGTTCTTACCTTCTTGTAAGCCACCAATTGTTTTACTTCCCTCGTTACAGTTTGCTTGGGTACTGTATGGCCAACCAGCTTGCCCTGCCATTCTATATTGAATATAACAGGTGCCATCTCGCATACTCCAAGTAAGTTTGACTTCTCCGTCTGTATTTACTTCATCTGCGTCATCCCAGTTCCAGCCGTGGTTGTCCCAATCATTCCAGTGGTGTTTCATTCCACCATTTGCGGACATACCACTGCTCTGGCGTTGCTCTTGGTGTACATCTGTTGTGGACTTGAATTCATGTTTGCCACTACAGTTTGTGCCTTCACAACTGGATGAAAAAGAAGTTTCTGAGGAGAAACTTTGCCGCTGTTGTTGCATGGTTTGTGCGCTGACAGGAGTGACAGCCACTACAAGTCCTGCACCCAGGGTGATACTTGCTACACTCAGTTTTTGAAGGATGTTCATCTCGACCTTTCCTATAACAAATATAGTAGTGATGGTATATACCAAATTTGGAGTGTTGTAAAGCAGAATGCGGTAAGAATCAGTGATTATTTAAAATGCAGTGTTTCTAGAATTTTAATGATTTCTGCTTTTCTCTCTGGAGGCATATTTGTCTCTACCTCAGGCTTCTGCCCAGTACAGCCTTTTTCAGAAACTATTTCAGTAACTTGTACTACTAGTTCGGGTACAAATCTTAAGTAATTCGTACGCGCACTACCACCTGAATAACATTTTCCTTCATCATCCGTGGGGAATCCTTCTCCAAATGTTTCTTCAGTAAAAGTATATTTTTTCCCGCCGATGGTTATTGGTTCAAATAAAGGGTCTGTTTCCACGCCTGCACTGCTGATCATGGAAGATAGTGGAGCAGTTTCAGAATATTTTGGAGACTGCGTGAGATCAACAATCCTGAAAACCTCTTTGCCTGTGGTTGTCTCGTTTAGTAAAATCATAGCTAAATTTTCATTTTGTGCATCATAGGGTTTGTAGACTTTTGTAAATTTTTTAGTGTCATAGGTAAACTCAAGATTGGAAAGTTGGTGTTCAGTATTTTTTTCTGTGCTAGCGCTTGCAGCTGGCTCTGTTGTTGTAGCTGGTATTTTTGATTCAGTTTCAGAAGTAACTTGTGTTTGAATCGGGACTTGTGCTTTACCATAGTAGTAGCCTACCGATGCTGCAACTACGATAGACAGTACAAATCCAACTATGAGTGGAATAGCAGATTTTTGTGGTGGTGTAGTTGTCTTGAAATCAGTATCAGGAGTGTTCTCAAGTGCTGTTGAAGTTGTATTTAAATCTTGCATATGTGTTCAGTTTATCATATATAGTATTTGGAAGTCTGTATAAATAGTTTTCATTTCCAGAACAACAACTTTTCCCAGAATGACTTACTACTTCTTACTTGCTGTGAGTTCCCATCTCCTGTTGTGGACGGTACAGTTGATGCAGTTGGCGTAGCAAAAATTTCACTTGGTTTCATGGTTGGGTTTGGAGAGATTGGAACTGCATCCATTGTTTTTTGTAATAGGTTTCTCGTAGTTGTTGCAGCTGCCTGAGTACTCTTTTGAGTAGAGATGCGTGAAGTTGGACTGCTAACAAATTTTTGTGCTTTACTCGTAAACTTTACAGTAAATTCATTAGACCAATCACTTGTAGCACATCCATGTACAGCTTGTATTTGAAAAACGTAGGTATTGCCAGGAATAAGGTAATTCACTGCTTTAATACGATCTCCTTTTTGTGCAAAGTTCAGCTGTCCAAACTCCCAGTCACGATCGCTTCTTCTAAAGCGCAAGTGATAAGAATTGTATGGATCGCTACCATCAGTAAAGAACAATTGTATGCTAGATTTATTCAACATCTTGGCAGCATATAGCTCAGGAGGTCTTCCTGGTTTTAGATCGGTACATTCCCCACTCAATGTTGAGCTAGTGGTATGAGATTCTGAGTTGGTTGTTATACTGGGTACAGCTGTGGGGATTGGTGTCGGTGTGGCCGCCACATAACTAATACCACCCGTTCCACTGAGTTCATCTACATTCCAGTATGTTTGCCCATCAATGGTAACAACACTTACATTGCTGCTTGCAGTGGTAAGACGATAGCCGTTGGTACAACTGGTTGTGACATCTGTCAGTGTGCTGGCATCAGGACAGATATATACGGCAGTATCACCAGCCGCTTTGGGAATGTACAAGCTAAATGTACTTCCAGAAATTCCTGGCAGGTTTGCAATTCCACCAGCGTAATGCACTACCGCACTTTTCTCTCCTGAAGCAGTAAATAACCCTGACCAATCACGATTTGATGAAAAATCTACAGGAAACTCGGCAACCTTTTTACCACTACTCTGTTCTACGAGTCCCACAGTTTGTGTCCCCCATTGTGCGCTAGACGTTACATCAGTGCTCCAATCTCCTGTCTTTACCACACTAAATCCAGATAAAATATTAGAAAGTGTTTTCTTTTTATCTGCCATGGTGTTGTCGTATTGAGTCACAATTGGATAGCCAGCAGAACCGGTAGCAAAAGCACTGATCACGTCGGTCTGGGTAGTACTTGAAGCAGCAACTTGCAATACTAAATCTGAAGCAAGTTCCGCATCACTTACCGTGTAACTATACGGTGTATTAGTGATGGTTCCACCTGAAACTGTATACAAAGTCAGTGCAGTGCCATCTAGTAAAACAGAAATATTTTTACTTTCAGTAAATCTGAACTCAAGCGTAAATGCACTGGTGGATAATCCGCTATCAGTGTTTTCCACCGTTGATGCTACTTCTGTGCCGTCTATATAGAATCTCCAACGCTTGGTACTTTCTTCTCTGCGCACATCAAGAATTTTATTTACACCTGCGGCTTTCAAGTTGATTCCCACTTTTGGACCACCACTGGTGGGGCGACTACTCTGTTGGAGCGTGAGTTTAATTCCCACAGGTATCTTATACGGCAAGGCATCAGATGCATAACTTTCACCAGCAGGTAGTGTGACGCCACCAGGTAAATTACTGGTGCCTTCAATACCATTTATTTTTGCAGTGCCAGTACTTGTACCTTGCATCAATGAAAGTGGCGCTTCCCCATTTGCGTCAAATTTATTAGTAAAAATTCTCTTGAACATCGCTGCTGCAAGTTTGCCGGTACCATCAATATCCACCAATCCAAATGGATCACGGTAGACATTTTCCGGATGGTCAAGTCCACTCCAGACTGAAACACCATCGATATACTTTTGTTCTGCCCAATAACTAAACTCAGCAATAGCACGTTTCTGCATCAGTTCAGTGCTCGGCGTAGTTGGATGGTGTCCGACTGGTTTATCCCAGAACCCATCAGCAATTACCACGCCATCGTCATCATTGTGACTGGGGTGCCCAAACTCCATCAAAATCACTGGTTTATTACTGGTGTTATTTGATAAGACATAGTTGAAAATAAGTGGTGGCACTGAGTACTCCCAGTAGCCATTATCTGCCCAGAGAAATGAGTTAAATACATAGGCATCAGAAATTTCATAGATAGAGCGTGAACCACTCGGTGCACCTCCAAATGTGCGGGGGACATTGTCATGGGTAGATGTATTTATCCAAATGGGTGTATCGGGTAGCACACTGTTGAGCTCAGTTTTAATTTCACGCAACCAGGTCAAAATATTGACTGCTCTACTACTGTCGCCCCAAGCACCAAAACCATCTGGTTCATTAATGATAATTACCGCAGGAATATTATCCTTAGTGGCAAACATATCTGCCAGCCAATGTGCGTATTCTTTGTGGTACGTCAGATGATCTACTAGTGTTGTGCCTACCCCAAATTGGGTGGCATCACTGGTTTCCATTTCTTGAAATAATGAGGGGACAACATCAAGTCCTTCTGCATCGGCCAAGTCAATAAAGGTAGAAAGTTTTGCGCGCATCGCATCATTCTTGGTGCCTGCGCCGTCAGTAAAATCCAGTTGCCCACTTTTACGATGTTCAAGGTCATAAAAAACAAAGACACGCACCATATTGATACCGAGTTCAGTTTTCATAGTATGCAAATCTTCCGCAATTTCTGCGTCAGTAATTGTGCCTCGCAAATATGCCGGCCACCAGTCTGGAGAAGTGGCGTTCTTAGGCCAGTACATGGCACCTTTGAGCCGTTCACCTTGTGTGGTGAGGTTCTGCGTGGTGCGGTGAGCCGTTACGCTTAATCCATACTTTGTTTTTAAGTAATCAATCACAATTTGTTTCTGTGAAACAGAAAGTTTTGCATTAAAAACTAAGAGTTCAGCAATATCATGTTGGCCTTTGAATGTATCATCGGTAAATTTAGAAAGCCGCATCGTACTGCGAGAACCAACACTACTAAACTCATATTCCATCAGTGCAAACTCATCTTTAGCTAACGTAATGGGGGTGGTACTATTGTTTTTCTTTAAGATGGATGAAATTCCACTACCTTCTGCCAACATCTGCCGTTGCGTGTTGGAAATCCATTGATTGGAAGTAATTGCGGTAAACCCACTGCCGCCACCGGCATTAGCAGATGATACGAGTACATCAACGCCATCAATCGTGCTTCGTTTATTGGCTGCTACCGCAAATACGGTGACATCGCCTCCCGTTGTCACACTGCCGTCCATAAAATCATCACTGCCGTCAAATCGGACCACCGGTAAGCTATTGACTTGATTCGTTACAAAGGTGGGTTTGTAATTGGTAGTGGATTGGGTGAAGTCTCCATCACTGCCTTCATTGCTCCATGTTGCTACCGATGCACCATTGGAAAGCCCAAGCTCATTGGCTTTGAGCCAGACCTTTAGCTCAGGAATATCTGCAACGGTTGCAGTGGCATAGACTGTGTGTGCAAACTGTGAGAATAGTATTACAGTTATTAAAAATAATACAGCAATGAGTCGTGTAAAAATATTTTTACTATGCATTACCAACCGAATTTTAATTTTACTCGTTCCAAAAATGATTTCTTAGGTGCATCTGTATGTGATTCATTTTGTTGTGGGGCTGGTGTATCAGTAATCTGAAGTTTAGGGATGACATTTGGTGTTGGGATTACTATTTGCTGAACAGTGCTTGCTGATTTAGGTTTTGTTTTCTTAGATTTTGTTACTGTTATATGTGAAGGGACTACGCGCATTTGTGCGGAAATACCTGACAACATATTTTGATAGTAGGATTTTTTTACTTTACTGCCACGAGCTACAGTCATTATGTTGCTCCAATTACTACCAGTACAACCATTCATGGACTGTACTCTAAATGAATATGTCATCTGTGGATTTAAATCATTGATAGCAAAAGTCTGAGCCCATGGCCCTTGATCCTCAAAGGTCGCTGAGTATTGTGAGACATCTGTCCCAGTCCCGTATAGGATTATGAATTTATCGTAGGGTTTACTTCCAGGTGTTACATAGAGCTTCACTGTTCCCAAAGTTCGATCAATCTGAAAGAGCTGAGGTGCTGATGCAGGTTCTCCTTGGCTACAACTGGAATCACCACTGCCAGTACTAGATGAACTGCTTCCTGAGTTACTGTTTGCATTGCTGTTGCTTGTAGATGGCACTGGAGTAGCTGCTGGCAGTACAGAATTTTCAGGTGCAAATAGTGAGAACACAGAAAAACCAGAAGTACTGCAAGTTACTGTATTGCTACTCGTATTTACGGTACAGCCAGTCAATACGCTCCAACTACTCCCATTCCAACGAAGGATTTTTAGCTGTGATTCATCATAGGCACTAACGTCAGAATCACTATATGTTAGTGTGACAGTCAGTGCGTTATCAAAACTTGTGATCGTAGTATTCTCATCTTCTAAAGCTTTCAGATCGTAGAAGTAGTCTCCTAGAGATACATATCCAGTTGGTGCTGGCGCAGCAATAATTACACTTGAACCTTCTAAGCGTTTAATCTGAAATGTGGCATCAGTTGCCGCAAAGTTATCGGGGACAGTTAGTGCAATCCCAGCTCCTGTTTCACTTAAACTAACACTTCCTCCACTTGCTGTTGTGATGCTGCTTTGCGTCTGATTAATGACGCTGGAAGATCCTGCACAACCCGTAGTTGTGAATGTGCTATCACTACTGGTATTTGCATTTCCAGCCAAATCTGTGGAAACGATCTGATAATGATAGGTAGTACAGGCAGTTAAACCACTCACTGATTTTGAATGACTCGTTGTGCGTGGGTATGTGTTAAGTGTGGAACTGTTTCCATAACTATCAGTTAATCCATACTGGAATGTTTCAGTAGTATTCTCATTAGTATCCCAGCTCAAACTTGCAGAAGTTGTCCCAGGTGTAGTAGTCAAATTTGATCGACTCGGTGCAGTAGTATCAACCGTTAAATCCTTATTGAAGTGCACTGCCCAGTTGTAGAGTGGTGTATTTGCAGAACCTTCTGTAGTGTCGCTGTCACGCAAGTTACCGCGTGCTCCGCCAGATTCTTGTGCCCCAGTAGGCGTGAAAGCGGTAGATGACCATGCATAGCGAATCTTTTGCGTTGCTCCTGTAGGTGTGCTGGCCAGTGTAATTCTGACACTATCCTGTCCTACCAATGCCACACTACTGATGGCAGGTGTTGAACCTGAATCATCATAAAATTCAAAGCCATAATTTGATTTAGATAAGACATTAGTGGTATCAAATACTAATGGGGTAACAGGCACTGTAAATCGTACCGTAATGACATTGGCTTTGCGTACTTGCTCAGCGGGTAGCAATGCAATGTTTGGATCACCATCCACTAGTACTTTTTTCAAGGCTTTTCCATAGTAGTCACCAATTATGCGATAACTAGAATTTGTGGGATGAATCCAGTCAGGACCATAATTTAAGAAATATTTTGGCATTACCATGTAAATATCAGGATTGTTTTCTGCAGCTGTTAGTTGTGCTACTGGAAACTCTGAAGAAGTTTTACCATAAGAAGCTAAGTTACTACTTTGATCAATAAACATCGGAATATCGCCGACCTGATGAGTAATAGCGCTAATGCTACTTTCATAATCATTTTGCCAACTATTTAGATACCCTTCATACAGCTCTGGATGATCTCGGTCTGCAGGGCCATGAATATTGATGACTGCTTCAATTTTAAAATTTCTGCTAAGTGAATCTGCGATACTCTTCCCTGTAGTTATATACGTCAATCCATTGCTAAAGGGCACCGTATTGTATTTTAGCTGATCATAACTATATCCACCTACTCCATTTGCAAAAAATACTGATTGGTAGCTACCACCACCGACAAGCTCTGTGAGTGTGTTTGCCATAGCACTCATAGGACTTTCATTAGCTCCTGTATAGTCATCACCCACATCCCGGTCTTCAATCAGTGTGGCAAGTTTACTGTATGAAGCGTTCATATCAAGTTTTAAGTTGAAATATGGTTGTGTAGTAGTCAATGCAGGATACCCGTTGTAGCCAATACTTTGACTTTGTCCTGTCAGTAAGAAGCCATGGAGCGTTGTTGTAACAGGAATAGCCTGGGCAGTACTGGAAACGATACCATCTCCAGAACCATTGACTGCATAGACTTTAAAGGTATAGGTTGTGCCGTTGGTTAATCCAGTCACGGTAGCTGTAGTGCTGGTACTCGTCCCATCTGCAAAAGTACTAAAGTTGGTACCATCTGTGCTGTACTGCACCACATAGTCGGTAATACCACTCCCAGATGTTGGCGTGTCCCAAGTGAGTAATACTTTACTGTCACCACCTGCTGCCACTAAATTTCGAGTTTGAGATGGGGTGATCCCAACGTTGGCTGTAATTGTAGGCTCGTTGCCTGAGATTTCTGCTGAAGGCACTAAGAACTTGCGTACCCGCACCCAGTCAATTTTTACATCTGAACCATCCGTGGCTGCTGAATTGGCAGCAGCGAAATGACCCAGCCACATGTAATAGGGAGCTTGCCAGTTACTTCCACTTGTGGTGGGAACTGTGTAAGAGTTATTAGCATAGTAACCGTAGTCAATAAAGTAGTACAGTTTTGTGCTACTAAATGCAATTCCAGCGATCACTGGTCTGTATGCAGTAAAGGTGTAGCCCAGTCCAAGAAGATGATGTCGTACTCGATCCAGAGTTTTACGGTGAATATGCGCTTCATCTGGAGCCGGTTGTTCCTGAAGGTGAGCTCATGCCCAAGGAGCAGTGGTTGGTTGACTACTGTCTCACCGAAAAGGCGCAGAGACGCAAGGTGTTGCTCTACGTGCGCCAAACCGGTACCAGAGATATTCAGCCACGGTTAAAACAGGTATTGGAAGACGCTGGACTGGCCGCTGTGATCCTGCCTGATAGCGTTGAGCCAAAGAAGCGTGAAGCATGGATTGGGCAACGGGTTGGTGACATTGACGTTTTGATCACCAATCCCAAGAAGGTGGAGACTGGGCTTGACCTGATTCAGTTCTGTACTTGTATCTTCTATGAGCTTGATTATTCCCTATTCACGCTCTGGCAAGCCATGCGTCGCGTATGGCGGCTAGGCCAAGAAAAATCGGTGAAAGTCCTCTTTCCTGTCTATGCCGACACCATGGAAAGTGCCGCCCTTGCCCTCATGGGTCGCAAAATGCAGGCGGCGTTACTGCTCTATGGCGACAATGCCGCCAGTGCGATCACTGATGAGGCTGGAGGCAGTGGTACTGACTTCGCTGCCGAGCTTGCTGCACGGATTCTCGATGGTGAGGAACTGAGTAGTGATGGCATCACTGGTTTGCTCAAGTACACTATCGTCGAGGATGAAGAACCCTTATGGAATTCACTGGATGACGAGCAGGACACAGTGGTAATTGAGGGTGAACTGAATACTGACAATAACCTAGCAGCAATTGATGGTGAAATAGCGCAAACTCCAGAGGTACAAACCTATGAGCAATTTGTCCGCTCTTGGGAATCTTGGGTAGGCAACCAAGCGGACTATATCACCCGCTGTTTGGAGCGTGCGGCCAAGAAGCGCAGCCGAAAGAAGGTGTCAGATCATCAGTTGGCCCTGTTTAGTATAGAAGCACAACCTGAGGAAGTAGCACCACAAAATGGTGAAGTGCAGCTTCAGATGGCGTTGTTTTGACAGACTATAGAGAGGCAGTCTCAGTAGGAAGGGGCTGCCTTATTTTGTTTTTGATTGTGGACAATATAGAATCATTTATTTTATAAAATTGAAATTATTACTTGTGAAAATAACTTCTTGTGTTGGTGTAACAATTGACCATTCGTAACTATCATTCCTATCAATGGTGATTTTTAAACCATTTGAAAATCGAATAATATCTTCTGGTAATTTACATATCTCTATTTGCTCCAACACTTCACTTTCAAATAACTTAATTGCACCTATAACTTGTTCTTTCTCAAGATTTGGTCTAGCTATTGTTTTCTGATCTTTTTGAATTTTCCACAGTGCTCCCATTATACATAAAGAAAATTCACCTTGTCTTCTTCCCTTATCTATTGGATTTCCCAATTCAAAAAAAATGGCAGGTGGAACACCATCCCAGGAGCGAAAACATTTTTTGCCTTTCATATCTGCTAGTAGGCTATTCAGCTTTTGTTGGTTAATCCTATTTTCTGTTGGCATTTGTAGTGTAACCACTGGGGATGTTACTTTCAATTGACCCTCACTACCAGCAGTAGTCTGTAAATTT
The DNA here is from genome assembly GCA_900299155.1 of bacterium. Lineage (GTDB taxonomy): Bacteria > Patescibacteriota > Microgenomatia > UBA1400 > PJMF01 > OMIS01. The sequence goes on from OMIS01000035.1 coordinate 13,739, forward strand.
TTACGAATTCTAGCTTATCATAGCAACTGAGGATGAAACAAACAATGCCCCCAAAAACTACGGGCATTGTTTGTTTCATGCAACGGCAATTCATTGTAAACTGTTAATCGTTCCAACGATCAGTGTCTTGTGCCTCAAATTCATTAGCAACACGTCTCAGATCCTGCAAGGACATAGTATCTTTTTCAGATGGATAAGCACTTGCAAGCCAGTCGTGAAAGCGTCGAGCTTTGCCAGGTTTCCATCCTTTCTCCTGCTTCAAATTGTTAATCTTGTCAGTTGCACCCTCATGTGACCAAGCCATCGTTATATCCTCCTTCATTCTTGAGTTATCGGAAAATTAACTACTGCATTGATTGAATAATTTAAAATAGAAGTACTCACCATCTTGATCAAAGTAACAACATATAGGTGAAATTCTATTTTTACCAACAGATATGTAGCTCTTCTAAAATTAAGCGAAACGGCAGAGATGTTTAATTGATCCTGGTGCTAAGTGTCAAAGTCTGTTTGCAACTTTCTCATTAAGCTTAATTGGGCTTATATGGTTTAGTGCCTTAGATGCTATGGAGCAGTATGTGCTCTTATAAATTCTTGCTCAAGGTTTTTAGTTAGTTCATCCTGAGGCTTAAGCAATGTTAGGGAATTTAGTACTTGCTTCACATCGTCTATTGGACGCTGATTCCATATCGCAACAATATCAACTGTGTCAACTGAGAAGGCTATGGCGTAAGCGCTTTTGTCTTGAGATTCGAGAAGCTGCGTAGATACCTCATTTGTGCCGTTAACACTAAATGTTATGTTCTCATTAGTTCTCACATATTTTCGAAGAGCCTCAGAAACTTCTGAGACAGTTTGTATATCCTCACTGCTATATATCCATAGTTGCTGTGGCGAGGAGCCATAAATCATTTGTACGTACCCCACCTCATCATTTAAGATTTTGTTGCCCAGGGTGAAGTTGTCTGGAATTTGCGACTTTCGGGGTTGCCACAGAACTTCTGTTAATGATAAATCTTTGGGTTTCGACGCTGGCGCGTAGATAGATGGAATTTTTGATACCAAGTTGGTTAGAGGCTGTTCGCTCCACTGGATTCTGGGATCTACTTTAACTAACACTTCTGCATTCATGGATGTACATCCATGTGCAATACCTACGAAAATTACTATAATTAACGACCCAATTCCTAACTTCCAGTTCATAAACTCTCCTTTTGCAATCTGCTATCTAGGGTTGGCTGTTTATTATAGCATCCAACCCTAGATAGCTTTTGGGATAACTGATGTGACTATGCTATGTGGTATAGCGTAGGGTTGCCTGAATTTGGAGCAATGAATTGGCGCAATTGGGACTACCAGTTAGCCGTGTACATAGGTTCCGCACCACAGTTGCACCGATTACAATGCGTGTACGCCAGTTGCTAGAATCGTAAGAATTATAATACCATCTCACGTCCAATTTCTTGCCAGTTGCCTGCAATGCAGCCCACAAGGCAGCAGTGATGCACACGGTTGCCTCCTTGAAATTTTTAGGCAGCTTGTAGTCTACGTAAAAATCATAGTCAGGTGGTGGATTTTGAAACCAGCCACTTCCTATACGTGACGCCCCCGTACCTCCCGATGGACAAGAAATTGCGCTGGCTTCGGAAGCGTTAACACCTTCATTGGGAACGATCACTACAGATGGCATGAGTCGACTCACTTCAGCAGCACTGATTTCGTCGGTGGCGTCAGTGTAAGTTTGGATGATCACTGGTTCACCGTTTTCTCCGACAGCAATGCTAAACGCTGCAACCAACTTGTCATTTTCGTGAGCCTGATCTATTGGTTGGTTGGTAATAAGCGGTAAAAACACATGTTGTTCAAGCACGGGCGACGAAACAACTTCCTGAGCATACGAGACTCCAACGATTGGGTTTAACAAGGAAAGCAACAGTGCTATTGCACATACCCTTATCCACATTCTATTTGGCTTTTGCCTGTACATAGAGTTTGACTCCTTACAACTTTAACAGACAAGGAACTTTGTACTTAAGAAGCACGTCTCTATAATACGCGAAGTGGGCGTGATTTAGAGTTTAAATTTGTGCTGAGTTTATGTGACTGTTTGTATGGGAGATCCACTCTATGTCTCTGATAACTTGGTACGATAAGGTAGATATGCATCGCGAAGTAGCCGTTGCGATTCTCGATGCATTCTTAACCCATGGCAAAAAAGATAACTTTGCTAGGCAGGTAGGAATATCACCACAGTGGTATTCCTACATTAGACAAGCAGGCTCCTTTTCACTACCAGACTTACCGACAGCCAAGCTTCTGGCCAAGTATTTACCAGCGCCAGGATATTATAAGGATGCTTTGTATGAACACCTTTCAGAAGCACGCATAGCATATGAAAATGCAAGCAAAGAAATATTCTTTTCTCAATCTGATGATGAACGTTTAGCTTTCTATATTAATGAGATTAGCCAAGCTCATAATCAAGCTGTATTTGCCAACAATCTTGCTCCTGATGAAGTAAAAAAACTTTATATAAGAGTATATGAGCTTAGCAACCTAGCTGTGAGAAATATTAGCTTTGAAAACCACCCTCTAGAATTTTTGGAAATATGCAACCCTTTAGCTGATGTTAGCTATGTATTAGATAAGGCATCTCATGGTATCTATTGGGCGAAACTTGCAAGACGCATAGCAGAAAACATTGATAAACAATCAGCAAATTTTCTAAGTAATTGGAAAAGCTTACAACAACAACATTTCTTTGCAATTCGCAATGAAGCTCTCGGCTATCATAATTTGCATAATCCGAGCATGGCTCAACAAGTTTTTAATCATGCTGAAAATCTAGCTTCAATTCATCAAAACATCGTGTTTCTGTCTGATACATATAGAAATCGGCTTATTTCTCTATCAACAATGCCCCGTTTTGCTATTAGTGATGCTGAATCACTTGCAATGCTTGCTGGAAATATCTTTGAAAAAAGAGATGATCCTTTAAGTATTTTCATGACTCAAGAAGCTTTAGCAAGAGCTTACATCGCGCATGGCACATCTCGGAGTCTCAAAAAAGCGAATAGAGTTCTAGAGAAAACGCTAAGTGGATTGGATACAATCCACTACACTGGTTATATACATCAGGTAGTGGTTATGCAAACTATTGCAAGTTTATTTTGGGTTACAGGAGATTCTGCTGGGTGGAAAAATATAATGAAAAAGATTCTGGTTATTACTTCAGAGGCAGGTTTATTTCATCAATATCGAAAAGCGGTAGAAAAATATGGGAGCGCGATCCAATCTCTTGAAAAAGAGGGATAAAGCTAGATTTTAGATAGCGCTGTTTTGACGTACAGTAATGAGGCAGTCTACTAAGGATCTGACTTACACTATTTTAAGCCTAGTCCATCAGCAACCCGCTCATCCCACAACTTGTTTAATTCATTCTGATTCATTTTCCATAACCAAGTTGGAATTAAAGGTGCTGTTGTACGCGCTATCTGATAATCTAACAATACTTTGATTGCTTCACTTTCTTCTGCTTTTTGCTTTGAGGTTAATAGCTCACATGCCCGTGCCTCTGCTTTATCAGCAGACTGGGAGAGTAGATGATAGTCAAATGCAAGACGCACATAACCGCCAGCAAATAAGAAGACGATAACTGAAATAGTTGTACTTGCAATGCTGTCAGCTACAGTCTGTAAAGGGGTATTTTGCAACGAAACTACAAGCGTGATAACTGCGACAGCAGCGATAAGTATGCTAAACGCCGCCGTGATGCTGGTCATCCGCTGCGCAAGCTGCTTTGTCCACCAGGAACTTTCTTCTAGATTCCTGAGCAATTTCTGTGGCCCTACGTCTGACACATCAATAAAATATGTGTCAATATCGTTTGATCGCCTAGCAGCCTTCTTTACTGCCGTAGGGGCTGAGGCTAAGATATCAGAAACCTCTCTTGAACTGATTTCCCACCCTATTCCTTTGTAGAATTCAAATTTGCGCAGTTCTCCTTCTGCTATATCCCTAAGCCGACTTGAACGCCAAAGAAGTGCTGCACTTGATATAACTAAAATAGCCGCAATCAGAGCAACTTGCTTTTCAAAAAATGAAGTAAACGTAACAACTATATCAAGAACTAACACGATAATACTGCACAAGACCGCCATATTCTGATTAAACTTGGCAGCATCAAACTGGGCATTCATTAGCGCCTGCAAGTTTATTGAATTCTTCTTTCCAGTTGTATTGTTTTTATCCATATGCGGGGAAGTCAGGAAAGACCTTTCTCCAAGTTTCTATGGCAGCCTTGTCATTTTTACTATTTTCATATCCAATCGCCTCTGCTGCATACTTGGCCATTAATTGGGCAACAGTATATACCTTATATCTGTCATCCCATGATGCATGAGTGTCTAGATCTGCTTCAAGACCTTTGGGATCTGGACAACTACCCAAAACGGCTGAAGATAACAGCGTAAATGCAAGACTAACATTGCCACGAATGTTGCTCATAGGAAGGTAAGTACTAAAACCATTTATCAACATTGTCTCAAGGTAGTAAGAAGAGATCTTGGGTACATTATAGTACTTATCATTCCAATACTTTAGAAGCCTAATTATTGGGATAAGATTACTATTGTGCCTTTGATTCGCATCACTAATTTTTTTCTGATCCCGTCGTGGATCGGTACGCTTCCAGCTTCCTGTCCCATCTGGAATTAGATAGTGATCGATTTTGTCTTCTCCATTGCTGACCGGTACAGCAGGTACTATATCAAAATTCCAATCATACGACTTTAGGCCAAGGACGACTGCTTCACCAGTCCGTTTAATATCAGACTGCTTGTAATTGGGGATCAAAGATAGTGAACTCTTTATTTTGTTAAGTACCTTTGTAGAGTTTAGTACTCTGTTATCGTCATTTGTATACATCCAGGTAGGGCATGAAGTATCTGTAACTACTATTGAGTACTTATTAAAACTGAGATACTGGGTAAAAGAACCCGCACCAGCACTTATGAGTAGTAACAGGTCAATATCATCTAGTGGCTGTACCTTGGTTTTTCTAGCAAATGAGCCAAAGGCCAGGTAACCCCCATATAACTTTGGAAAGTAATCTACACGGGGTGCGACTAGTTCAATTTGCTCTTTTAGATAGTCGCGACTTTTACGGGCTTGAGCTACCTGCTCTGAATCAAGATCGACACTGTTGCTTCTGAGAAGGTCGAAAGAATATGGAACAGTATAGGGCATTTTTATTTAGCCTTTGCTTAAACCGTATAAATTATGCCAGATCGATCAGTTCTTTTTAGTACTTCCTCAACCTTAAGCAATATTCAATAACTATATCACAACATAGCAGGCAGAACAAATGTTTTTAGGATTGTTATCTAACCTATCGACATCTGGCCTATTGATTTGTTTAACTATGGCGGCGATTATAAGATAGGCACCGCTTCTAATTTTCATCTTCACTATTTATTATAATTGGTGGTGCTAACGCACTATTTCTAAATGAAAATCACGACTATAAACTTTGTCGAAGCTCAGTATTGCAGGAATATCATAATGCTTCATGACAACAACATTTGCACAGTCGGTAAAACTTGTTCCTCTCCTATTCTGAAGAGAAAACAGATCTAGTGTTTCAGTATATATTTTCTCATCAATAAAAATTAGGGGAAATAGGCTATCTTGAGCTATGTTTTTGAGAAAATTCCGCGCAACTTCCTGGCCTTCATAGTGGCTAAGTACAGTTGCTACTTCAGCAACCACTGCACTAGTCACAACAAGTCTTTTCTTCTGTTCAAACAGGTCATTAAATATTTGGCATGAATGAGTATGATGAGCATCCGCAGTTAAAGTAAATCCAATGAGAGCATCGCTATCAACTAATACTTCAAAATTACTCATTCCTCCCTTTCCAGACGCCATTCTCTCCATATAAAATTTGATCAATAGTAGTGGAAGCAGTAGAGTGGCCTTCTGCTATACCTTTGATTCTATTCAGCGCTTCATAAGTCTGTTTAAGCCGGGCATCTTCTCGATAATTGATTGCTTGCTCCAAAAGATCGCGGATAAAGTCGGAAAACGTTTTACTCTCGTTTTTTGCTTCAAACATTAAGCGGTGGTGTAACGTGGCAGGTAAATTGAGGGTTGTACGTTGCATATGTGATTTTATTATAGCAGACATCAACATATATGCAATACATATGTGAAAATCAAATGTATTGCAAAAATATCCTATCGATTCTTTTCATGTGTCTATTATTGCACAAAAAACGTTCGTTTTCTTCTCTACCCCGCTGATACACTATTGACGGCTACTTTATCAATGGCATACTAAAGATATGCCATTTTCGACCTTTTCTTTTCACTGGTCAAAAATTGGCGCCGTATGCAAGTTATAGGCTATATTCGAGTCAGTACCGACAAACCCACATGCGCTGCAGTCATCAGTTACCAGGTATATGGGAAAGGCTGTTTCAGAGGCTGATACTGAAAGTTTAACCCAGGTTCCCTATGTTTCCTCTAAAGAGCGGTTTTTTGTGTATACCGTTGATGAAATGATGAGCAAACTGGGTAGAACTCCAGGCGGTGAATACTCGCAAAAATTACGCATACAGCATAATCGTGCTATCCGCAATCGTGAAAAAAATCCTGCGCTACCATGTAACTCATCTGCGGAAGAAACGTGGAATAGAGTGCTATTGGATAATTTTGGATTATCAGGGTATTTATACTTCTATTCACCTTTTTCACAAGGTAGCTTTTCCTCGAAACAGGTAACTGAGAAAGTTCCGACCATTGATCAAGCCATGATCAAATTGGAAGCACATTTTAAGTATCAGGATAGATTGAAAGAAGCATGCCATTTTTATGCAGCTATGCATCCTAGTAGTGCTGAATTTGAAGTTTGGAAAATTGCACGACATGTCATTGATAGTTTGTGGAAGGATAAAGTTGGGAGTATTTTTGCTGTTGCAAGCAAAATTAATATACATATGGAAGCTGTTTCAGCTGAAGAGTTACGAAGATACTTAGAAATATATCATTCAGAAATGAGTCTCACTGGTCTTTTTGTTCTGGATAATTTTCGTGAACTACGCAAAGCATATTCGCTCAAGAGAGGATTCCCGTTGAGTGCTGATGATTTTTACTTTATCAAATACGCTAATCGGTATGTACGAAGTAACTCATATTGGGCATTCTATGAAGATGATTTTATAGATCCAGTAGCGGTGGGACGTGCTTTTTATATGTATCAAAAAGATTCTCCTATGCAGAAACATGATATTGCCTACCCTCAAGAAGTCGCAAAGGCACACAATATCTCAAAGATTGAAATTCCTTCTGCAGAAATGAAAGTGTATGTAGAAGCGTTTCGTAAGTCATTGGATACAGTTGCAGGAGAAAGTCATGCTGCGGTATACAAAAATTTAATTGCAACCGCCACAATATATGTATCTAATTTTCAGAGATATGATATTGAGTTACAGAAAATGAAGTTTCAATCTGACACTGTTGAACGACTTATTATTCTAGCTCAGCCTGAGCAAAAACCTGAAAAAGCACATGCTCTCTTTAAACAGCAAATTGCTCAATTGATTATTAACAAACATCACGAGTTACTTGCAGAAGGAGTTGAATCCGTTGAAGATCTGTATGCTCAAATGCAAGAGTTTATCGGAAACATTTGCCAAGCAATAGCGCAATTTGATCCAGGTGCTCAGAATGTACTTTACTATACAAAGGGGAGTGTCAGTTTGGAGAAACCCGCTCCTTCTCTCTACAAATCATTGCTAGCAAAAATATTAGGTAGGTAGAGCATTTTAAAGAAAGTCCTGATAAACTATCTGAAGATTTTTATCAGACTCTCCTCCTCCTTCAACATTTATTTCACTCTTCATTTCAATCTCCGATAGCTCTCTATGTATTGTCTGAGTATCACATTTTCATCGAAAGCTACTGGCGTGGCTTTGAAGTGCTAAGAGCGCTAGGTGATACATTTCCTTCTTTTGCAACTTTGTATCTTAAAAATCGTATAAATTTGGAGGCAGCAGCTGATTATCTTGATAAAATCATTTACCTGGATCTGAAAGACAGAAAGATAGCGTGCGCATTTCTACTCGCAAAAAAAATGATATGTACTTTGAAACGGTACTCTAAAACCGATGAGTAGCAACACCTAAACAGAAATTGTTTTGCTGGATGAAGAAGTGTTGCTAAAACTATAGCTGCGTTCAGTATCCGAGACTAATGCTTGTCCAAATGTAAGCGCATCATTGTAGTTGAATCCTGGAAGTTTGTGTTGGTCCATGAGCCCAATCTTAAAGGTGGTCAATCCAAACAAGAGTTGGTATGGGTTTTGGGTTAAGTTATTGGCAGCAAACATAGTCAATGGAACAGCGTATCGTGAGAAAAATATTCCACCTTTGGTAATCACAAAACTGTCATCAAAAATTTCGATAGTAGTCTTGTAGACATATAACAATGTATTAAGTATAAAAAGTAGCAATACTGTGCCTGCTGAGGCAATCGCATATACGAGTGCTCTGTCCATATTGGCGCTGCTTTGTGTACCAGCTTCTGTTGGGAATAAGACGATGCAAGCTATAAAAATAATAAAAGTATATATAGGAAACACTAAGAAAAGATGCGGTAGCAAGAAGTATGGTAAATATATCTTACTAGGTGAAAGTGACAGTTTTTTGGTTGACATATAGGTATAGTATACACCTATATATGAATACTGAGCTACCAATTACTGAAAGAAAATAGTACTCCTTCTTGACACTGAATTGTTCCATCATTACAATAATACTGTAGGTTATTACAAAACAAATAAAGATAGATATGCCAAATCAAAATCAACCAACAGCCTCAAATGATACAAAGACACTGGTGACTGTACTTCTTCTAATTTTTCTGTACCCAATTGGGGTCATCGTTATGATGCTTTGGACAACATGGAAACTTTGGGTCAAGATTTTGGTTGCATCACCTATCATATTAGCAATCCTTGCTTTTGTATTTCTGATGGTTTTAGCTGCCCTCAATCCATCTGGTAACGAAGGTGTCCAGCGAGCACAATGCATGAATTCTTGTCTTAAAGATAAAGATAATACAACATGTATCAAACTCTGTTCCAATGCTGGAACCAATTCCAAATAGCATTTACAATTTTGGCTATGTCAAAAACTTACTAACTTGACTCACCTCAAAAATTAGTTATTCAACGAATGGAGTACATACTCTAGCAACCACAATGAGATGAGTGATATAGTAAAAAAATGGAAAAGTTAAGCTTTCGTTTTCTGAGTTGGTTTTTGCTAATAAGTTCATTTCTTGCAAATTGCCTTTTTGCGTATTTTGAACTTACTTCCCAATATGAACCGTTGTACAAGCAAATAGGTCCTGTGTTTAGTTCATCACTTTTAATTATCAATGAAGCAACAATACTCTTTCATCTAGGATTACTTTTATATGCAATTGGTGGCTTGATTGCACATAAAATTTTCCCCACAAGAATTACTTCTTTTGAAGTGGCAAAATATTTAATTCAAGCATTGCTAGGGATTACTGTGTTTGTATGTTATCAGCTAGGAATTTCTGCTCTGTATGATAGCTACAAGTATAGTCATATGATCTTTGTTGAAAAACCTGTAATTTATTTGTACCCTACGACCACACAAAAGGTCACCGTTTCACTCAATTTTGCAGGCACACTGAGAACAATCTATCCCGCTTTTCAAACTGGTATTCAACAGTGGCAGGTTGTTGCTGAACCCACAGGCAAATTAAAAATAGCAGGAAGTAAAAAAACAGGGTCTTGTGACGTTTAGCACACGCTAGTGTGTTAATATGGTTGTAAGATCAATGAAAAATAGAT
>OMIS01000036.1 GCA_900299155.1 bacterium
ATAAAATTTAAACAAATATCAGAAAATAATAAATATTTATTGATCCCATACAATGAATTGGTACAAGATGCACAAACCGTTCAGTCTATTTTAGAAACTTTATCTACTGAAAACTATAATTTTCAATTCCAACATTCCGGTGGTGCTGTGGTTGAAAGAAAAGCGGCAGATCTACATGATTCTTTAATCCCATTCTTCACTGCGCTTAACGAAAATAACTTAACAAAAATTCAGGAAATACTACTAAATAAGCAAGCAATGGGAAATTTATCTGGAAGTGTGCAAAGTTTTGTGGAGGTGATCGGTACTAGAATTGCAAAAGAGCTAACAGTTAGTACTAGTTTACTTACTGCCATTAATTACTCCGACCTTGAAAAAGTAGTCAAAAGAATTGATCCTCACATGGATTTGAAACAAGTTCATATGGCTGATGGCCAGGTAGTAACTTTTGAGGGTATTCTAGAGATTGTGGATATTATTCAACAAGAAGCTCAAAAAACTGCTAGTACTGTTACGACTGTTGATGCAAGTTTTTTACCTTCAATTCAAGGTTTAATAGTAGTTATGCCTGAACCAGTAAAATCCATTTTGCTAGAAGCTGCTCGACAGGTTGAAGCAAAAAATAGAAAATTATACTTTGAAACTCTGTGGACTCAAGAATTAATGGACGCAAAAGATCTTCCTACTGCACTGACTTATATAGAAAAAATGATGAGAAAAGATATATATAAGATCAAAATTGAAGATGATCCAATTGAACTACAAATTTTAGCTCGGGTTTATGGGCAAGTAAACATTATTGCTAATAAGCAAGATGCATTACGAATAATAAAAGAATATCCAAATATTTTAAGCATGTTCTTTCCTTCAATGCGTGAAGGAGTTAAGAAAAAAATTAATAGTTATTTCTCTTGGTTGGAAGGTAGAAAAAAGCTTAAATAAGTGATGTACGGACCGCAATGATCGTGGTGCCCCCAGAGGGAATCGAACCCCCATCTTAAGTTCCGGAAACTCACGTTCTATCCATTGAACTATGAGGGCAAATACAAGAGCAACGTATGTCCGTAGTATACTCTACATGGTATGCAATTAGCACGATCGTTTTGGAATAGTTTTGTTGCCCAAAAAAAGACTTTGCTGTGGGGGGTACTTTTTTTAGTGGGCATCTGCATTTTGATTCTTAGTAGGGTTTATCTTCTTGATAAGAGTATCTTTTTCCAGAATGATATTGGCAGAGATTACAGTGTACTAGAGGACTGGTGGAGAACAGGAAAGCCGCCGCTCTTGGGCCCGCAAACTAACTTCATTCCATTTAATCACAGTCCCGTGTATTTCTATATTTTGTATCCTTTTTTTGTGTTTCTAGATGGGTCACCAACTGCAACAGCTTGGGCTGCAGTTTTTTATTATGGTTTAGGAATTTCTGCGGCTGTTTTTTTTGCTCTTTCAGCAGATAAACAGAAGTCACTAGTGCCCATTGCTTTTTTCCTGCTAGTGGCAGTGGGGCATCCCCAATTGGTTATATCTGGACGGTATGTTTGGAATCCCACCTTTGTACCACTCCTAACATTTCTGTCTCTGCTTGCACTCCACTGGGCTATAGAAACTAAAAGAAAACAAAGCTTTGTTTGGGCGGGGCTATTCTTGGGGGCGGCTGCGGGATTTAATCTTTCAGTACTTCCTTTGATCTGTGCAGTTCTGATCGCAGTATTCTGTTTGTATCGTGTCTATATACTCCGTTTGTGTACTGGTATCGCTGTGGGTATGGGAGCTTTATATGCTCCAATCGTCGCTTTTGAGCTGCGACATGAGTGGCAAATTTCGAGGCGAATGCTGGCCTCGCTGGGATCCTCAACACAGACTGGAGATTGGTTTTCTCAAGCAACAGTTGCCAATATACGTTCTATTTGGGAGTACATAAGCGGTACTTGGGCGATAGAAGCGGATATATTTATTGCGTGTCTAGCAGTGGGACTGTACCTACTAGCTCGAAGTAGTGAGAGATTCAAATATTTATTCTGGTGGTTAATTGTGGGCAGTGCGCTGGTGTTTTTTATTTGCATACCACTTAAACTTGAATTCTATTATTTTCTACCTTTAGTAGCAGCATTATTTTTTGCAATAGCTGTTGCTTTGCCTAGAAAAATTCAAATAGTATTGGTACTGCTACTGATTGGATCTTGGGGCAGAGCATGGTGGCAAGGGAAATATATAAGCAAACCGCTGCGTAGTGCATCTGCCGTGTATGCTTGTGGTGCGATGGTCTGTGAACAGCTCAAAGAACCTACTGCTGTAGCTGTAACTGCTAGTTTTCATGCATATCATGCAGGGCCAGAATTCCAGTACGTTCTTAAAAGAAGTGGTTGTCAGATTACATCAGTGTTTGATTCTACCAGTACAACGCGAACTCTTGTGGTATTTGCAGATCAAACAAATTTTTCATTTCCTAAGGATTCATTTGAAGAAGTGCGCGCATTTGCCCCAACGACCACAGACTCTATTATTCAATGTCCTGAAGGAATCACTGCTCATGTGTTGAGAAGATAAGTGTCCCCACCAGGAGTCGAACCTGGATTTAGGGTTTAGGAAACCCTCGTTCTATCCGTTAAACTATGGGAACTCGACAGAGCAATTATACGACACTGCAGCTTAGTAGCGTATAATCAAGCTCGCACGCCCTATGCAGTTACAACTTACCGACTTCTCCATCTATCAAGCTGATTCACTGTTTCTCAGACCAGACAGTACTCCATTTTGGCATTTTCTTCTCAAGAATGGAATAGAGTTCAAGAAAAAGGATTTCCCGTTTTTAACAACCTCTGAAACGCCAAGAATCAAAGCCGTTTTTGACTGGCACGAGTACTTTGCGCTCTCGTCACGCGGAGCAGCATTGTCGTATCTGTATCGAGGATTTGGCAATGCATTAAATTACGTCGGTCCAGTTTTGGATCGAGAGCGCAAACATGGTTTTAACGATCACACAGACAGGCACACTTTGTGGGTGAGTCAGACTGGTGTGGAACTTTTACAGCGTGCTGGTTTGTCATTTGATGGAGTGGGACACTATGACGTCAAAACTGAATTACTGATGCTGCTTGTGGGTATGACGCACGACTTAGGCAACTTGATTAGTAGAAAAGAGCACTCCCAGTTTAGTGTCTGGATGTTGCAAAGGCTGTTCAAGAACATTGAGTTTAATAGTCCAGAGTGGCAGGCTGTCACCTATGCCATTTTATTTCATGAAGAGCCTGTGCTTGTGGAAAATGGCGCTCAGCTTGGTGCGGGAAGTCCACTGCAGTGGGCATTGGTTGCTGCAGATAAAATGCATGTTGGGCGTGAGCGGTTGGCACCTCGGGCATTTGAGTCTGGTCTGAAAAATAAAGCATTTGAAGCTGATGTGCATATTTTGGTCAATGCATTAATTGTGCGCTCAAGTTGGCACTTGGGAGTGAATGAATTTATCTGGCATTTAGATTTTAGCGTTGATCAATTAGAAGAGAAGTTTTCTGCATTTAGCAAAGGCAATTCTAGATTGTGGTTGCCGCGAATGTTCCAAGATAAATTACTGGGAGAAGGTGTGCGTTACCGCGATACGTTCGCCAAATTATTTATGGATTTGTACAAAGATAGGCTGAATATGGCAGCAGAAAGTGTGTTTTTGCTGTTCCCGTATGTAGGTAAATGCACTGTGGAGTTGGTGGATAACGATACTCGCAAAAAAGTGGGAAGTGGAGCACAGGTGGTGTGGGTGGGAAAGCGATTACTTAGATAAATAATCAATAAGCAGCTTAAGTAGCGGCTGATACTATTATTTTTTTTCTGATAAATGTTAATATAGATCTATAAAGGTGGAAAAAGGCTTCTCTAGTAGTGGGCTCTTCTCAAGGTGTGTATGTCAAATGCAATTGTTGAACATGGACTTAAAAGAAATGAAGATACTTCACAAGCAACTACTATAGCTCCCACCGAACTTCATGAGAGCTCGTCCCAACATCAGATTGCCAAAAAACTGTGGACTGACAAAATAGTTGGGGCCATAGAACCTTTGCAAAATTTTTTGAATAATTTAGCAAAAAGACGTTTGGAAGATAGTCAGTCTATGGGGTATAAAAAATATATACTTCAGCTTGAAAATTTAGCACTGACTGTATTGCGTAATATTCAAAATCCTTCAAACTTTAACCTCTCAGCTGTAAATACTTCGAGACAACAAGAAGTGGAAATAAAGTGGGTCTTGTGACGTTTAGCACACGCTAGTGTGTTAATATGGTTGTAAGATCAATGAAAAATAGATATTGCAATAGA
>OMIS01000037.1 GCA_900299155.1 bacterium
AGGGTCTTGTGACGTTTAGAGCGTCAGCGGGTTAGATTTTAAGTTGTCCAAAAGTACTTTATACATTTCATTTCTGTGGTTCCATCTAAACTCTGATTCCTTTAAGTGTAACAAAAACTTATCTTTTCGTACACCATTTTGTTTTGCCATGCGTCTTTTGCAAAAACTCCAAAAACTTTCAATACCATTAATATGATTCTTTCCTCGAGCAAACTCATCCTTGCTGTGATAGATTCTATAATGTTTAAATCCTTGATAAATCAATCCATGATAGCTTTTCCAACCATCAGTAAATACGGTTGATTCCTCAAGTATTTTACCTTTCAAAATTGGCAGTATTTGTTCTCTTGAACAGTTTTTTACTACCTTTGTGTACACCTTCCCACCTCTTTTTAGTACCCCTACAACGGGTGTTTTCCCTCGAGCACCACGCCCTCGTTTCCCTCTAATTCTTTTTGCTCCAAAGTAGCTCTCATCTACCTCTATTTCCCCTGAAAATTTGCCCTCTAATTGGCTTAGTTCTACAATTCTAAAACGAAATGCACCAAAATATCTGGTTACATGCTCGCGAGAAATCCCAACATTTTTTGCTGTTAAAACAGTGTCAAAATCGTCACAAAAACATTGTAAAAGTTGTCGGAATTTATGCTCACTTAATCGTGATCTATTGCAATATCTATTTTTCATTGATCTTACAACCATATTAACACACTAGCGTGTGCTAAACGTCACAAGACCCTAACTATTATTGATGATCCAATCATGTCACTGCGGTATTTGTTGGCTACGACGGTAGTTGTCACATCACTTGTGGTGACGTTCCTTACTGTTGGCAAAGTTGCGCGTGGTGGAGTAGAAGCGATTGGTCGTAATCCGCTAGCCAGTAAAGCTATTATATTTAGCATAATTACGAATACGGTTATTAGTATTGCCATTGTCGGCATTGGGCTGACAGCTGCGTACTTTATTACGACGGTATAAACGAAAGGAAATAATGGAGATTCAGCTGCCCTTTATCCTGATCCTCGAATCCATTGGACTAATTTTGGCAATTGTAGCATTATGGTCATTTATGTGGAGCAAACGAACACATAATGACCGCAAAATTCAAGCTGCACTAGAAAGTCATTTGCACGGTGTATTAACTGCTGAACTTGAAGTAGTTAATAAGGAGTTAAAGAAGGAAGTCACAGCAGCATTGGCTGATGCAACTCAGTTGCTTAAAGTAAATCACGAAAAACTGAGCAAAGAATCTTCTGAACTATTAGCAGAGTTTGCACAAACTATTAACACTGAGATGACCACGATGTTAAAAGAGCAACATCAGCACATTGAAGAAATTTTTAATACGAAACAAGCTGAAGTTATGCACGAACTAGAACTATACAGACAACGCAAAATTAAAGAACTAGATACGCAATCAGATACAGTTCTTAAGAAGCTAATACATAGAAAAACGTGGCGCGCATTACAAGCTGCTGATCAGCATGTAATTGCCAAGCAAGCAGTCCAAGAAATTATTACTAGTGGTGAGTTATCTCTATGAGTACTGAAGCAATGGAAACATTACTACAAAACATGAGTTCAGAAATAACTCGTGAACGAGAACTGGTGTTGCTTGTACAAACACTAGAAGATTGTAAACAACAATTGTACAGCTCAAAAAACGGCTATAAAAAATGTTTACAACTTTTACCCACAGTGGTATATGACTCAATACCCGCAAAAACAAGAGAAAGCCAAGCAGAACTTGATAATTGGTTGAGTGTTGCGGTACAAACGTTGCAACAGGTGCCTGTCGTAACGCTGGCTGTGGCGTATGTTCCTACTATCGCAGAAAGCGAAGAACTTATTAAACTATTACGAACAGGATTTGATACTTCTGTGGTAGTCGCAGTAACAATAGACCGAAGTTTACTCGCTGGAGCTCGTATTTCAGTAGGCTCAAAACAAATAGAAGTTTCAATAAAACAAGAACTCGCCGCGGTGCTAGCAACAGCAAAAGGAAATGATGCGTAGTGTAATACAAGAATTTGGCCAAGTTGAGTTGGTACGACACCCATTGGTTGTGGTTCGAGGATTACCTGGGGCTCAGATCGGCGAGGTGGTTCAGTTCTCCAATGGAGTCTATGGACAAGTTTTTTCGCTTAACAGAGATAGTGTGGATATTCTTGTGTTTGCAGCACAAAGTTTACGCGTGGGAGAGACGGTTACACGACTTGGGCATGCATTATTAATTTCATTGGCTGCATCAGTTACTGGAAAAATACTCACACCGCTGACAACTATTGAGCAAGCAAGCACTACAGGCCGAGCTATAGATACTCCACCACAAGAGCTCAAACTTCGTCGCCGAATTACGCAGCCGCTCACCACTGGCATCTCGATTGTAGATGTTGTTTTGCCACTGGGTAAGGGACAGCGGCAGTTGTTGGTTGGAGATCGAAAAAGTGGTAAAACAACCTTTGCACTCCAGCTGAGTACTGCACAAGTTCAGAATGGGGCAGTTGTAGTCTATGCAGTGATTGGCAAACTCCAAAGTGAGATAAAAAAAATCCAAGCGATAGTTACCGCCAAAGGCATCGCTGATTCTGTAACACTCGTAGCAAGTGCCGCAGATGATCCACCTTCAGTTATTTATCAAACACCATTTGTAGCAATGGCAATTGCTGAGTATCTAAATAGTTTAGGTAAAGATGTAGTTGTGATCTTGGATGATTTAACGACACATGCAAAATACTATCGAGAAATTTCGTTAATTGGAAAGCGTTTCCCAGGCCGTGATTCGTATCCAGGAGATATTTACTTTACTCATGCTAGATTACTGGAACGTGGAGGCTGTTTTTCTCATCAGAGCCAGCCAGAAACAGGCGTGGCAATTACTTGTTTGCCGATGGCAGAAAGTTCTGATGCAGATTTAACTGATTTTATTGTTTCCAATTTAATTAGTATGACTGATGGTCACTTGTTATTTGATAGTATGATTTTTGCTCAAGGTCATCGACCAGCCATCCATCCGGGATTGTCGGTAACGCGTGTCGGAAAGCAAACTCAGACTTTACTGCAAAGAGATTTAACACACAAAGTCACTTCATTTATTAATTTATATCAGAAGACGATTAGCTTGACTCATTTTGGTGCAGAGTTAACGGGTACAGCTAAAACAATCTTATCTCGTGGTGATGCGTTGTTTACATTTCTTGACCAGCCCAAAGATGCTATTTATGCATCCAATGTGCTCGTTTTGTTGTCCACAGCGGTGATGCTTGATTGGTTCTCGCACAGCAGTTCAGAAGAAATTGTCGCAGCGCGTACAACACTACAGGCTCGCTACACAAATGAAGGTGCCGTACGGACACAAGTCGATACTTTATTAGCAAAAACAAAAACTCTGGCGGAGCTTACGACAGTGCTCACAAATACCCGCCCAGCAATCACACAACTATGGCAACCCTTAAAACAGTAAAATACCACCATCAATTTGCTCAGCAACTATACGGGTTGGTAGATGTTACTCAGGGTATTGCGGTGATGCGTATGCAGCAAGTGCGAACGTCTGTTTTGCAAACACGTACCTACATGGAAGGTATTATTTCTGTATTTCGTGATATTCGCCGTTCACATAAAAAGGAAGTAGAACGACTAATTGCAGAGAAGAGAAAACTGCCTTTTGCCAATGCTAAAAAGAGAGGTTCAGTCTGTATCCTATTGACGTCATCAGGTAAGTTTTCTGGTCAATTGACTCGCAAAGTATTGGAAGAGTTTGTGGCGCATGTAAAGCAAACACAGTGTGATGTGGCGGTTGTAGGTGTGACAGGCAGAGAGTTACTAGGTGATTTTTTTAAGGATGATATTCGGCCCCAGTACTATGATTTAGATTTAGAACGACCGACTCGTGAACAACTTGCAGATTTGCTGATTCATATCTTAGAGTATGAAGATATCACGGTTTTTACAGGAAAGTTTCAGAGTTTAGTATCACAAGTCCCCACTGCCTATAACATCACGGGATACGAGGTATTAAGACAAGAAAACACAGAATCTCCTCGAACGCATGATTTTTTATTTGAGCCATCACTTGAAAAAATAATTACGTTTTTTGTAGCTCAGGTAACGGCCACACTGATGCGTGAAACATTAGATGAATCAAAGCTTGCAAACTTGGGATCACGAATCATGGTACTTGAGTCCTCGCGGAGTAGTATTTCAGGTGAAATTGATAAACTAGAAAAAGTAGTACGACGCATGAAGCGGCGCGTGGATAGTCGCAAACAATCCAACCGTCTCAGTAGCATGCGATTCTGGAGTTAAGTTATGGTGACAACAGGCAGAATTATCGGCGTAATGCAACATGTGGCAGAAGTGGAGTTTTTGCTCGATCCACCACAAATGCATGAAGTACTAACTTTGGTTCAAGATGATCAGGCCATCCTTGAAGTGTATCAAAGTGCTGGCGTAAATACGTATTTTTGCTTGATATTGCGTGGTAGTTCAGCACTAGTTCGGGGTGCAGAGGTACTCAGAACTCAAAAACCATTACGCATCCCTGTGGGGGAAGGAGTTTTGGGTCGAGTATTTAATGTCTTTGGTGAACCACTTGATGAAAAAGGAAGTCTGGGTAAAAAATCAGCTCCAATTTTTGAGTATAACGCTGTGTCACTTGATGATGTGGCTATTCCGCAACAAATTATGGAAACAGGTATCAAAGCAGTCGACTTCTTTGCGCCAATGGTGCATGGAGGCAAGATGGGTTTATTTGGCGGAGCAGGATTGGGTAAGACTGTTATCTTAACTGAACTGATTAACAATATTGTTATTCGCCAAGGAAAAGAGGAGAAACCAGGAAAAAAATCCAAACAACCTGAGCGGTACTCGGTTTTTGCAGCCGTGGGTGAACGTTCTCGTGAAGTACAAGAACTGGTAGAGAATTTAGCGCAAGCAGATGCATTAGCAAAAACTAGCGTAATTGTGGGACAGATGGGAGAGAATCCTGCAGTGCGGTTTCAAACTGCCTATGCAGCGGTGCGCGTTGCTGAGTATGTGCGAGATGCTATGCAGAGTGATGTGTTGTTCTTTATGGATAATATGTATCGGTTTAGTCAGGCTGGATACGAGCTTTCCACTTTGATGAATAGCATTCCTTCTGAAGATGGCTACCAACCCACACTCCCTTCTGAAATTTCGCAGATTCAGTCACGGTTGTACTCTACAACTGAGAACTCAATCACTAGCATTCAGACAGTCTACTTACCTTCTGATGATTTGACAGACTTAGCAGTGCGTTCACAGTTCCCATATCTAGATGCGATGGTTGTTTTCTCGCGTGATATTTATCAACAGGGCAGATTACCAGCAATTGATTTATTGGCTTCCACTTCTGCTGCACTTTCACCTGAAATTGTTGGGGAAGCTCACTACAACACCTATATGGAAGCCAAGAAATTATTGGAGCAAGCAATCGCTATTGAGCGGTTGGTAAGTATGGTAGGGCTTTCTGATTTGTCCACAGACGATCAAGTTACGTATAAACGAGCGCAGATTTTGAAAAACTATGTCACCCAAAGCTTCTTTGTCAGTGCAGTACAGACTGGTCGGCCAGGGACATTTGTGCCACGTCTGACCTGTGTCCAAGACATTGCTGAGATACTGAATGGGACTTTCGATGGAGTTGATCCAGAACGATTCTTAAATGGGGGCAGCTTGGCTGAGCTACAGCTACGCTAAAGTTCACTGGTTTTTATTTTGCTGTGTAGCACTATTTTTCACTCCCAAATAAATCTCAACTTGTGAGGTGTAACAGTGCAAAATACCACCTACTACTTCGAACTTTTTTTTCTGATCGTCCAACAACACAATTTCTACTTTTTCAGTTATAAGTGTTATAAAGTTGATGTGATCAGGCAGAATATCAAACAAACCTTGTTCATTGACGGAGGTAATTGCCTTGGCTGGACCTTGATAAATGATGCCGTGTTCATCATGCACTAAAACATTGAGGTGATCTTGTGAAGTGAGTATTTCGTCCATAGCTTTACTGTATCATGAGAAAGTTAAGATCTGCTATCCATGTCCTGCATCTGTGGTATAACTACCACACTTGTAAAAGAATTTCTAAAGTCCTAGAATGAATATTTACTTGCAAATTCCAGATATTTGCACTTATAGTCAATCACACATATAATACACATCAATCACAAATTGAAGGGGCTATGTCAAAACTTCTCACAGATAATTTCTTGTACAAGAACATTACTGTTTCTGGTTTGCCTGGCTCTGGTTCTACAACACTACTCAATCAACTCCGTGAACATCCTGATCTAAAACTGCAAGGTTGGAAAGGCTTTAGTGGTGGAGAGTTCATGCGCGCGTATGCTGCAGAGCGTGGCTTACTTGATCAAAATGGTCATTTGCATCATACCGCTGAGGCATATGGTGATGAGTTTGATCGAGAAGTAGATATGGGGATGCGAGATCGTCTCTCCAAAGAGGGCTCTTGGATTTTAGAATCATGGTTATCAGGTTTTATGGCACAAGGTGTTGAAGGTACTTTTAAAATCCTGATGATTTGCAGTAATACCGCGGTTAAAGTAGACAGAATTGTAAACCGCGATAAGGTTACTCCAGAGGTAGCACTAGAAAATATGAATCATCGCTATCGTACCAATGTCGCTAAATGGCGACGTATGTACAAGCAAGAATGGCATGATTGGGTAGTGCAAACTGGAAAAGCGACCGAGAGTGATCCGATTGATTTTTGGCAGCCAAATTTATACGATATAGTTGTAGACACGTACTCCACCAACCAAAGCGAAGCACTTGAATTAGTACTACATGCCATCACTCGTAAAGAAGCGCACTAAAACATCCTCTAAAACGATCGGACAAGAGTCCCACATCGTTTTCTATCCACTGGTTTTTCTGACACTCTTTTTATGGGTGTTATACCGCCGCTTATTTACGTTCCCTGTCTGGTTTGATGAAACTCTTGGCAAAGCATTGTTTTTTGGTTTCCCGGTTTGGCTTTACATCAACATGGTGGGTGCAAAGAAAATCTTGGAAACAATGTCACTACGAAAATTCCAATCAGGTGTCTTGTTGGGATTAGCGGTGGGTGGTGTGTTTGGGTTTGCCACCTCTATTTTGACGTTATTCACGAGAGATGTTGGGGTACAACCAGTGGCATTATTTAGTTCAGGACAGTTTTGGAATGAGTTTGTGCTAGCTTTATTTACTGGTTTTTGGGAAACATTATTATTCTTTACCTTTATTTTGACTGTTATTCAAGAAAAATATGATAAGTGGGCGGTCTCAAATCAAGCACTGCTTGCTTCAGCAATCTTTTTGATTTTTCATCTGCCCAATATTTATGTGCGATTTTCACACATCTCAATCCAAGCAATGGTATTTCAGGCCATCTTATTATTCTTATTTGCGCTAGGACAATCTTTCTTATTTATTGGACGACGAAATACATACGCCTTAATTCTTTCTCATGCCATTTGGGGCATGGTATTGTTAGTTCATACTTGGTGAGTAGGGTACAATATACGATTCGTGGCGAAGTTTGCGGCGCCTCGTAATACTGCAAGCACAAATCTGTATGGCAACTTTAGCTGAAAAAAGTTTTCCTGTAGCGCTGCTTTTATTTGGCACGCTTATTTTGTGTATCTCATTACTTTCAGCCAATAGTAGTTCAGCAGGAGATCGAACCCGTTTAATGGCTCGTAAGGTGTATTTTAGTTCCACAATACTTCCCGACAATGTAATTTATCCTGTGTTAATGGTGGGTGATAGAGTAAAGCTTATGACTGCAGGAGATGAAGCAAAAATTTTACTTAAAGTAGAGTTTGCAGAGCGCAGGTATGGGTATGCACTGCAGTTACTAGAAAAAGACCAGCCAATGTTAGCACTAGCAACGCTCACTAAATCACAAAAGTATCTTTTTGCTGCTGGCAATGAAGTTTTAGTAGACCCGAAACAACTTCAGCCAGAAACAATCAAAGTTGTACAAGATGCCTTTGCCCTGTCTGTACAAAATTTAGCAAATTTTAAGCAAAAATATCCAAATTCAGATACGCAAACAATTGATGATTTAAACCGAGATACTGTAATTATTTACCAAAAATTGAGTACATTAGATAGTCAAATAATCAAGTGATTGATCACTTTTGATTAGTTGACACCAATCCCCAAACCGTGAGATTCTTTATATCCGCCAAGCTCTAAAACACAACCTGTTGTGTAATACATACTTGGTAAACACAAGATGCAGTATATGGAAAGAAAGCTATGAAATGTCCCTACTGCGGCAAAACAGAAACCTCGGTGGTGGACTCACGAGAAGCTGATGAGGTGACAAGCATTCGTCGTCGTCGGCATTGCACTGAGTGTGGCAAGCGATTCACCACCTATGAGCGGGTGGAAGGTATCGATCTTAAGGTGATAAAGAAGAACGGCACAAAAGAAGACTTTAATAGAGAAAAGCTGCGACGTGGCATTATCAAAGCTACTTGGAAACGACCAGTTTCCATGGGTTTTGTAGAAGAGATGATTGACGACATAGAGCGCAAACTGCGTCAGCGCGAAATGTGTGAAATCAAGAGTTGGGAGATCGGCAATTTAGTCATCGAACGGCTCAAACATATTGATCCACTTTCGTATCTCTTATTTGCGAGTGTCTATCGTGACTTTGAAAGTGTAGAAGATTTTGAACGGGAAATTCAGCGGCTCAAACAGCCACTGCCCACATCAGTAAACTAGAAGGAGGAAAGTATGTCACCAAGTCTGCCAAAGAAAAAAATGACGTTCACCAATCGCAAATTAGATGGCGGTATGGGAATGGCTGTGGCGCGTCGTACCTATTTACGCAGAATAATCGATGCAAAGAGTGGTTACGAGCGTTGGGAAACTTGGGAAGAAGTGGCCGAGCGTGTGGCTTTGGGAAATACTAGTTTACTAGGATACTCAAAAAGCAAAAAATTAGATAAGCACCGCCAAGAAGATTACGCTATTTTGAAAAAACACATTAGTAATGGTTCGATCCTCATGTCGGGCCGTCACTTACAACACGGCGATATCTCCCAAGCAGAACGCAACATGGAGGTCTTCACCAACTGTAGTACCGCTACTTCCTCATACATTTTGTTCTATCTTTTGATGAATGGTTCAGGAGTGGGTCGTCCGTATGATGATGATTTGTGTGTGGTGGACTGGGATAACATGCCCAACGTCCGCTGTGTCATCGATGATACTCACGCAGATTTCGTCTGGGGTTTTGACGAAAGTGTCCGTGATGCCAAACACAAATATGGGGAGAGTGAAAACGTGACTTGGTTTGAAGTTCCTGACAGTCGTGAAGGCTGGTCAGAAGCGATCGAAATGATGGAGATGATGGCTTTTGAAAAGAAGCACAAAGATGGGATCTTAATTCTAGATTTCTCCAAAGTTCGTCCAAAAGGCGCGCCAATCCGTGGTATGCAAGATCGTCCTTCATCTGGTCCAAAACCACTGATGAATGCAATTGAAAAAGTCTCCACCATAAAAGGTGCAGGCATGTCTCCTTGGAAACAAGCCATGTTTGTCGATCACTATTTAGCGGAATGTGTGCTGGTCGGTGGAGCTCGCCGCAGTGCTCGTATCGCCACCAAAGCTTGGAGTGATCCAGAAATTTTCGACTTCATTAACATTAAGCGCGGCGGCTTCTTATGGAGTGCCAATAACTCAGTGGCGGTTGATGATAAATTCTGGAAACAGCGTTCAGGGCATGCTCGCAAAGTGCTGGAAACAATCTTAAAAGCTGCGTACGAAGATGGCACTGGAGAACCAGGCTTTATTAACCAACACCGTCTCGTGCAAAACGATGAGGGATTTGATGGCTATCAAGATGGTAAGTATGCAGAAAGCAAAAAATACAAACCAATGGCCCGTACAGAAAAAATGCTCTCTCGCATTGCTCGAAATGCGGCAGCCAAAGTCTATACGCAGATTCCCAATCCATGTGGTGAAATCTCTCTCAACATGTTGGGCGGCTACTGTGTGATTTCTGATGTCGTTCCATACTACTGTCCCACCATTGATGACGCAGAGGAAGCCTTTCGTGCCACCACTCGCGCACTGATTCGTGTCAACTCATTTATGGATAGTTTGTACAACCGCGAAGTCAAACGTACCAATCGTATCGGCGTCGGTATGACCGGAATTCATGAATTTGCTTGGAACATGTTTGGCTATGCATTCAGAGATTTGATTGATGAAGAAAAAACCAAAGATTTCTGGATGACTTTGGCTCGATTCAAACGGGCAGTCGTGGAAGAGGCAGCAAGTTACTCAAAACTGCTCAAGGTCAATGTGCCACACACCAACACTACGATTAAACCATCTGGTACGATCTCGAAGCTCTTCGCATTAACTGAAGGTGCTCACTTGCCCTCAATGCGTGAGTACATCCGTTGGGTACAGTACCGCAGTGATGATCCAGCGATAGAAAAGTACAAGAAAAAAGGCTATCCAGTCAAAGAGCTCAAGAGTTATCAAGGCTCCACAGTGGTAGGATTTCCAACACAACCATTGATTTGTCGTCTGGGCATGAATGGTGATCTCGTCACCGCAAGTGAAGCTACGCCAGAAGAACAGTATAAATGGTTGATGTTACTGGAAAAATACTGGATCGTGGGCGTGGATGAAAAAGGCAATGCGCTGGAAGATACTGGGAACCAAGTTTCGTACACATTGAAGTACGATCCTAAAAAAGTTACCTTCAAGGAGTTTTCCGACATGGTGAGTAAGTACCAAGGTCTTATCAAGTGTTGTTCAGTTATGCCACAGCAGGATAGTACTGCTTACGAGTATCAACCAGAACAACCAGTGACGATTAGTGAATTTATGAAGGTGCTTAACGAAATTGAGCAAGATGAGTCACTCTTTGAAGACATTGACTACGAACACCTGAAGTGTGAAAGCGGTGTCTGTCCAATTTAAGAGCATAGCACTAAGTTTTGTAAAATAGCTGATACACCCACACCACAGTGGGTGTATTAGGTTTACGCCATAGTTAATTATCAAAAAGTAGAAAATTTCAGGAGCTGTACTTTCACACAGAGATTAGAGAACAGAGAAAATAGCCTAGGATGCGTTTATAGGGAAAGGCGCGGTTTTCGCTCAATACTTTCAATTTCCAGCAAACTCGGCTTACTCGAGCTTGTACCGTTGTTTTTAAGCCAGACACCAGCCACCACGCCAATCATCGCAGCATTATCAGCACACAGTTTCTTGGTATACGGAGTTTTTAGTCTGATTGGAGTAAATTTGTGTTTGGTGGTAAACGTGCGTGCCGTTTCTCGCAACATTTTGCGCAGTGTCATGTTGGCTGCCACACCACCACCCAGCCAAAGCTCTTGAATAGGGTAAGCGCGGTGAGCAGTTTTTGAAGCAGTATCAGCGGTCATGGCTTGATCTTCAGTCACCACTTGAGCTTCCAAAACTTTTTGCAGTTTATAGCAAATATGTCTAAAGACACCGTGCTGAGCACTGGCACAAAAATCATAGGTTTGTTGTTTATTGAGTGGTTGTTCACTCGTCAGAGCATCAATGGTATTGCGGGCAAAGGTTTTCATCCCTGAAAAACTGAGATCAAAAGTTTTAACGGTTGTGAGCGGCAGCGGAAACGGATACGCCGCTGCATTCCCTAGTTTCGCAAACTCTTCCATAACTGGACCAGCAGGATACCCCAGGTTTAACATCCGCCCAATTTTATCCAAGCATTCTCCTGCAGCATCATCGAGTGTACTACCCAGAATTTCGTACTTGCCCAACTCTGTAACCAACACAAACTCGGTATGACCTCCTGAAACAATAATTGAAAGTGCAGGCAGCTGAGCAGCTTCAGTTTGTTTTCTTGTACTCGTATTTTTGATCGCAGGATGCGCTAGCACAGACAAGACGTGCCCTTCCACATGGTTGACGGGGATAAGTGGTTTGGCATACCGCTTTGCGAGTGTTTTGGCGGTGGCAATACCTACTTCCAGGGCAGGTGCCAAGCCAGGTCCTACGGTTACTGCCACTGCATCGACCATCTCTAGAGATACCTGTGCACGTTGTAGCGCAATAGAAATTGTTCTATCAATATTTTCTTTGTGTGCAAGTTTTGCAACTGTGGGGAACACACCACCATATGGTTTGTGAAGCTGGGTTTGTGACGCAATTACATTGGAAAGAACTTCAGATCCACGAGTGACCGCAGCACTGGTGTCATCACAGGATGTATCAATTGCCAAAATCAGCGGCTCTCTCATGCATATTCTTTCAGCGTAATAGTGCGCTTGGAAGTATTTACTGTATCAGTTGCCAGAGAATTTTGTGTTGATTCTTCCATGATTGTGGCGGTTACTACAGCGATACCTTTTTGCTCTAAGATGGGAAGAAAGTACTGCGCAATCTGAGACCACCATTCAATCACCATGACGGTGCCTGGTTTGAGCAGTGTTGGGAGCTCAAGTTTTTCAAAAACAGCTGCGGAATCCACTTTCCACATATCTAGGTGATACAACATCCCCGTGCTTTGATGACGTTTGTATGCATATTCTTCAATGTAGGTATAGGTAGGTGAGGTAAGTGGCTCTGTGATCTGTAAAAACTCAGCAGCACCTTTGGCAAAGACCGTTTTGCCAGCCCCAAGTGGTCCATCTAGCCCAATCACCAACCCTGTTTTGCCTACTTTATCCCAATGCTTCAAAATGAGCCGTCCTGCAATACTTTTTGTTTCAGTTTCAGTTTGAGAAACCAACTCATAGGTTTCTCCAGTCGTGCCGACTGCGTTTTTCAGCGCAATATCGCCTTGGCGCAATGTCACAGGTGCAGAAAGGGTAGTATCTATCACTGTAGAAGGTGGATTTTCAGGCAAAGTACCTGCATCGAGTACCAGATTTATTAAGCTTTTTTGAGCTTCAGAGATGTTATCAAATACATCTTGAATAGAGTATGGACGTTTTTGTCCTGAGCCGTTGGCTGAGGTGGCGGTCATGGGTTTGCCATACACTTTCAGGAGTTCAAGTAACATTGGGTACGCTGGGATGCGCACGCCCACGGTCCCAAACTCTGAGGCTACACCTTTGGCCACAACGCCTCTATCTTTGGACACAACCGTTACAGGACCTGGTAAAAACTGCTTGTACAGTGCTCGTGCTTGGTCATTAAGCTCTACATATTTTTCTGCCATTTCTTCTGAAATAACCGCGATAGAAAGAGGCTTTCCTTCACGTCGAGATTTATAGGCAAGTAGTTTATCTACCCCAGCTTGATGAGTGGCGTCTACACCTGCACCGTATGTAGTTTCTGTCGGGAAGAGTACCAAACCGCCTGCCGCCAAAACTGCGCAGGTAGTTTGAATCACAGTTTCTACTGGTGTTTGGGACAGTTTAAGTATCTGCATGGAGCGTATTATACCTCTGGTACAAACCCCTTACAAATTTTGAGAAGATTTTACAAAAAAACTATGCTATATAATATGCGTATGGACGAAGATACAATCAGCCTTATTACACATAATCAGCCCAGTTCAGTCAAGTTTACTTTGTATTTGAAAGCACATGAACTGCAAGAGATCTCCAAAGTTTTGGAGCGTGTGGCTCGTATGCCTGAAAGAAAACGCAAGGCTTGGGCAGAAGAGCATGGCGACTTTATCAATCGTGCTCTGGATTCAATTGTTCAAGAATCAAATGCAACTCTTTCTGATCTCAGTTTTGATGATGAAACACTGCAACTTTCCAAAGACTTAATTGTTTCACTTCGTGATACAGTAGATATGTTCCATGGTTTGTTGTTTCAAACCAAAAAAATATCGAGCTAGCCCATGACTCACTATTTTATTTTATTTATTTACCAGCCTTTTTTTAATTTGCTTGTTTTCTTTTATTGGATGCTTGATTCTCTGACTCGTGGTCATGGGGATATGGGTATTGCAGTAATTTTACTGACTATTGTAATTCGCATATTGCTGTATCCACTTTCTTTGGCAGAAGAAAAGTCTGAAACAGATCGTCATGAAATTACCGAGCAAATTAAACAAATTGAAGAAGAACATAGTGCTGACCCAATCGCGTATAGAGAAGCCAAAAAAGAGGTAATTAAAACCAATAAGCGGGTGCTTTTGGCTGAATCATTTAACTTGTTGGTACAGGTAGTGGTGGCGTTGATGCTGTGGAAAATCTTTAGCTCTGGTTTGAAAGGAGAAGATTTTCATTTGTTATATCCGTTCATGCCAGACGTTAAAACACCGTTTAATCTTGTGTTTCTTGGTAAATTTGATCTGACGCATGCTCCAATCAATAACTGGAAAATTGATTGGCATGCTATGCAGCTGAATATAATTCAGTCAAGTTTAATTTTTATCCTGGAAACAATTCTGATGTTGGGAGCAAAAACACCGGTTTCTAAAAAACAGTTTATACGGCTTCAGTTTATTCTACCGATAGTATCATTCTTTATATTTTTAGGTCTGCCTGCAGGAAAGAAAGTCTTTATTATTACCACATTGATCATTAGTATCATCTTGAACTCGATTAAAACAATTCGCTATCGTTTTAAAAAATATCGAGAAAAGGTAGAAGCTCAAGAAGCCGCTGCTGCAGATGGTCAAGAACAAGTGGTTGTGGATGTTAAGTAGTCAGCTCATCGCAAAGCAGAATTATTTTTTTTGCGCCCAAGTGACGGCAAACCTACAGATCTGCCTGTGCCACTTTTCACTTTTCTGTTCTTTTGAGGTACAATAGAGGGGTTAAGGATTTCTATGGAATTTGATAAATTAGTGGTTTCCTTCTTGGTTGACGAAGTTGTGGGAGGATTCTTTATTTCAGTGCCACCTGGCCACGTCGCTTGTGTGTATGATCGTGGAAGAGGAGTGTTAAATAAAGTCTGGGGACCAGGCCTGCATTTTAAGATCCCATTCTGGCAAGTTGCCAAGTTATTTAATGCACAAATCCTCGAGTACTCCATTCGTGAAGGCTTTGAGTTTATCCCAAATAAAGAAGCTTTAGGCGATACCCCAGTCTTAACCACAACCTATGATGGGGAAGATATTGAAGTAGAAGGTTCTGTACTTTTTAGAATTGACAAAGCCAATGCTCCAGAAATGTGGGAAAACTTGGGAGAAAATGTGGTTTCTAAAGTCGTCCGTCCGATCTCTCGCAGTAGAATTGCTAGTGTATTTGCAGATCTCACTCTAGATCAAATCAAGCAAAATCGCAGTAAAGTAGAAGCTCTTGTTCAAGATGAGTTAAATCAATACTTTTCAACGAGAGGTCTGAACTGTGAAGGCTTTTTACTTTCCACGATTCGTCGCCAAAAAGATGGTCAAGCAGAGCTGATTGTTGAACATCCGCCAGTCATTGAAGGTCTTGCCTCCCCACAAGTCCCGCCCTCATTGTCCCAATAAGTAGTACTTGCTTGTTGACAGTGTATTAGCAGTCTTTTATATTATCTGCTGATAGCAGCTGAAATAGTAGACTGCTAAAGGTACGTACTTTATAAAACTATACTCTAAAAAAAGGAGTTCTATGTTTCAATCTTTTCCTGTATCACAAGTTAAACCGCTCCCAGGCTATGTTTTGGTAGAGCCTGCACAAAAGCAAACCAAGACTGCATCAGGGATTTATTTGCCAGATTCAGACACAGAAAAACCTCAACATGGTACCGTCGTGGCATGTGGTGACGCAGTGATGGATGATGGTGCGAAAATTGAGTGTCCAGTCAAAGCAAAAGACCAAGTTATCTACAAAAAATGGGGTGGTACCGAGTTTAAAATTGGTGACACAGAGTACCAGTTTTTGAAGTTTGATGACTTGCTCGCGGTCGTTAAATAAGTTTTTGTACAGGGCGCTGCTTGAGAAAGCTTCCGCAAGCAGGATACATACGCCCAGAATACGAAGCATACAAATTTTAGAAAAAAGAGATATAAAGATTTGAAAGGAATATATGCCAGCAAAACAATTAGCTTTTGGTGATGATGCAAGACAAAAAATGCTTGCAGGTATTACAAAACTTGCCAACGCAGTCACAACTACATTGGGTCCAAAAGGCCGCAACGTAGCAATTGATAAACCATGGGGTGCACCAACGGTGCTGCATGATGGTGTGAGTGTTGCTAAAGAAATCACTTTAGAAGACAAATTTGAAAATATGGGTGCTCAGCTCGTTAAAGAAGCTGCAAGTAAAACCAACGATGCAGCAGGAGATGGTACTACTACTGCAACATTGCTCGCACAGCAAATTGCTACAAAAGGTATGAAGTACGTCACTGCAGGTGTGAATCCAATGCTGATGAAGCGTGGTATGGATACGGCAGTTGAAGCAGTCGTGGCTGAGATCCGCCGCCTGGCAAAACCAGTCAAGGAATCAGATTGGGAAAAGGTAGCAACCATTTCCGCACAAAACGAAGTGATTGGTAAAAAAGTGGCAGAAGCTTTGAAGCTCGTTGGTAAAGATGGTGTCTTGGAAGTTGAAGAAGGCAAGACCATGGAAATTACCATCGACCACAAAAAAGGTATGATCTTGGATAAGGGCTATGCTTCAGCATATTTTGTCACCAATACTGACAGTATGGAAGCGGAGATCAAGAATCCATATATCTTGGTGACTGATCAAAAAATTACCAGCATTCAAGATTTATTGCCATTGCTTGAAGGCTTCATGAAGATCAGTAAAGATCTGGTGATCATTGCTGATGATATTGAAGGTGAAGCATTAACCACGATTGTTTTGAACAAACTACGTGGTGCATTCAATGTCCTGGCAGTTAAAGCTCCTGGATTTGGCGATCGCAAGAAAGAGATGCTTCAGGATATTGCTATTCTGACTGGTGCTACCTTAATTACTCCAGAAGTTGGTCGCTCACTGAAAGATGCAGATGTGGAAGACCTTGGTCGTGCCGATATGGTGCGTTCCACCAAAGATGAAACAGTTGTGGTGGGCGGTAAGGGTTCTCAATCAGAAATTGATGGTCGTGTGTCACAAATTGATGCACAAATTGAGAAGGCCACTTCAGATTTTGATAAGGAGAAGCTCAATGAGCGCAAAGCTAAACTCTCTGGTGGTGTCGCGGTTATCCAGGTCGGTGCTGCAAGTGAAACAGAGATGAAAAACCTCCAAGAGCGCGTCAAAGATGCTAAAGAAGCACTGAAAGCTGCGATTGATGAAGGTATCATCCCAGGTGGTGGTGTGACCTACATCCAAGCTGGAAAAGTCTTGAGTAAAATCAAGTCAAATAACTACGACGAAGAAGTCGGTGTGAACTTGATCAAGGAAGTTCTTGAGCAACCACTCCGCATGCTCGCTCGTAATTCTGGTGTGGATGAAGGTGAAGTGGTCTACAAGATTAAACAGCAAGATGAACCAGGTTTTGGCTTTAACGTCATCACCAATGAATATGGTGACATGCTCAAAGCTGGTGTGATCGAACCTGCCAAAGTAGCGACTTCAGCTTTGAAGTTCTCTACTTCTGTAGGGTCCATGATCCTGACCACTGACTGCTTGGTCACTGATGTCCCAGAAGACAAAAAAGCAGCAGCTGCGCCAGATATGGGCGGTATGATGTAGTCGTGTGAGGGCAGCCAGACTAGGTTGCTGCCAGCCAATAGTTGTACCGCATACAGCATTGGTACAACATTGGACTACAACAAAAAATTGCAGTAAGATAAACCTCCCCCTCAAAAGGGAGGTTTATTGGTAGAAAGGCATACTATGGTACATACTGAGCTAGTTACTCCACACCAGGTTATCAAAACATTTATCTCTGAACACCGTGCAGTTTTAGGGATTACTCAAGATAAATTGAGAAAAAATGCTTTACTGAGAGAAGATCTAGGCCAAAACGAGATTGGAGCATTAGTTGTGGCGCTGTGTACAGCAGAGCCTGGGATGGCAGAGTGGTTAGAGCTGGAAGGACCTGTTGCGTTACCATTAATTACACTTGTACTAGAATTCATACAACAAGAGTCACGGCGTGCTGCTGATTCATACACTGCAACACTCAGAATTTTAGAAATTTACAAACAGCAGTTTGCGCAACAGTTAGCTGAAATATAATAGCTACTCGCGAGCATATCGGGTGTAGTGGCAGCCAACTAAGCGCAGCTTTATCTTGTATACCAATACAATTACAGTAGGTTAGATTCCTTCAGCCCGTCGTAAAACTGCATGAGCTTCATGTTCAGCTCCACCAATTTCTGTGGCAAGTGTAGGAGTAAGAACCAGCGTATCAGTAATAATTTGCCCTTGCTCGTTAATTCTCATATTTTTTAAGTGCATGAAGGCTGAAAAATGTACAGCTACTACACCGCGGACTGTTCCCGCTAGATGTTTTGGTTTAATTCTATCTAGAATGAATGTAGCAAGCATTTGAGCTGTATGAAGTGGGATTTGTGGATGATCAGTCTTTTTGTGTATTTTTCCATTTATTTCTGCACCTAGATTTGTAATAGATTGTAATACTAACTTCTCAAGATTACTGCCAGCACTAGTTTCAGCAGATGGCAATAATTCTTCTTGCAATCTCTCCATCTTAAGTAACTTCTTTTTTAACACTTCCGCAAGGAAAGTATAATTTTCTGCTACTGCTTCAGTATATAACTTAGAAAGTTGCAAGTAAGTAGGTCGTAAACTTGCGGCAAATCGTAATAGTAAATGAGCCTGGTCATTAGGTACTCCAAACTTTTCTTTCAAAGTTATAGCATATGCATTTTCTAAGGTAACTATATCCTTGTTTGACAACATTAATTGTGCATAATAAAACTCATTTATAACTTGATATGCTTGCTCAAATTTTTCATAGAGCGGGATAAGCATGGTAAATGCTTCTTCAAGTGTTACAAAATGGGGTAGCTTAATTGAGATTTCTTCTGCAGTGGATAAATCATGGGTCTTGTGACGTTTAGCACACGCTAGTGTGTTAATATGGTTGTAAGATCAATGAAAAATAGATATTGCAATAGATC
>OMIS01000038.1 GCA_900299155.1 bacterium
AATTACACAAGATAAGTTAAGTACCGAACGTTATCATTGCAAAAATTTTTTAGTTCATGAGTTCAAACAGTTATGGGAGACTCCAGTATGAATATAGATCTTTATAGTTACTTGAAGAAATATTGGGTATTACTTGCTGTTGTTTGTATGCGTTGTATTGAGCTAATAGCTACAATTATTGCTATGTTTACTGTCCCATATTTGGGATTTTTTTCGTACGGAGCCGTTATACGCGAGCATTCAAATCTACCACTTGTTCAAGCGCTAGCCAACTTTGATGGTATCTTTTATATTCGGATTGCACTTAATGGTTATTCGCTAACTGAACAAGCATATTTTCCACTCTATCCAATACTCTTGTATAACGTCTCTACTCTAGTAGGCAATCCAATTATTGCTGGTGCACTTATTTCATATATTTCATTTTTTTTGGGCGTTTGGGTTTTCTATAAATATATGCAACTCATTCTTGCTCCGAATCGGGTTTTTTGGGCGCTATTGTTTCTGATAACATATCCAACCGCATATTATTTTGGTGTTTTATATACTGAGAGTTTATTTTTTGTTTTGCTTGCAGGATTTTTATTTTCACTTAAAAAAAAATGGTATGTATGGGCATCTGTACTCGCATTTTGTGCAGCACTTACTAAAGTTATTGGCATTTTTCTTGCACTGATCATTGTAGGCATTTTACTAGAAAAACTCTGGAGTGTTCATGCAAAAAAATGGTTAGACTATGTCATAGAAACCATGCGGCAGTGGCCACTTGTGTTGGTAGGTATTGCTTCGCCACTGGGACTGATGAGTTACTGCTTTTATCTATGGAAGACTACAGGTGATGCGTTACTATTTATTCATGCACAAGAGAGTTTTGGAGCACATCGTTCCAGTAGTCTTATTACCCCAGCACAAGTATTGTATAGATATTTAAAGATTTTTATGACTGCTGATTTTAATTTTCAGTACGCCATATCTATGGTTGAAGTTATATTTTTTTTGTTTTCACTTATTGTTGTTGTATATGAATTATGGAATATAAGTCAAGAATTTATCAAGAGAAAAATATTTGATGGTATCAGGCTTGGAATGGGATTGTTTTCACTTGCAATTATATTGGTACCTTCATTGACTGGGACATTAACTGCAATGCCTCGATACACAATGATGGCAGTTACCATATATTTAGTACTGAGTGAGATACACAGTGTAAAATACAAACGAGCAATATTAGGGATTTTTATAGCATTACATATTATTTTTTGTGCACTCTTCGTGCAAGGGTATTATGTAACGTAAGTAAAATCTTCAGAGATTATTTCAATAGGGTTATTCATATCTAAGAGCCTCAATTGGTTGTAAGTTTGCAGCTCTTCGTGCAGGATACCATCCAAACAATAATCCAATTCCTGCTGATACCGCAAAGGCTAGTAAAATTGCGTTAAAAGATATCACAAATGAAACGCTCATAACTAGTGAAAATATGTACGAGAGAATCATCCCCAGAATAATACCAAATACACCACCTGCAAAAGTAAGAATAACTGATTCAATTAAAAATTGAGTAATGATAGTTTTCTTCTTTGCCCCAAGTGCTTTGCGTAGCCCAATTTCTCGAGTTCTCTCTGTAACTGTTACAAGCATAATATTCATAATGCCAATGCCTCCTACAAGCAATGAAATCGCAGCAACCCCAGAAAGTAAGGCGGTAAATGTGCCAGTCACCGACGAAACAGTATTTAAAATATCTTGCTGAGAAAATATAGAAAAATCTGCATCAGTTAGATCTTTTAGTTTATGTCGTTCAAGTAAAAGATATCCAATCTCATTCTGCGCATCGGTCATAACAGTTTCGCTTTTAGCAGTGACCGCAATAGATGTTAGATGGCTTGCCCCAAATAATTGTTTTTGTGCTGTACTCAGAGGAACATAGATGACATCATCCTGATTCTGAAAACCTGTTCCACCTTTTGCTACAGTAACTCCAATAATTGTAAATACCTGATTGTTTATTCTAATAGATTGTCCAATTGGGTCAGTATTTTCTCCAAATAAAGTCGTGGCAGTCGTAGGCCCCACTACTGCCACTTTAGTCATCGCACGCACATGTGTTTCCGTAATAAATGAACCTGATGCAATGCTAACTTTATGAACTTCAGTATATTCAGGTATAACACCAATAATACGCGTGTTTGTATTGGTACTACTAGTTGTTACTTGTGATTGCCCACTGTATTCAGGTGATACAAGTTCTACAGTAGTCACTTTTCCTGAAGTTTTAATTGCCTCTGCATCAGCATTGGTGAGAGTGGTGCTACTGCCTCGTGCAGTTTGGACAGGTCCAGAACGCATTGAACCAGGATTTACCGTGAGTAAATTTGAGCCAAGTGATTGAATTTGAGACTGCACTGCTTGTTGGCTTGATTGTCCTAAGGAAATCAGTGCAATCACACTTCCAATGCCAATTACAATTCCAAGAATAGCAAGTCCTGTCCTCAGTTTGTTAACGGTTAGTGTCGTAATGGCTTCGCTAATAATTTCAAAATATTCCATATACTAAATATCCTGTTTAATTTCTGTGTGTGATCGAATTTGTTTTTTATTTTGTAAATCTGAAACGATAGCACCATCTTTTACTGTAATTATTCGTTTTGCGTGTGCAGCAATATCAGGTTCATGAGTAATCATTACTATGGTATGTCCTGAGTCATTGAGCTGCTGAAAAATTTCCATTATTTCTTCTGCTTGTGCAGAGGCAATATTTCCAGTAGGTTCATCAGCGAGAAGTAACGCAGGATTCATGGCTAGCCCGCGAGCAATCGCTACACGTTGCTGTTGTCCTCCAGAAAGCTGGCTGGTGGTGTGGTGAAGTCTATGCCCAAGTCCTACCATTTCTAAATATTCTTGTGCACGTTTTTGGCGTCGAGTTTTTTCAACTCCAGCATATGCCATTGGCAGCATGACATTTTTTAATGCAGAAGTACGGGGAAGTAAATTAAATGCTTGAAAAATAAAACCTATTTTTTTATTTCTAATCTCGGAGAGTTCATCATCTGTTAAATTTGAGATACTTTCACCATCGAGCAAGTATGTCCCACTACTAGGTAAATCAAGTGCCCCAAGGATGTGCATTAAGGTCGATTTACCAGAACCAGAAGGTCCCATGATTGCTACAAACTCTCCCTCACTTACAGTAAATGAAACATCTGCTAGTGCAACCGTTTCAATATTGCCTGTTTGGTACACTTTACGCAAGTGAATTACTTCAATTATTTTCTTCATAGAAAATTTTCTATCTTGGTATCCGAGTTCCACCACCACCTCCAAAGCCACTGAATGGAGATGTTGTTTGACTCGACGTTTTAGTTGCTGAGGTTGTAGTTTTTGTACCTATCACTATGGTTTCGCCAGCTTCTAAGCCAGAAAGTATTTCAACTTGAGTATCTGATGAAAGTCCTAGTTCTACAGCTACTGATTGCTGTTTACCATCTCTTTCAACAGTTACAGTACTCTTGCCATTTTGTGTTTTAACTGCACTTACAGGTACAAGTAGCACATCTTTTTTTGACTGAGTGACTATTGTTACTTGAGCAGACATATTTGAGAAAACTTCAGGAGCATTTTCATCAAATACCACTACTGTAGGGTACGAAGTAACTCCTGAACTGACGGATCCCGTTGTATCAATGCTGAGTACTTTTCCGTTATATATTTTGTTTGGTAGTGCATCTATGGTGATGGTTACTGCATCATTTAATTCCACTTTGGTGATGTCAATTTCCGTTAAATTTAGAGATACTGTGGGACGTGCCTCAGTGACAATATTTGCAATTGTTGAACTACTAGAATCACTGTTCGAAGAAGTACTGGAGCTTGAATTACTTGAGAGAACCATGCCTTTCATTAGTGAAAGTGCTGTAACTTTCCCACTGATTGGTGCATAAATAATTGGGGAGTTTAAACGCAGTGATTGTGCGGCACTATTCAGTGCAGTTTGGGCTTGAGCAACAACTGCTTGTTGATTCTTATAAGTAGCTTCTGCTGCAAGCCAATCATTCTGGCTAGTCATAAATTCTGGCAAATTACGGTTAGCAGAACCAGAATCTTTGTACATATCTGTTTCAGAAAGTTCTTTGAAACTATCCCATTTATTGAGCATAGCTGTTTGAGTGGTGTACATGCTCGTTTGCGCAGCAGCTAGTGTATTTTTTGCAGATTGGTATGCAGCCAATGCTTGGGAATAATTTTGTTGAGATTCTTGATCCAACTCAATTTCTGCAATCTTTGCTCCTTGCCGTATTTCCTGGTTGTTGGTGGCATACACTTGTTTTACAACACCAGATACATTGGTTGATACGCTTTTACTATTAGTGGCAGCAATTTGCCCCGATGCTGAAACAGATACTACTAGTGTGCCTTTTTCAACTTGTGCAGTCTGTGTTGTGGTTGTGGTGACGCTACTTGTGAAAAATTTTGTGTACCCAAAGTAACTGAGCGCAACTGCAATAACTGCTACCACTGAAGTAAGAATGAGATGTGTTTTAAACCATTCACTTACTGTATTCAGTATCGCATTTCTTTTGTTTACTTCGTGTTCTTTTAGCATAGGTGCAGTCTAGATCTGGAAACTTAATAATTGCTTAAGATACATATCAGGTCTCTGTTCACTATATGTATAGTACACCTTTTGAAGACTGTCATGCTGAACACATTTTCTACAGTATCTATATGTAGGTACTTTAAGTACAATAAGGATTCTTACTACATTTAGAGTATTCCTTCATGCAAAATATCATCAAAATTATTAAACTTTCAAAACCACAGCATAAATGGATTATTGTTTCTGCCATCATGATAGCGGTGCGCGCAGTTTTACAGCAAGCCACCCCAATCACGATGAAGTTTGTGGTTGATGAGCTTTCAAGTCAAATAAGTACAGGAACTGGAAACTATAGTAGATTGACATTTCTGTTTAGTCTTATTTTAGGAATAAATTTACTTTCAATTACTATAAACGTAGCGAATCAGCGGTTGGGAGACTTTATCTCTTCACGGTTGGGTAGATATTTGACGGAGTTGTACTATAAAAAAATTTTTACTCTTCGACAA
>OMIS01000039.1 GCA_900299155.1 bacterium
TTTATTTTAATCCTATATTATTGACAAATTGCTCTTATTTTGCTATAATTTAACTATTAAATAACAATAAAAAATCTCCCCTTGATAGACGTGTGTGTGTGCTCTCTCTGGCAGATATACGCCTGTCAAGCAATTGACAGCGATAGTGCTTTTACTAAGTCAAATGTATTTGGCTCAAGT
This sequence comes from bacterium, assembly GCA_900299155.1. GTDB lineage: Bacteria > Patescibacteriota > Microgenomatia > UBA1400 > PJMF01 > OMIS01. The sequence continues at coordinate 181 of OMIS01000039.1, forward strand.
GAACACACTATCAGGCGTGCGAGATCTGATCTTTACCTTCTGGTGAACTGAAGATCAAACACACCTGGCGGTTCTTTAACAAGTGAAGATGAGAATGTCTCTTAGGCATCCTAAGGACAAAGGAGTTCATGTAATGTGAGCTGCTTTGTCCTTAGGCCCTTGTCCTGCGCATCCCAAAAATGACGCGTGCAGGAAAGTAAACCCTATGAGACAGGAGAAGAGTTATGAATAAGTGGTATCTGTTGTTCGGCCTCTTGATCTGTGCCTTTTTGTGGAAACCCACGCTGGCCCAAACAAATGGAACAATCCCGGTAGTTGGTCAACCCACTGCTGAATGGTGCGCCAGTACTCATCCTTGGGTACTCGATGGATCGTTCAAGTTACCTGAAGATGATCCATGTTTTGGCACTGCTAAATACATGGTGAGCATTCAGGGGGTAGATCATCCTAACCAGAGTTGGGCAGGGGTCAAAGTGCTTACTCAAAACGGCGCAGTCTACTCCTCAATTTGGCGTATTCCGCTGCCAGTGGAGCTACCAATTGGGAATCCTCCTCCAGGTTGGGAAGAAGGAAGTGAATCCTGGAATACAGATGGAACTTTCATTTTACCCAACCAGGATCCTTTCACCACCAATGCTAATTACGATGTAGTTATTCAAACGGTGAAAACGAAAGGACTTACTTATCAGCAGGCGCATGCACTTTTGGACGGTGGGCTCAAAGCTGGCAGCCTTTGGCGTATCCCACAGCAAGTAACAAATAAGCCTGTAGGTAGCCCTGATGTAGGATGGGAAAATGGAACTGCGCCTTGGGTATTGGACGGCAACTTTCAGTTGCCTGACAATGACCCAGCAAATGGTACTTCCAATTACCTTGTAACAGTGGAGGGGGTCGACCATCATGTCGATACCTGGAAAGAGGTCGTCAATTTAACCAAAGATGGCATGGTTCCAAGCTCCATTTGGCGTACAGACATCAATTTCCCGATCTATCTCCCTCTCATCTCCCGCTAACAAACACAGCCGCCAGGCTGGGCACCTCCTCTCAACAAGGAGGTGCTTTTCATTTATACCCACTTTTTCAACTTATATCTCTATTTTCACCTTGAAAAATTACAACTTTTATTATATAATTATAGGATAATGGGACTATCTAAAAAACTGCTCAAACAGTTTAATAAACCAGACACAATCTTGTTTCTTTCAAAGTACCCGTTTGAAGATATTGCGCCGTCATATCACGGTGTTGCTACCTATACAGAACATCTAATCACTGAAATCACTCGCTATACAAAACGTAAATGTATCGTGCTGGTAGAAGCTGAATACGATCGCCCTGTCCAAGTGTTACAAAAAGGTCAAGTTTTGATCGTGCCAGCATTTACTCAAAATATACTGATGTTCCATGAACTGTTGACTACTATTCAGCAGTTTACAGCTATTCAGGATCTACACGTTCACTCTGAGTTTTTCACTAGTGGCAAGATTATCCCAATGGCGTTATGTATTCCCTTTTTCACAGCACTGCGCTTAATGGGTAAAAAAATTAACTACACAGCTCACAACGTCATTACCGACTTTTCGTTTATGGCTCGTCACTTGGGTCATACTCAGACTTCAAACGTACTCAAAATTATGGAGCTGGGTTTACCTTTTTACTATAAATTTTTAAGTATGAGTGTACATAAACTGATTGCACTGGATGAAAGTATTGTGCAGCGTCTTTCTCAACATGCGCCACAAGAAAAAATTATGCTTTCACCACACTGGGTCTTTGCCCAAAAACCGTCTCTTGCACTTCGGAACAAATGGCGCAAGAAACTTGGTTATACAAAAAAAGATCTGGTAATTACCTGTTTTGGTTTTATGACTCGATATAAAGGTATTGATTGGTTATTGCCCACCATGACCCACCTACAAAAAACTAATGAATTTAAGTATGTTAAATTACTCTTTGCTGGTGGTAAGGCTCCTTCACAAGAAGGTAAAGCCCATTATGAAACATTCTATGCAGACTTTGCTAAGAAATGTGCCACCCAAAAAGGTGTTCACTTGACTGGCTTTATCGCTGAAGAAGATATTGCCGGGTACATGGCTGCTTCAGACCTCGTCATCTTGCCATACCGCGGAGTACTTGGTGCTTCTGGCTCTTGGGCACATGCACTGGCTCATGGTAAACCTACTCTACTCTCCACTGAACTAGCTGTCTATCTACAAAGTGATGATGCACAAGCTGCTATGATCCAGAGTAAAGTACTGCCACATGAACTGATCTTTACTCGTAACAAACAGGCATTTATCAAGAAATTATTGCAGTGTACAGATCCAAAGTTTTTGAAGAAGCTGACTCGTTTTTCACAACAGCTTGCAACTAGTCGCACGGCTGAACGCCAACTTCCAAGCGAACTACTCACTATCTATACTTCCTTTGATCAAGCATCCACTTTAGAATACAACTATGTGGCAAAACTTAAAAAAGCGATTATTTCATTGGTCGCCTAATCATCTACCACTGGGGATTCTCCTTTTTGCTTGGCTCTGGATTGTACTGACCAATACAAAAGCTGGAACCTATTTTTTAAGCTGGGACTTAATGGACTCATCTTTTGCGCCCCTTTGGATGATCCAACGTTCGCTTTTTGAAACCTGGCAAAGTTTTCAAGGCTTAGGCCTTCTTGGTGGCCATGGCTATGCCGCGCAGTTACCACAAGCCATTATTCAACTAGTGCTTTCTTTTTTCATTCCAGAAATGTACCTGCGCTATGCGTTCACCTACCTGATGCTCTTGAGTGGAATAACCGGAGCATACTTCTTAACTGACTATATACTTCCTCACAAAAAAGAAATGTACCACACACAAAAAATACCTGCTATAGCAGCAGGACTTTTGTATTTACTACATTTTGGGACTGTGCAAAATTTTTATGTAGCACTTGAGCCTTTTATTGCGATGTATGGAATATTACCGTGGATATTATTACAAATATTTGTACTACTTAAAA
>OMIS01000040.1 GCA_900299155.1 bacterium
ATTCAATATATTTCTCTGTGAGATCAAAAATAATATTTGCACTAGAGCGAGTAAAATTTGCCACCCAACTAGCAAGCGCACCCCCAAATCCAACTCGTAGGTCAGCCAATGAGTTACCTAATTGTATTGAATTATCTGCTCCTAATTTACGAGCTTGTACAGCCAACCAATCTAATCGTGCTTTAATATCTTCTATTCTGTATTCAGGATTAACAAGCAACAGAGCATTCACTATTTTCTGTGAATTACCTGATAAGAGCGTATTTATCACATCACCAAAATAATTTTGGAAACCGTTAAAGTTATCTTTTAAACCCATATATGCAGTAGCGTTTTCTCCAAAGAGCTGCTGCAGTGTGATCACCAAATCTTGTGGGCTGTCAGCAGTGTGCAGTTTAAAATCCCAATTTGGATTAAAAATGAAGGTAAGTGAATATGGATTTTCTTTGTAACCATCAAATTGCTGTTGTGCATTTTCTAAACCAAAAAACAAAAAGAATAATCTATAAAACTCTCTTGTATCATTCGGCACTACCTGGATTTGTTCTGTAATATATTTTATGATTCTCAGATCTTGCTGTTCAGATCTCCCATTAGAAAAAACAAAGTACTTTTCAAATTCTTTGATGATAAGTGGCAAGGTATTCAGACTGCGTGGAGCTGCTTGCAAACGTTCTCTAATTTTTTCAATGTTGATTTTTTCTACAGCTATCTCTAATTTTAGAGACATCTGTTTTGCAAGTTTTTCAGCGTGTGAGTGATAAAAGCTTTGACGATTGGTAAGACTAAGTAATAAGTTTTCTGCTTTACTAAACGAACTAGACCAGAGTACTCCTGCTCGCAAGCTGTCTATCCAAAAATCAAGCACACAGTATGCTTTAACTGACTGTTTGCTAACACTAGTATAGTAATCTGGATAATTCAGCGCACCATACATTAGAATGTAGTCATGTTGTAGTGCTTCAACGAGCTTACGATCTAGAGTCTTATTGCGTGATGTGATAGGGAATTTTATTGTTTTTAGTGAGCTATATCCAGTAAAATGAAACCGTTCAGCAGCAAGACGATAACCAAGTTTTTGCTTTAAGGTATTTGCTGACATTCTGCCCTTTCATTTTTTCATTTTAAGAACACACATGGTATACATCGCAAAAATTGTAATTGCTACAATACCCAGAATTACTAGTGATAGTATCACAGTTTTGGAATCTCCACTGATGTTTGTCCACCAGCTACTCAGCGGTGTTTGATATTGTACTTGAACTGAACTTTGTACATTATTTACTTTCATTTGCAGTCCCTACTGTTATTTAATTTTGATAAGCTGAGATAGACAAAAAAAATTGTGGCGTTCAAATTATTAAATAAGTTTTTTCATTTTTAATGAAAAACAAGCCTATCTCAGCTTTAACGTACTTTATCAGATCGAAAATAATATACAATACAAACAAATACCGAATCAAATACGCAACTCTCTCGCCTCCTTGAATGTATTAGTGATGCCAGCATGTTTGCCATACATTTTAAATGTTACCCTTTTAGGTCTCCCGCCATTAGGTATATTTTCCATGGGAATTAGAAACCGCCTGGTTTCTCCAAGTAAATATGATCGTAGTGATAGTACTATACCATGAAGTAATTCTTGCCTATACACAATTTGCCTTGTCACCTCCGTATATACTTTTTCACGCAGAAACTCTCGCAAATCATTAATTACAATTGCCATTAACTTTTCCTTTTCTATATTAGGTTTTTCAGCAAATTGATGCAGCATCACCGTGCAAACACGTTGCTCGTAATATCCACGGTACGGTTCTATGAGGTCATACAGTAATGATGGGTAGGTAGTTGGTTCATGCAAAAATCCATGGTACGGAGAAAGGTGATGATATGTAACCCAACGTAGTAAATTTCCTGTAATATACTTGGATACTCCATTCAAAATAAAACTTACATTATTGATTGAGCGACGATTACCTTGCACACCAAGTTTCTCATAGAAACGATCCCAATACATACGCGCATGTTGCGCCTCTACATACCTCATGTCATCAAGCAACATACCATACTTCAAGTTTTCTAACCTGGGCTTTAATAACCAACTCATCACTGTAAACTTGGCACGAAGTAACTGTCGCGCAATATGTCTAGTCTTATGATCATCAAGGCGGTACATGATCTGATGAGAAAGAACATCATTGCTATCTGCACGCATGCCTGGCATGATGTAGGTACATGTTGGTTTATGCTTTCGATGGATAATTATAGGGACACCTCTGGCACTGATAAAATCAATTACTTCTGTTGAAAGTGTAGTTGTTGAATTATAGAGCATGATGCTCAATATATCTGATAAATCGCTGATTACCTCACCACCCTTGTAAACCATCTTGACATGTTTTGCATCAACTTTGCTAATTTCTTCTACATAGGGAAGGTAAATCGAGACCCGTGGGTTACTCATAGTTAACACATTTAAAAGTGCTCCTTGTATTGAGTATACTTTGTGCGCTACTATTCAGCCATAATTAAAAAAATTATTTTCGTCATTACCGTAAATCCGTGTGATGGCTCGTTTTGACAACTTAAAAGAATTGCTCGTTAACACTTAAAAGTTCTTAAATACTACATAATGTTTTTGGTACTATTTTTGTGTATTTATATTGTTATTTTATGGGTAAAATTAACTTTTTGTATAGTAAATTTTGCCTATAAATCATTCTTAAATGGGAGTTCTCATCAAAACTTAAGTTGTTAAAAGCATTGGAAAGAGAACGTGAGCATCAAAACTTAAGTTGTTAAAAGCATTGGCCTTGGTTACCTGCATCAAAACTTAAGTTGTTAAAAGCC
>OMIS01000041.1 GCA_900299155.1 bacterium
ATATCTACAGTCCCATCTTCTTTTAATGCAATGGGTTGAACTAATATTTCATGTTCACGGATGCTCTGGGGAACCCCAGCATTTGATGGATGAGTCCCAATCAAATAATAGTCTCCACTTAATGTTTTTTGCCCATAGGCTGCAGCTACTAGGTCATCTGAGGGTACTTCCCTATCAGTTGTATACGGATCTGAGAATTTTTTTATTAATTTAATCGTAGGGTTATCCCCAGTGAGTTCTGATAATGGTACATCCAAAACAGCTATAGCTGGTTTAGATGTATCTGATTCAGTAGGGAACCTTTTTCTCTCAATCATACCTATTACATCAACTGGATTTACATAAACAGGCACACCCTTAACTTTTTCATTAGCTGGATCTGTAAAAACAGGCAGGTCTTCAATTTTTTTATCATATATCGCATCTGAAACATGTTGTATGGTATTAAATACTCTATTACATACCGCACCTAAACCATATGACTTACGCGGATCAAATCCTCTGCTTTTCTGAAAAAAACCATTTCTATACAAGTCACTAATAAGAGCACCTTCAAACATCCACTTATCATTTATATTTTTCTCTTGTCCAGTAATTGCTCGGTACAGTCTAATTCTCAATTCAAAGGGCTGTGCTTCATTGTTAGATCCTCTCTGAGCGTCAAGAACTGCAAGCAGATTTACAACACCTGTATTCCTGACATATTGAATGCTAAATTCGTTTTCACCAATTTCGTCTTCACTAATTTCCTCTTCAGGGTGTTCTAGGTATGATTGTTCAAAGTATGGCATATATGTGTACTAATCTGCCTAGGATTATTCTTTATACAAGTTTTCTATTTGGTTAGTTTAAACAACCTACTTTTCCAAATCCAGAGTCAAATCTATCCGAATCTGTGAAACAAAGTCTTCCACATGTGAGATCAAAATCATCGCTCCTTCATACTCATTGAGTGCCGCTGCAATAACAGGCAAGTGGCGGAAGTTAATATGATTGGTGGGTTCATCTAAAATCAGTAGCCCGGGCTTTTGCAGTACAAGTCGTGCAAAACACAGTAACCCCTTTTGGCCTTCAGATAAGCTGTGAATCTCACTTGAAATAATATGTGAGGTAATTAAAAATCCAGCAGCCACCGAACGCAAGTATTCTTCGGTACCGGAACTGTCTCCAAGCAGCATAGCTTCAACCAGTGATTGATGCACTGTATGATCATAGTTGAGAGCGGAGAAGTCCTGACTGTAATACCCCACACGTACTCCAGGGGCAATAGTGGCACCTGCTGCTGTACCTGTGGCCAGTGAATCTATCAAAGTAGTTTTGCCGATACCATTTGGACCCTTAATTTGCAGATGCTGATCTTTTCCTAAGATAATTTTGGCAGGTTTTTCTACCACTTGGTGATTCTGCATAATACTAAATGAATCAATCTTCATGATCGTACTAGGCAGATCTTTTTGTGCTTCAATCGTAAAGTCACGGATCGTTTTATCTTCACGGCGGACATCAACTTTTTCTTCTTCATATGCCTCTACTTTTTCACGCATCTTCCGTGCCACGAGCCGCATCTTACCGCCTTTGTGAGCGAAAAAGTTTATTTTTTCCTTGTTCTCTTGAATCTCTTTGGCCAGGCGCGCATTCTGACTATTTTCCTTTTCAATGCGAGCTTTAATTTGCTCCACCACATCGTAGTATGTCCCAACGTACTGTTCGACTTTTCTGGTAAAGTTATCCAGATATAAAACGCCATCGGTGAAGGTATTTAAGAAATCTGCATCATGGGAAATCACCAGCACAGTTTTTTCGTACTCCATTAAGAAAAGCAATAAATGCCCGATGCCATCCGCATCTAAGTTATTGGTGGGCTCATCCAGTAGCAATATGTCTGGTTTTTGGATCAATGCAGCCGCGAGCAGTAGTCGTGCTTGTTGCCCGCCTGAAAAACTTTTAATTTTTTTTGAGGTGTCTGCCACTAAGTTTACTGCATTCAAAACTTCATTGATGCGTCGTTTGAGCTCATACTCATCGACGGGGCAGACAGTGTGAAAGTATTCAGTGATGGATAGCTCACGTTCTGCAGGAGTAAACACTTGATGCGCCGTAGCCACCGTAAAATCGTTTTTTACAGAAATCGTGCCAGACTGAGGTTTTAATTTGCCAGTAATCAGTTTGAAAATTGTACTTTTGCCAGCACCATTTTGACCCATCAGTGCCACTTTCATACCTGCCCGAACAGAAAAGCTGACGCCTTCCAGAATTTCACGGCGGTAGCCATGTTCAAAGTGGACGTCGGTAAAGTTAATAACGGTTATATCGCTTGGCATACTTGAGATGGTTAGTGTAACACGAATTGAAAGAATTGGTACCTAGCTTGTTTTGGCATGCTTGTTCGTCTAAAAATGTGTGAGTGCTACACTATAATATAGTTTATGAATACAGAACAATCTCTCGCTGTAGCAATCTTTGAAGACGAGCAAAGAGAAATTAAGAGACTTGAAGCAGTATTGCCAGATGTTTTGAAAATTATTTCCCTCACGACAATCGACTTGTGTTCGCGGTTTGTTGATGATGCGGCATATGCTGCTGAGTTGTTGGGACCTGCTGTGCTGATCGCATGTATTGTGGACGGTAACATAGCTCCAACAACATTTGACAAAAAGGACGGGGTGCAGTTACTAGCAAAAATGCGAAAAGAACCTCGGTTTGCTGATGTACTACTGATTAGTAACTCTGGTGGTGGTGAGTTACAAGCAGCACATGCACATTTACAGAAATCAGGACCTCGTATGAAACAGTATTTAGCAAGTCTTGTAGAGATCCATCAACAATGGAAACTTCAAGGTAAGGGCAAACTCAATTTTCAGTGAAATTAATAGTGCTATAAGCTTGATTTTTCCATATATTTACAATCATTCAATATATTTGATATAACTATTTTAGTAGCTATTTATTAGTGAAAGGTTCCGATGGTTAAGAAAATTCTAATAGGTTTTTCGACAGCATTTGTATTAACGCTGACTATTGTGAGTCCTGCACTAGCAGAGTCGCAGAATTATAAATTCTATTACTATGAAGATCGAGATACTAGTGGAATGTTGAGTGTTGGAGATACTTGTTGGAGAACTGGAGTTACACTGACCAAAGGCATGTTTATGAATAATCCTCCATATAATACATGGATATATAGTTTTGTGGGATTATTGGGCAGTAGTTTTACAGTGAATAACATCACTGATATCACAACTTGTAAAACAACCAGTTCAAATACTCAAAGCCTTACAGTTGGTGTGCAGCATTTACTAAAGGATCAATATGGTACAACAGTCTACTTTACTCCAGCAGGCGGTGGCACTGGGTATCAAGGTTTAATTGGGGGAAATGGTAATTTTTAACTGCAGTATAGAATTTGAGTAAGCCTGATACTGTAAATTAGATTTTCTCTGTGTATACTTGCCGTATATGAAGCATCTGCTCTCAAGTATCTTTGGAAAGCCAAGTTCTGTTTCACGACCTACAGCACGTTTTGTAGCCCCGAGCGCACCAAAAACATTTGGTGAAGCACGAGCTCAAAAAATGGAGCAACGCTTGCAAAGTAACATTAAGGAGCGGCAAACACTTGCTCGAGCACAAGCGGCCACAGTTGATCCACTGCAAACACATATACAAGAGCGTAGTGATATAGTTTCAGGTCGGATTGATCGCTTGCAGCAGCAGCTTGCTGATTCAAAGAAATAATTTCACAATCATAGCAACACATTCAAAAACCAGTACAATACAGGTAGCATAATTTTCATGAATCAAAATCTCAGAACACAACAAACGGCCAAGTTTACTGCACTCTATCAAAAACTCAATACTGCTCAGCGGCAAGCAGTAGATACAATAGAAGGTCCAGTTCTGGTTGTGGCAGGACCGGGGACAGGCAAAACACAAGTGCTGTCTGCGCGCATTGCTAATATCTTGCAAAAAACTGATGTGGCTCCGTACAACATCTTGGCGCTGACATTTACTGAATCCGCTGCCAAAAACATGCAGGAGCGCGTGGTCTCCATGATTGGTAAAGAGGGATACTACGTAGAGATCACTACTTTTCATTCATTTTGTGCCAGTGTCATTACTGCATATCCAGAATATTTCTCCATAGATCGAGATAGCCAACCCATCACTGATGTGGAACTTTTTGAGACGATGAAAGCTACGATTAAAGAACTGCCGCTGGAAGCACTCAAGCCGCTCAACGCACCATATTTCTATCTCAAAGAAGCAGTCCGTGCCATTTCACAGCTCAAGCGCGAGGGGATCACTCCCGAGCGGTTTAGCGAGTTACTTACCACTGTATTTGCTGATGATGCAAAACCAACTACAAAAGGCGGTGCCGCAACATTTGAAAAGCAAAAGGCAAAAAACCAAGAACTGGCTACAATCTATGCACGATATCAGGAAAAACTGCGGAAACAGAATCGGTATGATTTTGATGACATGATTACCTTTGTGATTGCTGCTTTTGAAAAGGAAGAAACACTGCTACTGGAATACCAAGAAAAGTTTCAGTATTTTTTGGTGGATGAATATCAGGATACAAATAGTGCTCAAAATGAGGTCGTGCGGTTACTGGCTTCGTACTGGGGCGACCAAGCAAATATTTTTGTGGTGGGGGATCCGCATCAATCAATTTACCGGTTTCAAGGCGCGTCCACAGAAAATGTGGTGAGTTTTACTGAACAGTATCCAGATGCCACTGTGATTACGTTGGATACTAGTTACCGCTGCCCAGCTGAAATAAATACGGTGGCACATACAGTGATTGGTAACAATGTACTAACGCAAACCAATCCACTTCACTCGCCCGCGGCTAAAACATTATTTACTGCATTAACAACACCACTCAATGGTGTCAAAAAAAATCCCCATGCTGTGCAAGTGTGGTCAGCGCCATCACAAACGATTGAAGTCATACAAGTGGCAGAACAAATTCAAACGCTATTACAAAGAGGTGTCCCTGCTGAAGAAATTGCTATTTTGTATCGTGCAAATAAAGATTCAGTGGAAGTGACGGAAGTTTTAGAAAAATGGCACATCCCCTATGAAATTGATGGCGGAAATAGTGTGTTTGAGTTTGAACCAATCAGGCAGTTTTTGCAGTTACTACAAGTGATTGAGTTATACAAAATTAACCAAGAAGATGAAAGATTTTTTGAAGTGCTGTGCTATGGCTGGTTGCAGCTTGATACGCTCAGTGTCTATCGAATAACGCATCTGGCAGGGGCAGAACGTAAAAGGGTTCGTGAACTTGTTGAGTCTGGATATGAGGCACTCAAAGTTCTTAGCCCCGACTGCCTTTCTGAAGATGAGCACGGCAAACTACTTCGATTTATTACCCAGTTACAAACTTGGGCAGAACAGGAAGGACAGCGGACTTTTATTGAGTGGTTTGAGCTAGTGGCACAAGAAAGTGGCTTCTTGGATTGGATGAAGCAGCAGTCTACCGTTGTGGAGCATTTGCTCTACTACAATACCTTGCGCCAATATGTGGAACAGCTGTGTCGTGAACGCGTAAACTGCAAATTACCACAGTTCTTGAGTGCTGTTGAAACAATGCGTTCGTATGGAATTTCACTAGTAGTGCAAGATTTGAATATTACTAAAGGTGCGGTGCATCTCTCCACTGTTCATAAAGCAAAAGGCCAAGAGTGGGAGTATGTCTTTTTGATTCATTGTAGTGATGGTGTGTGGGGTAATACTCGTGAGCGGAATTTACTTCCGCTGCCTGCAGAAATTATGAGTCATACAGATATCACTAAAAAAGAGCGTAATGAAGATGATCGACGGTTATTGTATGTAGCAATAACTCGTGCAAAACAGCAAGTAGTTGTAAGTTATCCTGAGACGAGTATCTCCAATACTGCGGTGAAAACGATTAACCCCAGTATGTTTATTGCTGAGATGCAGTCAAGTGCGCTTGCGCTTTCTGTGCAGCAAGATGACAAATTAATTGAACGACAAGAAGACTTTTTAAGTAAATTAGTGGCTCCAGCTCCCACGGTACAGCACACAGAACAAGCTGAAAAATTTTTTAAGGAACTCATCGGTACCTATAGACTATCAGTTTCTGCGCTCAATAATTATTTGCAAGATCCTGCTCAATTTATTCTCCGTGATTTACTGCGGATTCCTTCTGGAAGTGCACCATACTTAGCATTTGGAACTGCCATCCATGCGGCGCTTGAAGAATTGTTCAAACAGATTCAAAGAGGTGTGAAAGTTGATAGTGAAAAAATTTTTAAGCGCTATGAAGAAGTATTGGGACAAGAAATTTTGACTCGTGAAGATTTTGAACGACGGTTAGTACATGGAAAAAAAGTGCTTGAACAGTATATGAGTGAGTTACAACTAGATGTGCTCCAACCATGGCAGCTAGAAGCACGGTTCGGCAGTGGAATGCGCCGTACAGTCCTCGATGATATGCAGCTAGTGGGCAGAATTGATCGTTTGGACTGGATCGATAAAAAAACAAAAACTGTGCGGGTGATAGATTATAAAACTGGTTCAGCCAAATCACGCAATACGTTAGAAGGTAAAACACAATCAGCTGGACTTTCAGCTCGTGAACAAAGTTTGCCAGAAAGTATCAGAAGCCCATTTAAGCGACAGCTCTTATTTTATAAATTATTAACGCAGCTTGATACCGCTTTTGAACCTGAAGTAACTCAAGGAGTCTTCGAGTTTGTTGTCCCTGATTCTCAGACAGGCAAAATGGCAGTCCATGCATTTGATTTACCTGATACTGAAGTAGAAGATCTCAAAGAACTGATCAGAACTGTGATGCGAGAACTACGCTCACTACAGTTTATGGAGTATTTACCCAACGCTATTTCCACTGTGGGAGTGCAAAGTAAATAGCATCAGCAAACTTATTTGAAACAGGAATCGCTACCCAGTGTGGATACCAAACTGCGAAGGCAATAGCTGCGCTTGCAAAGATTAAATAGAGCACAAACTTCTGATTCTTTCCCACTAAATATGTCCAGTAACTAATTAAAATGCACAGAAGTGGTACGGCTGGTGTGTAGTGATAAAAGAACATTATTCTGGGTGAAAGCTGCCAAGGTGCCCAAACAGCAAAATAACTGATCGTGAGAAATAGCAATGGATTTTCTGTCAACTTTTCTATGCCATATACAGTGGCGGTATATATGCGATTCAGCGCTGCTTGTTTCTTTTGTGCGGTAAAATATTCATACATACGCAGCAAGAAATAAATCAGCGTTGAAAATACAGTCGCAGCACCAATTAAAAAAAGTACAGGATTACCAAATGCATAAATATCAGCGCGTGATCCGCTCCCATAACTGACGTGCATCCACACTGGTCGAATGTTTAAGAACCATTCAATTGGGCGTGATTGGTACGGGTGTGTGGCATCGAGATGTGTTTGATACCACCAAATTTGGTTATGGAGCTCTTTGAAGTGTGCCCAGCCTTTCCCTTGAATAAACATGTGTGTGTATCCAGCTACATATAAACATGCAGGCAGTAGTAGCAACAGCACTAGACGTATCCCCAACCATTGTGCGAGCTCCCACCACCACTTTTTTGTAAAAATTCCGGTAGGTGAATAGGTAGTAAAAAATATTTTAACAAGCTCAAATAGCTCAAATAACCCTACAATTCCTACAACAAATAATCCTGACCACTTGCTGGCCATGGCCAACCCTGCACTCAATCCAGTTAAAAATAATTTTGATATGCGTTTCGTATCTTTATAGACAAGATAGTTGTAGATCGTGAATAAAATAAAGAAGGTGACGTGAATATCATTCATCGCAATTCTTGATTGCACGAGCAGTAAGCCATCTAAGCTAGCCAGTGCTGCGCTCATAAGGGCGATTGTGGAATTACGAAATAAACGGTACGCTACGTGATAAGTAAGTAAGATCACAAGTACGCCAAATATTACTGAGCTGAAGCGCCAGCCAAAAGAATTTTCTCCAAAGGCAAGCATAGAAATAGCTTGAAAGTATTTGGCGAGTGGTGGATGCAGCCAATCAACCGCTGTATCTGGTTCTGGAGCAGGATTCCACCATTCATATGCTCTTGGGTCATTGTGGGCAATCAACTTTGCGGTAACTGCATGATACACCTCATCAAACATGTAGGTTTCTGGATTATGCAGGTTATACATTCTAGTAAAAAATGCAAAACAGAGAATTATAATAAGGATAACTGAACGAAATCGGTGAAGTGTTGTTCTCATAACCGAGGGGAATTATCCAACAATATAGATCAATATGAAAGCACTAACTCCAAATGAAAATACGGTGGCAAGCAGCGGTTTATCTGTAAGAAGCACTCGCTCTGGTGATTCACCTTCATTTTTTTCGTAGATGAGTTGTAAGTAGCGCATCACTCCAAAGATCACAAATGGCAAGGTGAGCATCAATAGTTTTTGAGAATGTAAGGTTTTAGGTAGTGCTTCATAAATTGTGGCAAACTGTGGTGCAGGCGCAACTCCTTCATCTTGAAAAGTATAGAGTGCATAGGTTAACCAGGTGGCTGTAGCAAACATCGCGGTATACTGATCAAGTAACCGCTGCGAATAGTGCTTGAGAATTTTTCTAGTTTGTTCCATGAGGTTGCCATCTTTGCCTGCAAGTAATGTGCGTTCACTCTGTCGTTTTCCTACGGCTAAAAATAATGAAGCAGAGATAACTGTAAGTAAAAACCACACACTCATGTGTAAGTTCACAACTACTGCTCCAGCATAGACTCTAATTAAAAACCCTGATGCAATCGCACTGATATCTAAAATTGGAATATGCTTAAAATATTTTGCATAGAGTATCTGCAACATAAGATAGGCAAAAACTAGTAACTTGAAAAACAACGGCAGCCACAATGAAAGAAAGACAACTACAACCAAGCAAATACCAGCTCCAAACATCGCCACAGGAATGGGAAGTTCTCCTGAAGCTATAGGACGTTTACGTTTAAAAGGATGATGCTTGTCTGCATCTTTATCAATAATATCGTTGATGATGTAGACACTTGAAGTCAGAAATGAGAAAACTATAAAAGAAAGTGTTACTCTCAGAAAATAACTACTTTCACCAACTGGTACGGTAAAGAGCATGCCAGTGAAAAAAAGTGCAGCATATACAGCAAAATTTTTAATCCATTGACGAGGGCGTGCAGTGCGGAGTAGTAGGAATAGTGCTGAGCTTTTCATGTCTTTCTAGTTGCTTTATATTTTGCCACAATTAAGACTATAAATACACAGAGCATTACGGTAGTTATACTGAGAAGTTTGCCGAGAGTATTTAAATAGAGTGCCAAAAACCCCATCAAGGCACTTGTGGCCCAGTAGAGCATGGCAATTCGCCGCTTTCCCCAATGAAATACATCTAGTAATTTATGATGCAAATGGCCCCTATCTCCCCAGAGTGGTGACTTGCGGGCATAGAGTCTTCGTATAATCGAAAAAATGGCATCAGCTGTTGGAACTGCCAAAACCATCAATGTTGTAGCAAGCTTAGCTCCAGAAAGAATGGCAAGTACACTTAAGAAAAAACCTGCCAGTGAACCGGCACCATATCCAGGCATAATTTTCTGTGGATACCAGTTCCAAATGAGAAATCCTGCATATGCGCCCGCCACGATAAAACTAAGGTTGGCAGTATTGAACTGTGTCGGATCATCAATAAAGCGGTAGGAGAGAATCCCGATAAAAATAAGAGCAATGCTAACAAATCCAGGCATCTGCCCATCAACTCCTTTGGACCAGTTCACAATATTCATATTCCAAAGCATAAAAATAATGGCAAATAAATCTGAGAGAATCCAGACCATGTGGGTCTGCCCCAAAAATTCTATAGGGACTTGCCACTGATTTAGATGAATTACTCCTGTCCCAAACGGATTACTGACATACGCAATACCAATACCAGAACTTACCACAATAATGCTTGCGAGTAGCCCAGTACCTAAGCGCAAAACTGGACTTAAATCATAGATATCATCCAAGAAACCGACAACAGTTAATAGCCCTGCTGCAACAAGTATGTGTACGAGGTATTGGTCAAAGTTGAGAAAAAAAGCACTAACAATCAAAATGGCAGAAAAAATCACAAGTCCGCCACCACGGGGGACTGGTGTGGAGTGAGTTTTTTTTGCATGGCTATCTTTAGCTGGATCATCAAGCCACTTATACTTTTTATATAAGCCTATTACTGCTGGTGTTAGTAGAACCGCGATAATCGCAGTACAGATAAATGCCCACATAGTTTTAATATGTAATAATAATAATTCTCAGTAGTGCAAAAAATAAAAAACATTGCACAACCAATGTTGTCCATGCAAAAAGACGTAACACTAATTTTTCCAGGTCCTTAAATAATGAGATTAAAATACTATGTAGTAAGGTGATGAATAGTGCAATTGTGGGAAAGAGGAATATCCATTCCTTACTTGTGATTGCCTGATCAGGGCGTGCCAGTGAGTAAAAGAGTGGTATTTCTGGCTGTGCAAAAAAATAATAAATTGTACTGACAATAGTGATTAATCCAGTAAATGCGACGCACAGTAATAATGGCTGTTTAATCGAGGTACTGAGTTCATCCCAGGTCTCAATCTTAAATTGGTTTTCAGACATAGTGCTGATTATAAACTACTTGTGCTACGTTTTCTCCATAGTACAAAGTGCTCGAAAGAATTATTGGCAATATAGTTGTCCCGTAAGTAGGCTCTTAAGCCTGGCAGCTCTGCTGTTTCATTATTCATCACCACAATATACTCAGGTTTTTTGTCTACAATGGATTTGAATGTTTCATCATAAACTTTCAAATCAATAATGTGGAATGAAACAGTAAATCTACCCGTTGGTTGTTTCTTGGTTAACGCGTACAGTGTGGGATTGGTGCCCCAGATAAACATATATTTATCGTGACTTCTTGAGATAATTTCAGCTGCCTTGTAGTTATCTTCCATAATCCATTCAAATGAGTTCCGGTAATCGTGGTAGCTCATTTGACCAGTAAGTAGTTTCAAATTACGTTGGTAGTATGAGATGACGGGGTATCCACCGACGTGCAAAATTTTCATAACTGCAAAAACCATTACTGCTATAAGTGCGATACTGGCATATTGAAAGATACGAAGTTGTTTGTTCAATTTTTCTAGTCCATATCCAAGTAAGAGTGCGAGTGGAGGAAAGATCTGTAAATAGTAGTGCGGGTACGGACGATTGGAAAGTAAACTGGCAAATAATGCAAAAAGTGTCCATGTTGCAATAAATTGTTGCTGAGGTGTAAAAAACTTTGTTAACAGTGAAAGGGCAAGTACCCCAGCTACGACAAATAAAAATTTACCTACCAATGTGAAGCTAAATGCGAGCAGTGGATTGGTGAAGCCCAAGTCCCAATTGCCACTGTAATGTAAATTGTAGAGCAATCCAAAATTTAAGTATGCTTCACCAGAACCGCGCAGTACATAATACACAACAGAAATAAGAATTGGCAGTGCAATGCCGCCAGCTAAGATGAGCATATGGAGCAGTGTTTTAGGAAGCAGTTTTTTTATAGTTGATTGTAAGGTGTGAGTCTTGAGGTTCTGTAGTGTGCCAAACCAACCAATCATAAATGCTGCACAGGCATCAAGTAATCCAGGAACTTTGGTCAATATCCCCAATCCAAATAAGATCCCACTTACAGTAATAATTTGCCAATCACTATGATGCTTTTTTTCGTCTGGTTGTGTTACAAATGAAGCAAAGTAAGAAGAATATGAAAGTATCCAAAATCCAAACAGCACAAACCCCATTACAAATAACTCACCGTTGGGAATATTACCTTCAAAGAGCGGTAACGTAGTACTGAGCACAAATGCAAATGTTGCCAGAAAAGTACTGTACTTGTTTTTGAACAAGCGCTCACTCAAGCGATAAAACGCAATTGTTGTGAGGAGCATCCAGGTAACTAATAGAATCCGAAAATTTAATTGACTGCCGACACTTGCAAAGTAATAAATAAGTGGCGTTTTATGATCGACGATATCAACATACAAACGATCACCTACTCTAATGCCGTTCCCAATCGTCAAATATATACCTTCATCACCGTACCAGTATGGTTCAAAAAAGTTTGGAATACGTAACACCAATACAAAACACAACAGTATCGCAAGAACTGGATGACAAATTTCTTTTTTGTGCCACAACTTTGTAAGTGCTCTCATAGATGCAAAAATCGTATCTATGTTCAGTATACAAACCATTCAGAAACCTTGAAAGGAGGAGTTTTTTTATGCTGAAACTACAGCAAAACATATCAAAAGTGTGATGCTTGAAACTTACACTTTTTCCGTAACTTTATACTCAATGTATTTTCCAAGCATTAGCCGTGTGTGTGCATCGAGTCCTGGGAGTGCAGAAAAGAAAAATCCAATAATTGGTAACAGTAAAAACTCCAGGGGCTGTAAGATGTAGGAAAGTGGGTTGTTGCGATTGGGGCGTGGTGGGCGGTTTAATGCATCAAGAACAAAGACGACAACCATAGATACTAGTGAAAATGTTAATAACAATGAGGTTACCTGTGGGAGTGTTTTTCCTAAAATGGTGCGGTTAAATGCTGGGTTTAATATTGGAGGTAAAAACGCTGAAACGGTGATGGCAAACCAGTTCACTGGCCATAAAAAGTGATCTTCCATAATTTTAATAACACGGACCGTTTTATCTAAAAATGGTACGTTTGGAGTAACTATGTACTGTTTGATAATATAGGCATCGTCACTGACACCCCATGCCCAACGTTTGAGTTGTTCATATTGGTTAATCATAGTACCCCAAAAGGTGGGTGATTCAGCTGCATCGGCATAGATGGGCAAATAAATTGGTTTGACTTCGAAGTCACCCTTTTTAGCAAAATATGATTTAAAAAATAAGCGATAATCTTCGGGAATAACATTGGTGTCCCAATAGCCAATTTCATGAATGTGCTTGAGGGAAGTACTATATGTAGAAAAGTTTATCAAACGATCTTCGCGTGCCAAAATATACATTTGGGTAACAGAAAATAATGCTGCTAGTACACGAACTGGAGAGGGAACTTGCCAGATATTATTGTAGAAAGCGATTGCACCCTGCCAGATACGATTAAATGGTTTGGGATCACTTAAAAATGAGTAGGTAAGTGCCGCAAAGTAGGATTTATGAAAAAGTGCATCTGCATCTTCGCTAGAAATTGTGATGTTTTCAATTGGCATGCCAGCTTTGTCTACTAAAAATTCTTTTGCGCGTTTTGCACCCCAACAGGTATTGGAAGATTTGCCCTTCACTTCACCTTCAATATCAGGATGAAATGCTACCCATAAATGTCCAAACCGATCCCCATATTTTTCTTGCAAGTGTTTGGCTTTGACATGTGCCTCAGCGCCTTCTCGTACTTCAAATGACACCATAATGTGCAGGTTTTTAAGTGGATAGGTTTGTGTGCTCAGCGCCTCCATGGTCCGTTCTAATGTGGTAACGGGTTCTTTGTATGTTGGGATAACGATAATGTGATGAACTTTTTTCCACGAATCTGTAAATTGATTTTCTAGATCAGCAAGCCAATCAAACTTGGATGAGGCGCGGATTCTAAAATGTGCAACGATCGCTAAAACTGCCAGGGTAATCGAGCGGAACAACCAGTACACACAGAAGCCAATAATGTAGTATGCCACGGCTACGGGAATAATCAGTGAGCCCCAGAATGGAAAAAGTATTAACGACCATGAAAAGAAGCCAGGTAATATCTCTAAAAACCGTTGTGACTTCACAGGATGACGGCGGATAAATCGGGCGGCGTGACTTTCTTGGGTCATGAAATTTTGAGTGAAGTAAAGACTTGTAAGGTATTTGCATATACCTTGGCAAGTGAAACACCACATTCCTCTTCTAAATACTTGCTAGTTAATTCTATCATCCATGGTTCACAAGTTTTACCACGATGTGGAACAGGTGGTAAAAATGGAGCATCTGTCTCAAGCAACAGCCTATCTTCAGGTACAGCTTGCACAATTGCACGAATGCTATCCGCATTCTTATACGTTACATTTCCCGCAATCCCCACATACGCTCCAAGTGCCACGGCTTCTTGTATATACTCCACACTACCAGAAGCACAGTGAAGAATAAATGGTGCGTTTGATTTTTTATAGGCGCGTACAAGCGTAAGTATATCTGAATATGCTTGTGTGGAAGAATCTCTGACATGCAAAATTACTGGGAGAATGTATCTATCTGCAAGTGCAAGTTGTTTGCTGCACAGTTCTTTTTGTAGTTCTATCTCTCTGGTATGCTGCCCATTTGTGAGATCAAGTCTAAAATAATCCAAGCCAATTTCTCCAATAGCAGCGATCAAGTGTGTATTGAGATTTTGTTTTACTACTTCTTCCAGATGAGTCACCCAATTAGTAATTGTGTCTTCAGTAATGGACTGTCCTGCAGCCTGCGTATCAGCAACTGCATGTGGATGAAAGCCAACAGCTGCACGAAAGCTTTTTTCAGTGCGAGCAAGTTCAACTGCTCGAGTTGAAGTAGTGATATCTGTGCCAACTACAATAGCATTGGTAACCCCATGTGCTTGTGCTTCCTGCCAGTACTGTGGCCAAAGTGCTCCAGATTCTCCATATAGAGGATCGAGGTTGTAGTGGCAGTGGGTATCAATAATCATATTATTCAACAAGTCTGGGGAATAATGGTGAAAGTGCGCTGATTTGTTCTTGATTAAAGTGTTTCAAAATTGTGGCAGCAGTTTCTGGCATGAACGGCTGGAGTTGGTAGGCGATGACACGGATGTTCTGTACTGCTTCACGCAAGATCTCAGCTTGTTCTGCGCCTTCTTTTTTCCAAGGCATTTGTTCACTCAAATACTGATCTGTTTGTGAAACCATACTCATTACCAAGGCAAGTGCTTCACTGACTTCCAGTTCTTCCAGTGCTTTTGCTACTCCTGGCGTATACTCTATTGGTAAAACTGGGGTGTTAACCGCATTTTTCTCGCACAGTTTAGCCACACGAGAGCAAAGGTTGCCAATGCCATTTGAGAGATCTGCAGTATAGGCATCTCTGAATTTTTCATAACTAAAGTCACCATCTGCATGGCTCGGTATATAGCGGAGCAAATAGTACCGAATTGGTTCTAGTCCGTACTTTTCAACAACAGCAAAAGGGTCAATGACATTGCCGAGTGATTTGCTCATTTTTTGACCATCAGCGGTAATATAACCATGGACTGAAATAGATGCTGGTGTGGCTAATCCAGCAGAGATGAGCATCCCGATCCAGTAAACCGAGTGGAAGCGGTTGATGCCTTTGCCAATAACATGGACATCGGCTGGCCAGTTTTGCGCAAATAATTCTGCATCTGTTCCAAAACCCACCGCGGTAAGGTAAATGGCTAACGCATCAAACCAGACATACATCACTTGTGATTCATCATCTGGTACTGGCACGCCCACTCCACGACCACGGGCAGTGCTCCGAGAAACACTAAAGTCTTCTAATCCTTGATCTATAAACCCAAGCATTTCATTTTTGAACTGCTCAGAAACTATGTACAGTTTGTCACTGATGATTAGTTCACGAATTTGACTCTGATACTTGGAAAGTCTAAAAAAATAATTTTTTTCAGTAATTGTTTCAGGGACCGTTAAGTGTTCTGGACATTTTCCATCAATCAGTTCTTCTGTAGTGTAGTAACTTTCACAACCCACACAGTACAACCCGGTGTACTCTTTTTGATAAATATCACTCTCTGTTTCCCCTGGTTTGAGTGCTGCGCATAGCTTCCACAATTCTTGTACACCTGGCCAGTGGTGAGTTTGGTCACTGCCACGACGGAAGTGTGTTAATGAAATCCCAAAAAACTTGAATGCATCTTCAAAAATAACCGCATATTCATCAAGCCATGCTTGTGGTGCTTTACCTGCTTTTTCTGCAGCTTGTACATTTTTCAAGCTATTCTCATCACTGCCACAGGCAAATGAAACTGGAGTGCCTAAACTGCGGTGGTACTGTGCAATTGTATCTGCTTGAAACCACTCCAAAACATGCCCAAGGTGTGGCTTGGCATTAACATAGGGAATAGCAGCAGTAATATAAAAACGCTTCATGAGTACAGATTATACGTTCATCTCTGAAAGATACAATTACACAGTTGGTTGTACGGTACGAGTGAAGAAACTGCGAACGCGTGATGCTGTTTGTTCTGCCCATTCTTGTGCAGTAATTATTGTCGCCACCTTTTGAGCAAAGGTATTACTTTTTAATTGTGCAATAGAAGAAACAGTAGCACTGGATACACTTAATTCTTGTTGAATTGTTTCATAAGAAACATTTTGTGATAAGCGTTTGAAGATAGCTAAACGTTTCGCAAGCATGGAAAGTTCACTATCGCTTAAAAATAGCGTGAGGAATGCTTGAATTTCTTTAGGTGACTTCATGTTGCTGATGGCTTTAGCTAATTCTGATTTGAGGTATGCATCTTGTACAGTTGGTGATTGAAGGTGGGTATCTATCATAATTCCTTAAAAGTTAGAGCGGTAGTATATCAAACTACTTCTTGAATATGAAGAAGATGGCTAATTCCAGTAAAACTGCTGCTCCAATTATCCCTATCAGCAAAGGCGTCGTCAGAATCACTGCCTGGAGTTTGAAAAATAATAGTGTCGTGAGTACGATTGCTACAAAAAATGCACGCCTGGAATGCAGAAAGATAAAACTCCAAAAAAAGAAGTGTGCACAGAAGCTGACTATCAGAAGTGGTAAGTAACTATGATAAAAAAGTATGTTGGCGATGCTCTCAGGCTGTACCATGCGAAAGATATAGATACAGCCTGCATATCCTAAAATTCCCAAAAACAACAATAGCAGATAGCGAAGCCGCGTACTCCAGAAGCTACGCAAAAAATCTAAACTTGAAGAAGTATCATGAGTGACTTTGCGGGTATGATCAACTGGTGATTTTGCAGCACCTGCTGAAGCAAATGTAAGTAGTTTAGAATCTGGCTCTGTTGAAGATTCCACTTGCTCCACTGGCTCTGAGTGTGCAAGTCGTGATTTAGCTTTTTGATGAGTTTGTGCTGGCGACATAGTTTGCATTCATAGTATACTCAG
>OMIS01000042.1 GCA_900299155.1 bacterium
CTTTGAATCTTCGTTATAGATTCTAAATACTTAATCAACTCAGCGTAATCAATTTCTTTTATATTATTGCGCACATAATTCAAATTGAATGGGTTCTTATTATTATTTTCTGTTACAACTGATACGTCAGGGATATCACTTGAATATTCAACTAATTTTTGACTTGTAGTAAGTACTGGAATAGCATATGCCGTTAATCCATCCTTAATTTCATATATTCCTACAGTTGGGACTCCTTTATTCACGTCCTGCCCTGTCCATGTTTTACCATCGTTGTATAAAAATCTATCAACAGGTCGCCAGCTAACCAATATAAAAAGATCATCTAATGAGAAGCCTCTTTTCTGAGCTATCTTTTCTAAATAATTTTGCAATCCACTTGCCTCTAAATGCTTTTTACTCTCAGCTAATAGTAGCTTAATATTTTCTGGATTTTCACCCATTTGCTGCAAAAGTTGTGAAATTGTTGTGTCAAGCAATGTTTTTTCAGCTATCGTTAATTCTAAAAACTCTTTACTATATATCGAGGATACAAGGGGTTCAGTAATAATCTCATTCGCTAAGCTAGTTGTGGATTGTTCAGATGTTGGAACCCCTATTGGTATAGGAGGTTGTGATGTTTCACTTGTGGGAACACTAACAGGAACTTTTTCACCTCTTTTTGGTGATACATTCGTTTTCCCTTCAAAACAAGCTGTAAGACTCAATGAAAGTGCTAAAGCAACTGAAATGAACTTGTTACGACTTTCTGGATTGAACATGTATAAGATGCAATTATATCATTTCTGCGGGTTATTTTTACCCTAAATTTCGTTTTTCCATACCGTAGAACTTGATACGATCTCCCTTGAAGTAGAGATCGATGTCACCCACGGAGCCATGGCGGTGCTTAGCCACCTTGAGGTTCACTGCTTCACGAATATCATCATCTTTGCGATACAAGAACATAACTGCGTCTGCATCCTGCTCAATAGATCCAGATTCACGAAGGTCTGAGAGCTGTGGAATACGCTCTCCTCTACTCTCGATGGCACGAGAAAGCTGAGAAAGTGCCAAAACCGGGATACGCAGCTCGCGAGCAATATTTTTAAGTCCGCCAGAAATTTCCGCCACTTCTTGTACACGATTATCTTTTGTTCTGCCTTGGGCAAGCTGCAAGTAGTCCACTACCAAGAAATCAATGTGGTGCTCGGTCATCAAACGCCGCGCACGCGTGCGCATTTCAAAAATAGAAAGTCCAGGTTGGTCATCAATAAATATTTGTGCATCAGCCAAAACACCCATTGCATCAGAAATTTTCATGAAGTCCTGACTATCCAGTCGCCCCGTTTTCAATCGCCAGGAATCAATATCCGCCTGTGAAACCAGTAACCGATCCACCAGCTCTTCTCTACTCATTTCCAGAGAAAAAATCCCCACCCGCATCTTGGCTACAACTGCCGCGTGATGCGCAATATTCAAAGCAAATGCAGTTTTTCCCATCCCAGGGCGAGCTGCCAAAATCACCAAGTTGGACTTCTGCATACCGCCAAGCATATTATCTAGATCAGCAAAGCCTGTGGGCACGCCGCGCAGCTCGCCCCCATTGCGTTGTAACTCATCCAGCCGCTCAAAACTACCCACCAAGGTTTCTTTAATACTGGTAAAAGACTTTTTCCCACTATCCTGAGAAATGGCAAATACACGTTGTTCTGCAGTATCCAACACATCGTTGGCTTCCACACTTTCATCGAAGGCTTTTTCGGTTAGTTCACTAGAAATCGAGATAATCTTGCGTTTTACCGCCAAGTTGGCCACCACACGCGCATACTCGGTGACGTTAGCAGCAGTAGATAAAATATTGGAAAGCCGCGCAATTGCTGCAGTACCACCCGCTTCTTCCAGCTTCTTCATTTTCTTCAATTGATCGGCAAGTGTGATCGCATCAACAGGCTGGCGTTTGTCATACAACGCTTCAATTGCAGCGTAAATAGTTTGATGCGCAGGATCGTAGAAACTTTCAGGATGGATGACATCAGCCACCTTGACCAATGAATCTGGATCCACAAGCAAAGCTCCAATCAAAGACTTCTCTGCATCCATGTCGTGCGGTGGTAATTTCGGTCTGGCCATACTCTCTCATCAGTCTATCATTGTTTTGTAGTTTTGGTATTACATCATGGAATCAGTGCACTTCAGGAGACGTTCGCCAATAGCTCACTGCACACTCAGACTATACATTTCTCTAACAATGCGCAGCAATCAGTGGTGACGTCTTCATGAGCCTCCTTGCGTAAACTGATCCTAACACGTATATAAAACTTAATTGAGTAATCAATCATAGCGCAACTTTTGAAGTGAACTACGAATGACACTGAGTTACAGTTGTTCCTGCAAAACTACAATTTCAGTTTCTTCTGGTAGCTCTGCTTTTTCCACGTCCAGTTTCACTACAGGTGCCACTTCTACACCATATTCTTTCAAGAACTGCTGCACTGTTTCCATCTCACCAAAGAGTTTTTCATCATGTGCTTCAGTTTTATAATGCATTGGGATGACAATACTAGGCTCAAGAGCGCGAATGGCTTTCACTGCCTGTGCAGATGAGAGTGAATAGACACCACCTACAGGACATAATAAAACATCTACGGCACCGATTTCTTCTTGCAAGTCGGCAGTTATCTCGTGTCCCAAATCTCCTAAATGGCAAATACGCAGCTCATCTAAATAGATTGTAAAAATGGTGTTTGTGCCTCGTTCACTACCTTTTGAATTATCATGAAATGAAGGAACCCCAAAAATAGAGATCCCACCCACTTCATACTCACCAGGCTTGTTAACGATAAATGGCTTTTCTCTTCGGGCAGTGCCTTTCACTTTGGCGGCAGCGTTATGGTCGTGGTGTTCATGAGAAACCGTCACCATATCTGCTGACATATTGGGAAGTGTAAAACCGATTGATGCTTCGTATGGATCTGTTACTACAGTCCCCCGTCTTCCCTTTAACTTAAAACATGAATGGCCGTGATATGTAATTGTCATGCGGTAATAATACCATTCCAATGCAGAACGCGCTACTTTGCATCATTCACACATTTGGAGTATAGTAACCGACGGTCTCTATCTGCTCAATATACGGTATAATGAAGTAGAACCTGTATGAAAAAAGAGATGCTTATCGCCATAGTGATTGGGTTTTTGTTAGGGCTCATCATTACTTTTGGTGTCTATCGGCTTCGGGTGGCAAAAAGCCGAAAGAGCGCAACTCCTGTAGCTTCTCCAACTGCATCAGTTGCTCCTGCTGTGTCTGATTCACAAATTACCATCCATAGTCCTGAAGAAGGTGCGATACAAGAAGATAAAAGTACTACGGTAACTGGCAGTACCCTTCCTGATTCATATGTAGTATTATTTGTTAATAACACAGAGTATATTCGGCAGAGTGATTCGTCTGGTAATTTTAGCTTTGATGTAGAATTAACTGAGGGTAGCAATCTTTTAACAGTAAATGTCTTAACCGATGACGGCACGGTACTTTCCAAAGAACGCACTGTGATTGTCACGACTGTATATAAAGAACCACCCGCAGAAACAGCAAGTGCTAGTGCCAGCCCAAGTCCGAGTATAAAACCAACTGCTTCACCAAAAGCCACGGCTCGTCCAGGGACGACACCAAGGCCTTCGGCCACTCCACGGCCCACAACTACGCCATAATTCAATTGGCGTGACTATATAAACACTATGCAAAAAAACTATACTGCTGCCCTTTTTATTTTATTTACTCTTTCGTTTATTGCATTACAGCCACTTTTTGTCACCACAGTGTATGCTGCTACAGCCAGCCAAAGTGCAAGCGAAAACTCATCTCCTTCTGCCACTCCTGAAGAAACCACACTCCAGTTAAAAAAACGCATTGAAAAAGTCGTAGAAGAAAAGCGCGATCAAATTAAAGGGGTACTCACCCATTTGCTTTCTGATAAGCATGGTTTTATGGGTGAAGTAAGTCGGTTATCTCAAGAAGCTTTGACTGTAAAACAGAATGGAGATAGCCGTATTATTCCATTTTCAGAAAACCTAGTGATTATTAAAAAAGGCAAGAAAATTAAACCAGAAGAAATTGAAGTGGGTAATTGGGTCACAGTTATCGGCAGTGGCACAAGTGACAAGTTCACCCCTGAATTTATTTTGGTATCCACTGAAAGTCTACGCCCAAAAGATCGTGTAGTGGAGATCGGTACGCTGACTGATCTGGGCAAGACCGCTATAAAAGTTATGCAGCGTGGCAGTGCTGATAACAAGGAATACATTTTAACAAAAGCTACAAAGCTGGAAAATGTGGATGGGAGTGCAGTAAAACTTTCTGATTTTGAAGAAGACCTTTCTGTCCTAGTGATTGCTACTAAAAACAGCAAAGATCAATGGGAAGTAGTCCGCCTTCGAGCTTTGACTGATGTAAAATCAAGTAATTAATGACTGCTTCGTAATGACTGCATTGTATATAGATCGACTAAAAAATCTTCAAAAAACTCTGCTCCCTTCTCAAGCACTGCTTCTTTCTAAGCCTGCAGATATTGCATATTTTTCTGGGTTCGAAACACTTGTTCCTCAAGAGCGAGAAGCATTTCTCTGTATTTGCGCCAAACAGGCCGTTCTTTTTCATGCATCATTTTCCCCTGTCACACAAATGCCTGGGTTAGCGTACAAACCCACTACCTCACTCCCAGCCATCCAACAAACAATTACTGACTGGAAAAAGCTAGGAACACTCGTGCCTCATCCTGCCACAGGTAGCACTGATCTGCTGCTTGATTACACGAGTCTATTCGTCAGTGAATTTAAGGTCCTTGAACAGACTGAAGATGTGGTCTGCAATCCGCACAACCCACAAAAAATTTGGCAGCTCAGAATGATAAAAGATGCGATGGAGCAAGCTGCACTCTCAAATGCTGCGGAGCTTTCTAAAAAAACTCTGGAGTTTATTACTCCCCATATCAAACCTGGTGTGACCGAGCTGGATCTGGCGGATGAGATTGAGCGATATATCAAACAGTACGGCGGGAAACTGGCTTTTCCTACGATTGTGGCATTTGGTGCGCACTCAGCACTCCCTCACCATCAACCCACTTCTTTGAAACTTGCGTCAGAAACTGCGGTACTGCTCGATTTTGGGGCGCAAATGCATGGTTATTGCTCTGATATGACAAGAACTCTCTGGTGTGGTGAACAACCATCTGCAGAGTTTACGGCGGCTGAATCAGCAGTTTTTGCTGCATATGAAGCTGCACTCGCTGTTTGCAAAACTTGGCATACTACTACCGTTTCCCAGGAACCTGCTCCCACTACCATCGGAGCACTGGACGTTGCAGCGCGTGATTCACTCACGCAAGCTGGCTTTGGCAAAGAGTTTATCCACACCACCGGGCATGGACTGGGGCTAGAGATTCATGAGCAGCCCTCTATTTACAAAACCACACCTACACTTCTGCAAATTGGGATGGCATTTACGATTGAACCTGGAGTATACTTTGCTGGCAAATTTGGATATCGCTACGAGAATACAATTTTGCTTGATCAAGATAGAGTCCTAGAATTGACTCGATAATCAATCACAACAGTTTGGATGCATGTTTGATAAAGAAGCAGCAGAGCGATGTATTTTTCCTTTAGGTGCTGGTGCATACTGCACTGGCAGCAACTTGAGGGAAGACACAACATTTGACGTGGCCATTCCTCCAGAGCTACTTACTTCACAGCGCATCAAGGATGTTCTAGCTTTTGTTACAGATAAGTATTTGTTCTATTTATTCTTTGGCGCGCCGCATCATAGTGAGGGCGTCTCACATAAAATTAGCCATACCAATGATTTGGTAGCACTTGTTTTACGGTTGTATCAAAAACATCCCGAGTACAGCCTGGAAGATGCGGTTTGCTTGGCACTGGCACATGACGTCGCCCGAGCACTACAAGGTGGTTTTTTTAATAAGCATTCAGATTACGCCACAGGCACAGATCATGGATTGATTGGTGCAGAAATGTATCAACGTGCATTTCCTGATGATCACAAAGTATATGCTGGCATTCTCTATCACAATAAATTAGAACCAAATGAAAATAATTACTTGATTGAGTTGATTCAAGATGTCGATAGACTTGCGATCTATCGACGAATTTTTGATACCAACGGTGCTGAATCATATCAAGATTACACGGGCTGCAGTATTTCGTGTGAGGTGCTAGAAGATTTTTCTGCTGGGAGATTAGTTCATAAAGCAAAAGTGCGGTCAGAAGCTGATGATTGGATCTGCTCACTGTCCTGGATTTGGATTTTTAAACTAGAAGCTGCGCGCCAGTATTTATCAGAGCAGCAGTACCCTGAAAAAATCGTTCGATATATTGTCACCAAGTTTCACCCCACTGCAGCGGAAGCAGAAATTTTACATACTACAGTTAAAAGCTGGCATAAACAATACAACGTTTAGTTTTCCCACCGTGCCCATATGCCCGTAGAAAGTAATTTTGAAGCATCAGTATTTTCTGCAGCTGCACTTTTTCCCATGTGTGCAGCAGTTTGGCCGCCATTTTTCACGCCTTCTCCCCTACCATCTTGTGCAAGTGCGAGCTCTCCAATACTAATTTTTCCCCCTTTGCCTGCCATCATTTCTTGAAGTAAATTTCCCAGCGTTATCGCTGAAGTGCTCACCGCATACGCATTGATCAGAACAAAGAGCGGTTTATCTGAAAGTATCTGGCCACAGAGCTCCAGGAGCATCGGCAGCGAGCGTTTGAAGTCCCATGTTTCTCCGTTTGGACCGTGACCATAGACGGGTGGATCCATGATAATGCCATCATACTTTGAACCTCTGCGCACTTCTCGTTCCACAAACTTCACTACATCCTCCAAAATCCAGCGTATAGACCGCTCATCAAGTTGTGATGCTGCCTGATTTTTCTTGGCCCACCCTATGGATGAGCGCGATGCATCAACATGTGTGACTTTTGCACCAGTTTTGGCTGCCACCACACTTGCCCCTCCAGTGTATGCAAAAAGATTAAGGATCTGAGGTTTTTCTGCTTCAACTGCGGTACTTTGAGACCCAGATCTCATTTTTTCTTCAAGCAATTTTCTAAACCAAGCCCAGTGGGCACTTTGCTCAGGGAAAATGCCTGTGTGCTTGAATGGAGAAAGTTTTGCTAGAAATGTTAAATCCTGCCAATGAACTGGCCATTCCTCAGGCAATTTTTTGAAGGTGCGCCAGTTGCCTTTATCTTCATATGTCCGCTCAAATACAGCATGTGCCGTGCGCCACTCTGTTTCTGGTACAGATTTTGACCATAAAATCTGTGGATCTGGCCGCGCCACAATAAACTCACCAAATTGTTCTAAGCGCTCGCCATCACCACTATCAAGTAATTGGTAGTCACGCCAGCCTTCTGGGGTAATAATGGAAAAATTATGCATGGTTTATAAAGTTCTTCTTCAAACTTTTATTATACAGTGACACAGGGTGTTTCTGCAGCATGAGCCGACCGCTTGTTCATGCCAGCTTGATGCCATGCCCACCACTTTAACCTCTGCTTATTCTCTGCCATGTACTCAGTATCTTTTGCATGCAAAGCAGCTATAACTCTTTCCCAATCTTGCGCGATTCTCAAGAAGTTAGCAGTGCCATATTTTGCATATGAATCCATACAGGAAGCTCTATCGTGTTCTGCAAAGTGCAGCGCTAGTGCGATCTCTTCTTCACTCATCGGAGTGAGTAAATCAGGACCAAATATATTTTCTTTATGCATGGTACGCGTAGCTCATTTAAATTTTTATCGTTGTGTATCTTCAATTATCTGACGAATCCATTTAAAGACTGTGGACCTGATCGGACTCGAACCGACCACCTCTGCAATGCGAATGCAGCGCTCTACCAGATGAGCTACAGGCCCATTTGAAAAAATTTAGATATACCAATGCAGTATTGTACTACCCTTCATCCAGACATCCAATATTTATGGCGATATTAGATCAATCAACTTGTACGGGATAGCTACAAAAGTAATTTCTACTTTTTCTTGAATATTCGATCTATTTCAAACCCTTTTCCCACTCCCCCATTTTCAGCAGTCCGAGGTGCTTTTGGATCAGAGAGCGGCGGATACTTTACTTCATTTTTCTTAATTTTTTTCTCAAATGCTGCTTCTAAATCTATCCCCAGATCATGGGCATTGAGCAACACCCACCAAAGGACATCCACTAGTTCGTCAGCCAAAGCTTCTTTGCGTTCTTTGATCCGCTTTTTTAATTCGCTTCCGGTGAAGTACTGTACGAGTTCTGCAAACTCAGCTGCTTCAATGAGCATGCCAAGTGCCATATCTTTTGGGCCATGGTATCGCTTCCAACCACGCGCCGCACGAAAAGCCACGATACGTTTGGTCAGTATGTCAAAGGTGTTCATAGAACATATGATACTCCACTACTCAGCGGCACTCTGAGTGAGTATGGAATTGTGAGAATAGTACAGCGAAAAAACAAAAAAGCAAAGTAGCTATGCTATACTACACCTATGACCACGCAAATCGTCATCACTACTGATCATCACCATACTCTCAGTTGAGGGGTGATTTGTAGTGCATAGAATGTAATTACATCCCCCGCCAACTCGGGGGATTTTTGTATTTCTGTTCTACAAGAACAGTAGAGATGCACAGTAAGTAGTACAGAAAATACCTGATTTGCATGAGGAATATTGAGCGAGCGTCACCACTAGTGCAAAAAAAACCACTGATTGTGGATAGCGAGCTCACTAAGGCAGTATTGCTGCCGACCACAAACGAAAAACAGGTATTTGAGTATAAAAGTAACTATGTCTAACTGAACTAAACACAGTACAATACAAAAAGGAACTATATGTCAAACACACCAGTCCAAACACTAAAAGGTTTTCGCGATTTTCTCCCAGATGAGAAACGCAAGCGCGATTATGTGATCGCTAAAATGAAAGCGGTCTATGAAAAGTTCGGTTTCGAGCCCATCGAAACACCGACTTTAGAGTATGCTGATCTCCTTCTGGGCAAGTACGGAGACGAAGCAGATAAACTTGTCTATAACTTTAAAGATCGTGGTGACCGTGACATTGCGCTGCGCTATGACCAAACCGTCCCCACCGCCCGCATTCTCTATCAATACCAAAGTGAACTCCCCCGCTACTTCCGCCGCTATCAAATTCAAAATGTTTTCCGCGCTGACAAACCACAAAAAGGTCGCTACCGCGAGTTCACCCAAAGTGACTGTGATGTTTTTGGCAGCACTGACACACTTGCTGATGCAGAAGTCTTGGCAGTCTTTTATGCTGTGTACTTTGAGCTTGGATTAAAAAACGTCACCATTGAGATCAATGATCGGGAAACATTGCTATCGTTTCTTTCGCCTTTTGCTACACCCGAAGTTTCAGTGATGTCTCTCACGCAAAGTATTGATAAATTGGACAAACAAACCCCTGCTGAAGTGGCAGCCGAACTAGTTACGAAAGGCTTGACTTCAGTCGCGGCTGAGCAACTTTTGAGCGAGTTACAAAAAGTTAAACCATCAGCACAATTGCAACAAATTGTAGACAAAGCTCAAACACTGGGTGTGCCAGCTTCAGCACTCAAATTTAACCCCAACCTTGCTCGCGGTTTGGACTACTACACTGGCCTTATTTTCGAAAGCAGAATACCCGAATATCCCACTGGTTCTTTGGGTGGTGGTGGCCGCTATGATAACTTGATCAACCAACTTTCTGGCTACCAAATGCCTGCGGTGGGTTTTGCGGTGGGCTTTGACCGGACTGTGGAAGTGGCGGATGCATTGGGCTTACTACCTGCTGAAAGTCTGGGCTCTCAAGTTTTGGTGACGGTATTTGACGAACAGTTTGCCCCACAATCACTCGCTCTGGCCACAACGTTACGGGCGGCTGGTATCAAGACTGAAGTCTACCCTGCGGTTGATAAACTAGGGAAACAATTCAAGCTTGCGGATCAAAAGAAAATTCCGTATGTCGCAATTTTGGGCGAAAATGAAGTCACCAAGAATGTTGTACTACTCAAAAATATGCAAACTGGTGAGCAAACTGAAGTAGCTGCAGATGCGGTGATTGCGTTCTTTACCCAGGCAGCGTAACTAAATTACACTAAAGACAACTTGTTTAGGCAATTCTGCAATACTTGCATTTTCTGAGGAAGTTTTTTGAGTAGGGTCTGTGAGTTCCTTCACTTCAAAATACAGTTCTACTTCCTCAAGCAACAGTAATCCAATTGATGGGAACACATGTGCTAATAAATTGGCTAAGAATAGTAGATCCATCTCTTCAATAGAATAATTTGTTGTATCGAAGAAAAGTTGATATTTATCACTCACTCGTGCTTTTTCAGGTGACATGAGTGCGCCTTTAGTACGAGTAATATCTCCATAATCTCGAGCAATAATACTCTGAGCAACTCCCTCTAATTCAGCTTGCATGCCCTCTTCAGATAATTGAATACCTTTTCTTTGTAGTTCATCTACTCTACGCTTTTTTGCTCGTTCAATTCGCGCTTCTTGTTCTGCAAAGACATAGACGTAATAGGTCAAAACTTTCATTTCTTGGCTTTGTGCAAGTTTGTATGCAAACTCTTCTTCTGTGGGGGTTCTTCGCGCAACATTATCTCTGCCATCTAAAACGATATGCTGTGTTTTAGCAGTCATTTCAATAAGTGATGTATCTAGCAGATCACATACTGCTTCAAGACCAGCTATGAATGAAATATTTTGGGTAACCGCGACATCTCCCAGATCAGTATGCATGTTATATCGTGCCGCTTCATGCCACTGGTTGTCTTTATACTGATTGATAACTATGAATTTCTCTATTCCAACTTGCTCAATCAGTACTTGTAAATTTGGTATAAGCTGTACGAACTCTGAAACCTTCTCTTGTTTCTCTTCTGTACTTTTCCAAGCTAAGTATCCCTGTTCCAAAGCATATCGAGTCAACCCACGTGCCATGCTCCCAAATGAAATTGCTTCAAAACCAAATGCTTGCAAAGATTCTGTCAGCTTACCTTTACCAGCGGCTCCTACCCCATCTAAAAAGACTTTTATACCCAAATGTGGGTACAAAGATATAAGATCTACAAATATGTCATGTAGCTTAACTTGAAGAGTTTCAAAGGTATGATTTTTTACAACTTCTGATTTTTCAGCCATATTGGGTTCTGCAAATTTCAGATAGTACGAAGCTGCTTCAAGGTCCAACACTGTATTTCCTTTTCAATCTTTATGAATTTCTTGCGCCATACATTCCATAAAATGGAAAAGCGTAGTATACCAAAAAAAATTAATAATTGGATAATAGATTGATGTTGTAAGCAAATAAATATTTGTTTACGCATGATTTACTTGAAAAAACTCAATACCCGCATTTTTGGCTGCACCTGCATCATTACTGCTATCACCTATCATCAGGTAGTCTTCTTTTTTTTGCGTCTGAGAATTAAAAATCTGATAAAAGCCTTCTGGTTCAGGCTTAGTTAACTCTATATCACTTTTTGTGACCAGTGTCGTAAAGTGTTCGCGTAGCCCAGCTTTGATCAGCACTGGCTCTACCGTGGACAGCATATTGGTCGTCCAGAGATACAAATGATATTTTGGTGCACCATCTGCTGATTTCTCGCTGGAAGCTTGGCGAATAAAATCTGTAAGCGCGTGGTGCTCTTCTACTCCCCGCAGATACTCCTTTTCAAAAAAAGCTGCATACTCACGGCGAAGTTTTACTGCTACTTCACCATGTCTGCGCACAGCCTCGTTCTCTACATCATTGAGTGATTTGCCGTGCAAGAATGTCTTCAGTGAAGGATCAAGTTCAAATAGTTTATGCGCAATTTCTTTGAAGTATACTTCCCAAGGAAGAAATAAGGTAAACAAAGTCTCATCAAAATCGAAAATAAGGTGTTTTTTGGGGTGAATCTGTAGAAATTCTTGTAGCATTCGCAAAATACTATATACTACAAAAACTATGCCAAGACAAGTTGAAAGCCAAAATCCATCAGCCTCTGAAGCTAGAGCAAAGAAGGAAGAAACAATTTCTATTCCTACTTAAGGTATTTTCGCGGTCGCGGTCATAAGAAATCTTCTAGAAGGAACTGATCCTTCAGTACAAAAATATTTAGTTTACTTAGTTGCCGCCTTTGAAACAACAAAACTTTTTACTGCACTGCATGAAGCTGATCAAGTTGAGTTACTTGAGGATTTCAAAAAAATCCTAGAAAAACTTTTGCCTCAATTAGCATTGCCTGTTAACTCTGGAATTAGCTACGGTTCCATTCGAGTTCAATGTGGAACTGAATTAGAAGCTATCAATGATCGCTTAAAAGCTAGAACTACAAAAGACTGTGCTGCTATTACAGGCACTGCAGTGTGGCTCATGTTTAGAACTGCTTTTACTAAATTTGTAAAATATCTCGGAGCAAAAAAAATAATCCCAGACAATGAACTTGAAAATGACAAAAAGAAATTTGAGAGAGCTGGAGAAATTGCCCCAGGAGCAAAAAGAAGAACAAAAACCACCAGGCATTCTTCACCCGACAGAGGGGCATCTAAACACCAATTCTAGTAGGGTTCATGCCGCTCACCCGCTTCCTCCATCCCGCAGCATCCATCCCCCCAATTGCAGATTATCTTTTTCTCTGGTAAAATAACCTCCTTGGTAAAGCTACATTCGTTGCAGCAACCAGAAAAACTCAACAAGGAATCTATGAAAAAAAATATCCATCCAGTAATGCGTCCTACCGTTTTCATTGACGTATCCACCAACGACAAAATCATTACTTCATCCACTCTTACTTCACAAGACACAATGGATATTGATGGCGTAACATACCAAGTTATCCGCACCGACATTAGTTCTTTCTCTCACCCATTCTTCACTGGTGAAGTCCGCTTTGTTGATGAGCGTGGTACTATGGAGCGTTTCAACGAAAAAATTAAAAAAGCTCAAGCAAGTCAAGCTGCCGCTGCTGCAAAAGCTGCAAAGAACCAGAAGCAAGTTAAGCCAGCTGGTGATGCTAAATCATACCGCGATGTATTGCGTGAACAACAAGATACAATCCGCACCAACGCTAAAGCTGAACAAGCCTAGTTTCCTGTTAGTCTAGACGCATCAGGGCTACCACTCTTGTGGTATCCAGGGTACGATAGTAGTATGTCCAACCCTTACCAACCACTCATAGATCAATTGACAGCCAAGATTCAGGAAACCGAACTACTTGCTGCTGATCCTGAGATGGCCAGTTTGGTCCAAGAAGAACTTTCCCAACTCCAAGAACAAAGAGCGCAACTAGAAGCTGCGGCGGCTCAAATGACCGCGCACGAGGAAGTCAGTGACACCGAAACCGGTAAAAAAGGTAACTGTACCGTAGAAATCCGTGGTGGCGCTGGCGGTGACGAAGCCAAGATCTGGGCCAATGATTTGTTGCGCATGTACATCCGTTTTGCAGAAATGAATAAGCTCAAGATGGAGATGGTGGATGATACGATTGTAAAGTTTTTTGGCAAAGCTGAGCTCAATGGTGAAATTTTGACTGCCTATGAATTTTTGCAGTTTGAATCTGGTGTGCACCGTGTTCAACGCGTACCAGCCACAGAAGCACAAGGTAGAATTCACACCTCCACCGCAAGTGTGGCAGTATTGCCAGAAATCCCTGCTGCAGCCATCCAAATTCGCGAAGAAGATCTGGAATGGGCATTTATGCGTGCTGGCGGTGCTGGCGGACAAAACGTAAACAAAGTAAACTCGGCCGTTCGTCTTGTTCATATCCCCACTGGAATTGTCGTCAATGCTCGTCAAGAGAAAAAACAGGATCAAAACCGCAAAATTGCACTGGAGTTACTGCGCGCGCAGTTGTGGGAGATTGAGGAAGAAAAGAAAGCCAAAGCGGAGGGCGAAGCCCGGAGCTTGATTGGTCGTGCACAACGTGCAGAGAAAATCCGAACCTACAACTATCCTCAAAATCGCGTAACTGATCATCGCACAAAGCAATCTTGGTTTAGTTTAGAAACTATTATGGAAGGCAACATCAGTGATATGCTGCTTGAGCTGCGAACAGCACTGCTCAATCCTGATTTTGTGCCAGGTCAAACCGACGACGATACCGATGAATAAGATTCGTCATCAGCCGTAAGTTTTTCTATTTGATCTTGTATTAATGCAAAGAGCATCGCCTGGAACATTGGTTCAAAGATCTCAGATTGGTCTTCTGGGATAAGAAGTGACACAATTTCACCATCTTTAGTGAAAGTTACATTGCCCCCTGAAAGCAATTGATACCTAAATAACAACTCCAATACTTCAGGCTTTTTCTGAATTTCTTCTTCTCTAAACCCAGGAACTACTTCAACCAAAATTTTAGGAGTTAGCAAGCGAGCAAGCAGCAACTCAAACCCATTCAATGGTAAGACTTTTCCTGATCCTTCAAGATTGGTATGACGTTCTGATTGAGCAACTGGCATCTGCCTCCTTAAAGCTATTCTGCTTTTCGTAGTGTAACACTCTTCTCTATTGTATCTCCATCACGCCAGTAGGTAATTTTGATTGTATCCCCTACCTTCTTTGTGTTGATAATTTCAGCCAAGTTTAGGTCATCCTTGAGTTGTTTGCCATCCACTTTGGTTAATATATCACCCACTTTCAAGCCTGCATCTTCAGCTGAAGAACCAGCAATCACATCTTGAATATAGGCACCTTGTGGGACTTCATTGGCCAGTGCAGCTTCACGACTAATCAAGCGGTAGCGCACCCCAAAAAATGGTCGGTCAAACTGTCCTGTTTGATTAAAGTTTTGAACAGAATTTTTAATAACATTGATGGGTAAAGCAAAACCAATATTTTGTGCATTGGATGATACCGCCACATTTACACCAATTACTTCACCTTTTGCATTCAGAAGTGGTCCACCAGAGTTACCAGGATTAATGGCTGCATCGGTTTGAATTACATTTTCCAGTTCTTCAGTACCTGCCATACCACCAAACGCAGTAATGCCGCGCCCTAAACCTGAGATCACACCCGTAGTAACGGTGTGCCGAAAGTCTCCCAGTGCCGTGCCAATGGCAATCACTGGCTCCCCTACTCTAATTTTATCGGAATCACCAAGCTGCATTGGGGACAATGTGGCTCCTTCAATCTTCAAAATTGCCATGTCCGTGCTTGGATCACGGTAAATATTTTTAACTTCATACTCTTTGTTATTTTTATCAATGATCTTGTACTGGGCTGTGGCATCACTCACAACATGTTTATTTGTCACAATTAAGCCACTGCCATCCACCACAAATCCTGTCCCGATATCCTGTTGCACTTCCTTAACCTCAGGCATTTCTTGTCTGAAGTTAAAATCAAGCAAGCCACGCAGTGGATTTTGCATCACTTGCTGACGAGTTTTAATGGAAACTGTGACTACAGACTCAGAAGCTACTTCTGCCACATCTGCCACCGAGACGTTTCCTCCACTTTGCATCAATGCACCCAGCTTTGAAGAAAAATCAGAAGGATTATCTGAGATTGTGCCTGCACGTCTCCCCGCGAAGTAATCTACAGGTTTGACCACAAAGACACGGTCTGCCCAGGCTCCAGCAAAAAATGAGATAAGTACAATGGCTGATACACTTGCGCCAATAACAAAACCACGAAGTGTACTTTTTTGCGTCAGTTCGTTTTGCATACAAGTATTGTTAGCAGATTTCTAGTATGTCTGCAAGAAAAATTTATAGCGAACTGAGCTTAAAAGTTGCTTAAAATATTTACCGTTGCTGGGACTAGCTTTGAACTAGCTGGTATAGGCAGTCTGATTTGTAGCGACAACTTTCTACAGAGCTTCAATCGCCTTCATGAGTTGCTCATCTTCTTTGGTGTCGCGATTATCTTCCACCTCTACATTGACTGGAATTCCGTGTTCATGAATCCACTCACCACCAGGAAGCATCCAGCGTGCAATCGTGACGTGAATACCCCCACCGTTTTTCAGTTCGCGGCGGTCTTGGACAGTTCCTTTTCCAAATGTCTTTTGTCCTACTAGTTTCGCTTTCAATTGATCGCGTAGCGCACCTGCCACAATTTCTGATGCTGATGCACTGCCGCCATTGACGAGCACAACGACTGGGATACCTGCTAACCTAGCTGATCCATTTGACTCAAAATCTTGGTTGGCGAATCTACCATGTTGGCTGACCACAACACCACTCTTGATGAAATCAGAGGAAACTTTAATGGCCTCATCAAAGAAACCACCTGGGTTATTACGCATATCCAGCACAATACCTGCAATGTTATTGCGTTCTTTTTGAATGGCAGTAACTGCTTCCTTCCACTCAGAATCAGTGCGTTCGCCAAAGCGGGAAAGTTTGATGTGCGCCACACGCTTGCCTGCGTTTTGATCAAATGTCACTTCTACCGATTTGACAATAATTTCTTGACGTTGCAAGGTCACCTCAAATGGTTTTGCTTCAGCTGCTTGATCTTTAGATTTGCGCAGTAATGTTAAAGTCACAGAAGAGTTTTTTGGACCACGGATGGTGTCTACAGCCTTGGTGAGTGACCAATTACTACTGTCTTCATCCAGGTTTTTTGCTGGATCTTTGACTCTTAAAATTAAATCACCTGCCTGGACATTGGCCTGAGAAGCTGGAGTTCCATCCAGTGGAGCCATAACAGCCAGTATTCCATCAACATACCCCAGTTCAATACCTACACCATAAAATGAGCCCGCTAAATCTTGGCCACTACGGACTTTATCTTCTGGAGGTAAGTACATGGTATATGCGTCACCCAGTGAAGCCACCATACCACCAATTGCACCATCTACCATCTTTTCAGTATCTAGTTTGGCTGGCTCGTTGTACTCTGCTTCGAGGACATCCCAAGCTTGCCAGAATGCACTAAAATCCACGCCAGCACGATTACTTGGCTGGCTGGTGTTGAGTAGTTTGACGAGAGTTGAGCCTTTGGTATCGTTGGCAGTTGGACCGCCACCCGTTACGTTAAATGGTAACGCCTGAACCATGGCATAGCGATACTGGACAATCGCGCCCAGTACAAAAATCAAAATGGCAACAACAAAAGTACGAATGAGTTCTAGTGATAGTTTCATGACATCTTAGTGTACTATGAATGTCAAAATTAAAAAAGCTACCTAATCAAAACGCCACCCGGAGGTGGCGTTTAATTTTATAGCTTGTACACCAAGCAATTCACTACTCTTTATAGAGTTTGTGTGAATGGCACGAGTGCTAAATGACGAGCGCGTTTCACTTCAAGTGAAAGTTT
This sequence comes from bacterium, assembly GCA_900299155.1. GTDB lineage: Bacteria > Patescibacteriota > Microgenomatia > UBA1400 > PJMF01 > OMIS01. The sequence continues at coordinate 17,304 of OMIS01000042.1, forward strand.
GCGTTGTTGTTTTTGGGAAAGACCAGTCTCATAGCGAGTTAAGATCATTCCTTGTTCAGTCATAAAGCGACCCAAAGTGTTTGGATCTTTGTACGTGAACACCACATTGATTTTTTTAGTTGGGTGTTTTGCTTTGCGTTTAATTTGCTTCATTGGCATAATTTAATTCCTTTTTAGAATGGCACATCATCGGCCACATCTTCGGCAGATTGAGCGTCGTCTGACATTTCATCAGAACTGCTCTTCTTTGATTTTCGAGAATTGGCTGCTGGAGCGGCACCGCCTTCATCAAAACCACCTGGCTCATCACCGTATGAATCATTGGAATAACTACCACCTGCGCCACCTTGTGAGGAGCGAAGGAGAATCATGTTATCAATGACTACTTCAGTAATGCGGCGATCTTGACCATCGTCACCTTTCCAGTCACGACTTTGCAAACGACCTTCCACATAGACTTTGTCGCCTTTGTGTAAAAGTTGACCGCAGATATCTGCCAGTTTTGACCATGCAACCACATTGTGGTACTCAACTTTTTCTTGTTTCTCACCACCTTCTGATGGGGTCCAAGTGCGGTTGGTGGCTAAACCAAACGAACACACGGCTGTTCCACCGGGAGTGTAGCGCAAATTTGGGTCTCTCGTGAGATTACCGATTAACATTACTTTGTTGAGAGATCGTGCTGACATCGTATCCTTTCGTGCTTGTCCTGTTTCTCTTACTCAATAGTATATCTGCCATTATTACATAAACTGTAGGAAACTACAGTATTATTCGGCAGCTTTCTCATCCTTTTTACTACTGGTTTCATCAGCCACTACAAATAAGTGACGGATGATAGATTGGTTGAGATAGAGATCTTTTTCAAATGCAAAAGCAGCTGAAGTTTCAAACTCTACTACCACATGCTTGTAGACAGC
>OMIS01000043.1 GCA_900299155.1 bacterium
AAGTAAAATTATTATTCAAACAAATTATTTTTACTCCGTTATCTATATGCAAAGAACTAATTTCTATAATAGATATGGAAGTTATTCAGTTGCAAAATCTCAGCAAACCAAATTATTTGCAACAATTGAGCAATTAATTAAACTTAGCCATGCCGCAAACAATGCTACACTTCTATATATACCAGCATCATCTCCTTTTTGGGCTATCTCAAATGATTGCACAACGTATTCATTAATTGGACCAGCGCTATCAAATTTTGCGCTTTTGCATGGACTTCCAGGAAGTGCATGTCCCACAAAATTATATGGTTATACCCTATATACAAACAAAAATGCACAGCCCAATTTAACTACTACAGAAGATATTTGTGAGTCTACTCTAAGTCATAAATACAAAAATGTAATCATTCTTGATGATGATTCGTACTCTACTTTAAATTGTGAAAAACCATAACAACCTGTCCAGAAAAAAATTTTGAAAATACTATACTTTTTTCAAGGTATGGCTGTAAAAAATACAGTATCTTTGAGAGGGTTTGAGGGAAGAAAAATGGCACATATCCTATATAGGCTTCTGAGATAAGCTCCATATGAGATTGTTTAAACCATTTTTTAATCATATCAGGTGGATATGATTTTTCTTCGTGAAGCCTATGATATGGGGAAACCTTCTCAATAAATTTCACAATTGGGTTTCGTCCATTTGGTTCAACAACAATAACGTAGTCAGCAAATTTGGGAATCGCATTTATAGCAATTTTAGGATGGCTTAGATGATGTAACACACCTCTAACCACCGCAACATCGTATTTTTTCTTTGGAAAAAACTTAATTCTTTCAATATCATCAATATAAAATTTAATGTGCTTATATTTTTCTTTTGCATATGCGATTGCAGATGGTGCTGGGTCAAATCCAGATACTTTCATGGATGGAAAGTTATCCTTTATTTCTTGTGTATAGACACCATCACCACATCCAATATCCAGTAACGTCTTTGCTTTTCCTGGGATGTTTGAAATAATTTCCTGTGAGATTCTGCTGTTTGAGAGCTGTGAAGAAAGTGGAGCATTGGTTGTATAGCGATAGCCTTGATTTACCTTTACATCTTCATCAAACGGAAATACTGTTGTCATTATATGTTTACTCGTCTGCCATCTTGTACGCCACGATAACATCTCCAATACGGAAATCCAGTTTACGGTTCTTGAAGGTCATACCACCTTCATTTTTTGCATTAATTTCGTCAATTTCTTGTTTACCATGCATCATACTTTTGATAACTGGATTCATCACAATTTCTTCACCACGTTTCAGATGAAGCAAATCATGTTTGCGGATCGTACCAGTTTTGACACGAACTCCAGCAATACGTTCACCCTTCATTTCAAAAATCTGCATCACCTCTGCTTCACCTGTGATGACTTCATCGATGGTACTATCCATCAGCTTCAACATCTGCTTTTGCAAATCTTCAATCAAATGGTAAATCACATCGTACTGTTTAATACGCACGCCTTCATTCTTGGCGTTTTGTTTAATACCGTTGTTAACTTTAATATGAAAGGCAATAATCAGTGCCTCAGTAGCTTTAGCAAGTTCAATATCACCATCGGTCACTTGACCTAAACCACTACCCACGAGCTCAACGTTATCCATATCTAAGGTTTGCACAATTGCTTCTAAAGTGCCTGATACATCTGCTTTAATCAGAAGTTTTAGCTTTTGCTTTTCACCAAGCATTGCTTCAAAATCAAAGCCTGCATTTGACAAATCTAAACCTGCTGCAGGATCTTCCTGAGCTGCTTCCGCTTCTATGGCAGCATCAGCTGAGTAATCTGCATGAGCATCTTTAACAATTTCTCCTACCACTGCAACACCTTTGAATCCAATAATTTCAGCGGGAGAACCTGGCAACACTGATTGAAGTTGTTCACCCTGTTCATTGGTTAGTAATCTAACACGACCTTCTGCAGAATCAGTCTGAATATCTTGACGAGGTTGGAGTGTGCCTTGTTGAACGATCACACTTGCCACACTTCCACGGCGTGGATCAAGCGAAGATTCAATCACTACTGCTTTCAATGGAGCAGCTGGATCGGCTTCGTAGTTGTGAAGTTCTGCAGTCAATGCCAATGTCTCAAGAAGTTGATCTACACCTGAACCCGTTTTTGCAGAAAGTTCAACTACATCTATATCGCCACCAAAGCCCTGTACAGAAATACCGTGTTCAACAAGCTGTGACTTAACAAGCATTGGATCAGCACCAGGCATATCCATCTTGTTTATCGCTACAATGACTGGCACTTTTGCTTCATGAATGTGACGAATTGACTCAATTGTCTGAGGTTTTACGCCGTCATCTGCAGCTACGACTAGGACGATGATGTCAGTAACTTGAGCACCGCGCTGGCGCATTTTATTAAATGCAGCATGGCCTGGAGTATCAATGAAGGTAAGTTTGTTACCTTGATACTCTGCCTGGTAAGCACCTATATGCTGAGTAATACCACCTGCTTCACGAGCAGTAACTCGAGTTTTTCGAATATAGTCGAGTAATGAAGTCTTGCCGTGATCGACATGACCCATAATTGTGATAACTGGTGGTCTTTTTTGTACAGCCATAGGCCTACTTTTTCCTTATTCTGTTACTTGTTGCTCATCACGCATCATACGAGGTTTGCGCTTGAATTGTGGTTCATTTTCTTGATCTGCTTCAAATGCAGTAACTTTTTCTGAAAGCATCTTGACTTGATTTTCTGGTAACTCAAACTGCATCCATTTATCTTTGAAGCGAGCTAAGTCCATAACAGTCGTAAGTTTATGTTGGATCAGCTGTTCACGAGTCTCAGCTGTTAATCCTGCAAAGGTATCAATTTCATACTCTTCCAGACCTGTAGCGCTGGATTGAATAGCACCACCTGCGGACTTAACCGTGATCTTGTAACCACTCAGTTTTGCAGCTAAGCGAACATTCTGTCCTCCACGACCGATGACGAGTGATAACTGATCATCTGGTGCAGTAACAACTGCCATTTTCGTAGCCACATCAACATCAATTTGTAAGTTTTCTGCAGGAGCGAGAGCACCTTGCAGTAATGTTCTTGGATCTTCTGAGAATGGAATAATATCTAAGCGTTCATTATTTAATTCACGAATCACCTCTTGGACACGAACGCCGCGTTGACCAACACAAGAACCCACTGGATCAACACCTTCTTGTGTAGAACGTACTGCTAACTTGGTGCGGACACCCGCTTCGCGGGAAATCAGCGCAATTTCTACAGCACCAGAAGCGACTTCTGGGACTTCACGTTCAAACAACTTAGAAACGAGTTTTTTATCAGCACGTGAGACGATAACTGATTTACCCTTGTGGGTGTCACGAATTTCTTTGATTAAAACAGTAATACGGTTGTTCATTTTGTAAAACTCACCACGCATCTGTTCTTCTGGTGGCATGAAGCCTTGGCCACGACCGATATCTAAAATAACGGTTCTTCCATCCATGCGCAAGATTTGAGCGGTGACGATTTCACCAAGTTTATCTTGATATTCACCAATAATTTGATCTTTTTCTGATTCACGAATTTTTTGTAAAATTACTTGTTTAGCTGTTTGTGCAGCAATACGACCAAAACCAGCTGGAGTCACGTCTTCAGATTTTTTAGCATCCCATTTAGTGACCTCTAATGTTTCTTCATCACGCTCTAATGCTGGAGCTTTATATATTTTTGATTCACCACTTGCTTCATCCAGCTCAGCATAATAGTGCCATTCTTCAGCTAATGGGCCATATTGTTTGCGGTAGGCAGAAACTAGTGCTTGCTTAATTGCAGTATAAATAGCTTCTACTGGAATTTTACGTTCATTGGCAATCTGACTGATTGCTGCGGCAAAATCTGTTCTTGCGATTTTTGTGTCTTGCATAGTACCTTTATATTTTTAGTGACTTGTAACAAAAAAGGGCGGATTTTCTCATCGCCCTTCCCTTCACGAACAGCTATATTATACAACTTTTTTAGATAAATACCAAGTGCAGGTTGGATAGCTACACAAGTTTTAAAGATCATCTAAAAAGAAGTAACTCCTTGATCTGTATATAGTACTTCTTTTCCTTCAAATGTTCGCGCTTTGTACTGCTGTGGCGAGATTTGCTCCAACCACATAATCGGTACTTTTCCATATCCTCCTGGTAAATCTAAGACATATTCAGGCATGCAGACACTTGAAAGATTTCCTCTGAGTGAAGTAAAAATATTTTTACCCTCTACAATTGAGATTCTAAAATGAGAAGTGCCATGTGCCTGATCTAAGTGATGCAAGTAGTAGGGTTTAATTCCAACTGCCACAAGCTGTGTAAAAAAATTTTTAAGTGTTTCAACATCTGCATTTACACCTTTTAGCAACACACTCTGTGAGAGCACCAATATATTTTTTTGCAGCAGCTGCGCCACCAGTGATGCGACTTCCTTGGTGAGCTCATTTGGATGATCTGTATGGATGACGATAATTTTTTTACCGATAAATTTTTCTACAACTGAAAGCCATTGAGCCGTAATGCTTTGTGGATCAACAGCAGGAACGCGCGTATGAAACCGCCACCGCTCAATATGCATAACACCACTCAGTTGCCTTCTAATATTATCTAAAAATGCCGCAGGAAATGTGCCTGGATCACCACCAGAGAAAATAACTTCTCTAATTTCAGGATGCGCTAAGAGATATTCTTTAATTGCAGCAAAATTAACTGGACGGACTTTACCAACTACTTCACGTCTAAAACAGAATCTACAGTGAATTTTGCAGTGTGAAGTAAGTAGTAATAAACAACGGTCAGGATACCGATGAATTAATCCAGGCACTGCTTCTTTTTCATGGTCGCCAATGGGATCAGTCAGTTCATATGGCTGGATATTTTCTTCAGCTTTCTGAGGCATTGCAATTAACCGCAGAGGATCCCGTGGATTTTTCCAGTCTATTAAATCCGCATAGTAATATGGTATGCGCAACGGGAACCCGACAACACCACCCGTTTCATCTTCAGTAAGCAGAGATTCTGGGAATGGCAATGTGTTCTGTTTTGTTAGATGAGCAGCACTTGAAATGTATGTGGTTGGTGATTGATTTTCGACACCATACCGGGTGTTCAAATAGGATTTCAGTTCTTCCAATGAAGAAATATATGTTTGCATAGTAATCTCTGTACTGAGAATGGAGAATTATAACCCAACTTGGCTCAATGCTTGTAATGCTCGCTTTTGTTCTGAGGTAATTTTTTCTGGCACCTCCACAATCAGGCGGACATATAAATCACCTTTGCCATTGGCATTCACATATGGCACGCCCTCACCACGCAAACGTACCAGCGTATGCGAAGCTGTTCCTGCGCGAACTTTTAATTTTAACTTTTGATCAATTGTTTCTACTTCTGTAGTGCCTCCCAACGTGGCCACGGTAAATGGGATTTTATGATCTAAGAATAAGTCTTGATCCTGGCGTTTGAAACGTTCATCGGCAGTAACATTAATTGTAATGTCAAACTCTTTAAATCTAATTCTTGTCCCATCATTTGCACCTGCTGGGACTTTGATAGTGTGCTTCTTATTATCAATTTTAACTTCTTTTGTAGTGCCTTTAATTGATTCTAGAAAACTAATGGTGAGTGAGTAGCGAGGTCGTCTTTGTGCTTGAGAAAATCCACCAAATCCACCACCAAAAAACTGTTCAAAAATCTCAAATGGATCTCCAAAATCGCCTTCATCAGCCCCGCCACCGTAATTTCTATATGAATAGGTGAACGGACCTTGGCGAAAACCACCGCCAAATGGATTTCCCCCCATACCGCTTGCTGGATCAAATGCGGCATGACCAAACTTGTCATACATTTGTTTTTTTTGAGGATCAGAAAGTACTTGGTACGCCTCGTTAATTTCTTTGAATTTTTCTTCTGCTTCTGCCTTTTTATCTTGATTTCTGTCGGGATGCCACTTCAAAGCCATCTTGCGATATGCTGACTTTATTTCATCACTTGGCGCGCCTTTTTTAACGCCCAATATTTCATAGTAATCACGTTTTGTAGCCATAACGAATATGATTGTAACATTTTTAAGTGCTAATGTTAAGCAATCAAAGTAGTAGTTTGCTAATACTGAGCAACCTATTTTGTGTGTTTTTGAGTTGTTATTGAATCTTTGAGCGCTTGTTTTATGAGCGGGGTCATGGGTGATTTTTTTTCAAAAATCTTTAATGCTACCTGATTGTCAGTAAATGGGATCTCCTGCACGAGTTTATAATTTTCTGGGATATAGCACTGACTATATGTATAGTTTTCAAAGTACCGCAACACAATAACATCAGGATCATGCGTGAGAATTCTATCTTGGAGTAAATTACCACTACATACGTCTGGATCGTGAATAAATAATCGCTGCCCTATTTGAAAT
>OMIS01000044.1 GCA_900299155.1 bacterium
AATCAAAATATATCAATAATAATTATAATTTGGCTACTTTTGCTGCTTGAAAGGGCTTTTCTTGGTATGAAAGCTCTTGATTTACATAGCAGCGAATGACATATAAATAGTCCGAAAGACGGTTTAAGTACTGTAGTAAGATCGGTCTAACCGCCACCTCACGACTATACGACACGAGCACCCTTTCACAACGTCTACAGACCGTCCGTGTGACATCCAACCAAGCCCCTAGCTGAGTCCCACCGGGAAGCAAAAACTGAGTAGTCCAGTTTGCAGCCATTTGGTGTTGGAGCGCATCCGACCACAGTTCTAATTCTTTGAGTTCTTGTTCATCAAATTTGGCAGTGGGCGAGCCCGCAATTTCCGCTCCAATATAAAAAAGCGTGTTTTGAATGTGGTAGAGTCGGTCAATCAGCTCTTTGTTCACACTTTTATGCAGTGAAGTGGTGTGCAACGGTTCATACTGTGTTAAAACCACGCCCAACCAACTGTTCAACTCATCCAGTGTCCCCACAACTTCAAAAACTTGTGCATCTTTTGCCAATCTATGTCCACTAGCCAAGCCAGTTTCGCCACGATCGCCCGTTTTAGTTGAGATTTGGATTAATGTCCGTTTAGGCATACAATACTTTCACCAATACACACTATACTACATGGGCAGAACAACTGCGTTGAGTATACTGTAGAGAAAGCAATTATGTCACTGACTATCACCATCGCAACTGATCCCAGTTGTTTTGCGCAACTAGAATCTGAATGGCTAGAGTTATTAGAACGAGCACAAACAAATACTGTATTTCAAACTCCACAGTTTCTCTCTGCCTGGTGGGAAGCACTTGGTGTAGGTAGTTTACAAGTGGTGGTGCTTCGCGATAATGCGGGAATTATGCAAGGAATAGCACCGCTATATATTGAAATCACAGGAGAAGGTAAGCGGCAATTAAGTTTCATCGGCTGTGTTAATGTTTCAGATTATTTAGATGTAATCGTCTCAAAAGATCATAGCACTGCGGTTTATCAAGCTTTATATGAATTTTTACAGGCACAAAATGGGTTTGATACCGTATATTGGTGTAGTTTGCCAGAGTATAGCCAAACACGGGCATTTTTGAAGGATTCATTTCCCCAAGCGCAGGAAAGGATTCAAGATGTTGCTCCGTATATTTCTTTACCCAGCACATGGGAAGAGTACCTCAGTACATTAGAGCGTAAGCAACGCCATGAAGTGAAGCGTAAATGGCGGCGTCTTGAAGAACTAGACCATATTTTTGAAGTTATTACCGAAGAATATGCGGCAAAAGATGCTTTAGATGAGTTTATTGCACTGCATACAACTTCATCAGCAGCAAAACGAGAGTTTTGGAATGATGAACATTTGAAGTTTTTCAAAGAACTTATCCCCCGCATGGCCAGAGCAGGATGGTTGAGATTATTTTTCCTGACAATTGAAGGCAAGCGTGTAGCGAGCATGTTACTTTTTGACTACAACAATGAGTACGAACTCTATAACTCAGGCTTTGATCCTGCATTGTATAAAGAGGTAGGGACAGGATCTACACTTACTGCATATACCATCAAGCATGCCATAGAACATGGCAAAGGTATCTATGATTTTTTGCGAGGTGGGGAAGAGTATAAATACCGCCTGGGTGGAGTAAAGCGAGAAGTCTTTGATATCAGTATTGCACAGCTCACCAAGCCACTTGAGTAAGCTCTGTAGAATACATATATCCAGAGTAAACGCATGCAGAATTCAAGTATACACTGTGGACAGATTCAGACTATTTGTTTCGCTTCCATGGAGCAGACATCAAGATTGGAGCGTAGACGTCATCTTCAGGTGTAATCTCAAGTGCCTTGATTTCCTCTGGTGTAGGAGGTTTATCCTGAAACTCAATTTGCGGGATATCTTCAATACTACAGAGTGGTTGTTGTTCAGCCACCTCCCCCATATTCAAGACTGCGGCTACTGCCAGTGCTTCTGCGATATTAACTTGAGTCATCTGCATTTCATAGCCAAAGATATCTTTTTCACCAATTCTATTGCGGACACCTTTGAACCCACAGTGAGCGAGTGCTGTTCCAATCGTGCCCCATTTGAGTGGGATTGTCTTACTATCAGAAATTAAAATGCCCACATTTTTTATCCCATAATGTGTTTTCACGGCTTTCCACAAGCCCGCGGCACTCTTATAGGACTCTTTTGGCAGTTTAACATACTGGTTATCTGCATTTGACATATCTACTCCAGCATTCACAGCCAGCACCTGATCTTTGATGGCTAACATCACATCATACTTGGATTCACTGGGTTCAATATATGCATCTGCCTCTGCTCGGACGATCTGCTGTTTTTCTGCACGACTTCCCGTGATAACAGGAGCGACGTTGCCTTCACACAGAGCGACAATCTTGGAAGTCACCACTAGGACTGAGTTCTCTTTGATTTCCGGCACTGCTGCTTTGATTATTTCAAACAGATCATCATGTACCTTGACGATAGGAGTTTTAATGGGAGTTATTTTCATTTCTAAAGTAGTATACCTCAGACTGTAGCAGGGACAACCTATACTTACTTTTGATGGACATTTTCGTGTATAATTAACCACTTACATGAAATTTCAATTACAAGCACCCTTCAAACCCACAGGAGACCAACCCGCAGCAATCGAGAAGCTCGTGGATGGTCTACAGCATGGTAAAGATCATCAGGTACTGCTCGGTGTGACTGGCTCTGGTAAAACATTCACTATGGCCAATGTCATTGAAAAAGTGCAGATGCCCACATTGATCATTGCACATAACAAAACTTTAGCAGCGCAACTATACCAAGAATTTAGAGATTTTTTTCCCAACAACGCGGTTAGTTATTTTGTGTCCTACTACGACTACTATCAACCAGAAGCATATATTCCCAGCTCCGATACCTACATTGAAAAAGAAGCTACCATTAATGATGAGATTGATAAACTGCGGTTGGCCACGACTGCAAACTTACTCACACGTCCAGACACGATAGTCGTTGCTTCAGTGTCCTGTATTTATAACTTGGGATCCCCCGTAGACTACAGTCAGCACACCATGGAACTTATGGAAGGTGAGGTGATTTCTCGTGAGACATTACTGCTCCAGCTTTCCAACTTACAGTATGAGCGTTCTGATGCAGATTTGAAACGTGGTACGTTTAGACTGCGTGGCGACATCATTCAAGTTTGGCCAGCATATGAAGACATCGCGCTGAAGATTGAAACATTAGAAAATAAAATTATAAGCATTCGTTGGATTGATCCTGTTACAGGCAATGTCACGATGCCACCTCGTTCTGATGCCGCACAACTGGCAGCAGCCACCGCCAATCCAAACTCTGCGGCAGCCGCAGCGCCTAGTCCAAGACGCTTTACGTTATATCCTGCAAAACATTACATCTTAAATCAAAATGATCAGTCAGCACAGTTTGCGGAGATTGAAGCAGATTTGAATCGAAGAGTTAGAGAACTACAAGACCAAGGAAAAGTTGTTGAGGCATATCGGCTGAAACAAAAAGTGGGCCATGACATCGATATGCTCAAAGAGCTGGGATTTGTAAATGGCATTGAGAACTACTCACGGTACTTTGATGGAAGAAAACCTGGGGATGCCCCGTTTTCATTATTGGACCACTTTATAGCGAGCGCAGAACGCTTTAGTGGAGGAAAGTATCTTGCTTTCATTGATGAAAGTCACATTACGTTACCACAAGTGCGCGGCATGCATGCGGGTGATGCTTCACGAAAAACTACCTTGATTGAATATGGCTTTAGATTACCCAGTGCACTAGACAACCGTCCACTCAAATCACATGAATTTATGCAACGGCTCCGCCATGCAATTTATGTCTCGGCCACTCCAGATGAGTATGAAGTTTCACTTGCAGGTGGAGAAACTGTAGAACAACTGATCCGCCCAACTGGCCTTGTTGATCCTCCAATTGTTATTCGACCCACTATAAAACAAATTGAAGATTTGGTGGTAGAAGTTATTGCGCGTAAAAATATTGGCCAGCGTACACTCGTTACGACACTGACGAAACGAATGGCTGAAGCACTGACTGAATATTTGAATGACCCAGAAAAAATTAAACGATTGGTTGAGGAGCGATTAGAACAAATTGCGCAACAGAAAGAACAAGATACCAGTGAAAGTATTTTGCTGAAAGATGGATTACTGCCAGTTGAAGATATGGAAATTGGAAAAATTCCTGATGAACTTTTGAATGCCACACAACACCTTACTCCGCTTCCTGATATTGAAGCACTTCAGTATCCTAAAGTGGCATATTTACATTCTGATATTGAAACGTTAGAGCGTTCAGATATTTTAGATGATTTGCGAAGAGGAGAGTACGATGTGCTGGTGGGAATTAACTTGTTGAGAGAAGGTTTAGATTTACCTGAAGTTTCTTTAGTGGCCATTTTAGATGCAGACAAAGAAGGCTTTTTACGCTCCCGAACATCATTGATTCAAACCATGGGACGGGCGGCGCGGCACCAAGATGGACAAGTAATTTTATATGCAGATGTGCTGACAAAATCTATGAAGGCAGCGATTATGGAAAGTCAGCGCCGCAGAGTAATTCAACTTGAATTTAATGCTGAGCACGGCATCACTCCACAAGGTATTAACAAGCCACTGCGTGAACGGATGATTGAGAAGAAGGATGAAGAGGAAGTGGACAGTACTGGCAAACGAAGTGGCAAGAAAAAGGGAAGTGATGAACCAGAGCCACTGATTGTGCATTTAACTAAAACTGAGCAAATTGACTTAAATGCCATTCAAGCTGCTGATTTAACTCCAAGTGATAAGCAACGACTCGCTGCCAAACTGCGCCGCAGAATGCTTAAGGCTGCCTATGATATGGACTTCGAGCTGGCTGCAATTTTACGAGATAGCATCGGGAAGTTGGAGTAGCTTCTAGTAGGAGGCTCAAATATTCATGCAGGGGTTTATTTAGAAAACCTAGTGATTCAGACACGCCAATTCAACCGCTTCAATAGGTACGTGTCCCCCACTTCTTAGGCTCGAAATTTTACCGAAAGTAAGCTATACTAATGGGCTCAGGTATTTTTGATCCAGCCGTTGATTTTTATTGCTGGAGAAACCAAAACCACACTATGAGTACACAAGATACAATTACAATTACTGGCGCACGCGAACACAATCTTAAAGATATTTCTGTGGAAATTCCCAAGAATAAATTGATTGTTTTTACAGGGCTTTCTGGTAGTGGCAAAAGTTCACTCGCATTTGACACGCTGTATGCAGAAGGGCAACGCCGCTATGTGGAAAGTCTCTCTTCTTACGCTCGCCAATTTCTGGGAGTGATGCAGAAACCTGATGTTGATCACATTGAAGGTCTTTCACCAGCCATTTCTATTGATCAAAAAACCACCTCACATAACCCACGCTCCACAGTAGGCACGATCACTGAAATTTACGACTACTTGCGGTTGCTATTTGCACGCATTGGCCATCAATATTGTCCTGATTGCGGGATCCCAGTTTCAACCCAATCAATTGATGAGATCGTTTCCAAAGTACTTTCTGATACTGAAGTGCGCGCACAAGGAAGACCAGCACGGTTATTATTATTATCTCCAATTGTGCAAGGTCGCAAAGGTGAATTCCAAGGATTGTTTCAAAACTTACAGAAGAAGGGATACTCACGCGTAAGAATTGATGGAGAAATGTTTGATCTTTCGCAAAACTTTAGTTTGCTAAAGAACAATAAACATGATGTTGACATTGTCATTGATCGTGTTGTTATTTCTAAAGAACAATTGAAAGATGATGCTGAACTGAAAACTTTGCGCAGTAGATTAAACCAATCAATTGAAGAAGCACTCAAACTTTCTGAAGGCATGGCCACGATCTCATATGTGAATGACCAAACCATTACGTTCCCAGATAATCCTGAAGATACTGAAGATCAAATCTTTAGTGAAAAATTAGCATGTAGTAATTGTGGTCGTTCATTTACAGAATTAGAGCCGCGACTATTTTCATTTAACTCCCCACAAGGTGCGTGTGAGACCTGTAACGGATTAGGCTCACTCTTAAAAATTGACGTCGCCAAAATGATTGCGCCAGCACTCACATTAAGTGAAGGTGCAGTCATACCATTTGCGCGCGTCTTAAGTGCTGATTCTTGGTGGACACGCTTAGTACAAACTGTGGCTGAAGATGCGGGAGTAGATTTCCGCAAAACTACCTTTGAAGAAATGCCTGAAGCAGTTCAGCAAATGTTGTTGTACGGCTCAGACAAAGTCTATACTGTGCATGGAGAGAATCGGTTTGGTAAAGAAACGAGCATTCAAGAAAAGTTTGAAGGTTTTGTCACCAACCTAGAACGTCGGTACAACGAAACAGACTCTCCATATATCCGTACGGAAATCGAGCAGTTTATGAATCGCCAGCTCTGTCCGTTGTGCAAAGGTGACAGATTAAAAGCAGAGCCACTCGCGGTAAAAATTGATGGGTTCAACATTGCGCAAGTTACACAGCTTCCAATAGATGAGTGCTATCATTGGCATGAAAAACTACAAGAGAGTAATTTGATTTCAGAAAAAGAAGCACAAATTGCTGATTCCATTTTACGAGAGATCGTCACCCGCCTAAACTTCTTAGTTTCAGTGGGTTTGAATTATTTAACCTTAAATCGAGAAGCTTCTACGCTCGCAGGTGGAGAAGCACAACGTATTAGATTGGCATCTCAAATTGGGACAGGTTTGACTGGAGTACTCTATATTTTGGATGAGCCTACCATTGGATTGCACCAACGTGATAACCGCAGATTAATTGAAACCCTGAAAAATTTGCAAGAAAAAGGCAACACCGTTGTGGTCGTAGAACATGATCGTGATGTGATGCTAGCCGCAGACCATATCTTGGACTTCGGCCCAGGGGCAGGGCAACATGGAGGAAAAATAATTGCTGCAGGGAATCCGCAGGAATTAATGAAAAACAGCAAATCCATCACTGGTAAGTATTTAAGTCGTAAAAAGGATGTACTTCGTGAGACGAAACCAGTTACAGAACGCCAGTATGTGTCCGTTGATGAAGTCAATACCAGTAAAGCACAATCAATTAGAATTTCTGGTGCAAAACATCATAATCTTAAGAGCGTTGACGTAGAGTTCCCCCTGAATAAATTAGTGTGTATTGCGGGTGTTTCTGGTTCAGGAAAGTCCACACTGCTGTACGAGACACTCTACTATCATCTCAACAAGCATTTAGGAAAAACTACCGACGGCATGGGTGGTTCCATTGAAAGTATTTCCGTGCCAGAAGGTGTCCGTAGAGTCACTTTAATTGATCAAAGTCCAATTGGAAAAACACCCCGTTCTAACCCCGCAACCTACACCAAAATTTTTGATTATATCCGTACCCTATTTACTCAAACACAAGATGCCAAGGTACGCGGTTTTCAATCAGGTCGGTTTAGTTTTAACGTAAAGGGGGGACGCTGTGAAGCATGCCAGGGTGATGGACAAATTAAGATTGAAATGCAGTTTTTACCAGATGTCTACGTTACCTGTGATGTCTGCAAAGGCAAACGATACAACCAAGAAACTTTAGAAGTTCAATACAAAGGAAAAAATATCAGTGAGATCTTGGACATGACCGTTGATGAAGCTGCAGAATTTTTCAAAGGAAATAGCACCTTGGGTAAAAAATTGGACACACTGCAAGCTGTGGGACTTGGCTATATTAAACTTGGACAGCCAGCACCGACACTTTCTGGTGGCGAAGCGCAGCGCGTGAAGCTTGCTAAAGAACTTTCTACCCGCAGTTTTGAACATGTAGTGTATTTACTTGATGAACCTACGACAGGATTGCATTTTGCGGATGTGCAAAAACTACTTTCTGTTTTGGAACAACTTGTTGCTCAAAATAATACCGTAATTGTGATTGAACATAATTTAGATGTGATTAAAAATGCAGACTGGATCATTGATTTAGGTCCTGAAGGTGGCAATGGTGGTGGTGAAATTATCGCCACAGGTACACCACAGCAACTTGCTCGTGATGCAGAAACTCATACAGGGAAATTCCTTAAAGAAGAGTTTGAGGCTCAAGCAGCGTAAACAGAGCGCACATCAGCGAAGTAATTATCCAATTACCACCAACTTCCGTTATAATGATTAGATGAGGAAATTGTGTAGAGCATTCTGTCTGGGATTTCTCCTATTATTTACTCCTTATGCGCTAGCCGTAACGGCGGCCGCTACTCCTACTGCCACTACTGCTACCCGATCAGCTCAGCAAACTCAAAAATCTTCGCCACAACCAAGCACCTCACCAAGGCCCAGTCCATCGCCTAAACCAACACCCACTCCTACACCTGAACCAGCAGTAGTTGATCTTACGAAACCATTTTCTACTTCACTGGAAACCACATATGAAGTTAGTGAAAAGGGAATCACTACCGTCACGCATAGTTTTACCGTCACCAATAACTCACCCACGACATTTTTAAAAGAATATGGGATTCAGCTGCACTCCACCACTATTACAAACATTGCAGTTACCTATAATAAAGAAAAAATTGAACCCCAACTTTCTTCTGATGAAAATACCAACTCGATTAAAATTGTCTTTCCTGATGAAGTAGTGGGACAGGGCAAAAAACGTAGTTTCGCAATTTCATATCAAACAGCAGATATCGCAGTTGTAGCTGGCAAAGTTATGGAAGTTCATATTCCACCTTTTTCTAGTTCCGAAAACTATTCTTCAAGAAAAGTAGTATTAAAAACACCAGTACAGTTTGGGAGAGCCACTCGTATTTCGCCACAATATACGGCTGTTACCTTTGATGGAAAATCATTTATAACCACCATTGATAATCCTGGTCAAAACTCAATCTCAGCTTTTTTTGGTTCCGAACAATACTACAAGTTGACACTGAGATATAACTTAGAAAATGAAAGCTCGAGTCCAGGTGTAGCACAAGTTGCCTTGCCACCCGATACTACATTTCAAAAAATGCATTTTATCTCACTTGATCCTCCAACTAACAATATAAAAATTGATGAAGATGGGAACTGGATTGCCACATATTCAGTCCCACCACAATCTGAACTGCCTGTGTATTTGACAGCTATTAGCAAAGTTATGCTTGAGCCAAATAAAAAGACTCCAATAATTCAGCCTAAAGCAGAACATTTAAAAAGTCTCAAATATTGGGAAACAAATAATTCGGTGATTAGAAACGCGGTTGCTCAATTTAGCACCCCTGAAACTATCTATCATCACATTGTTGATACACTTTCATACTCGTACACTGTGGCACAACAAGATACAGTCACGCGGATGGGCGCTGCGGCAGCACTCGAAGAGCCTGACAATGCAGTTTGCCAAGAGTTTACCGATACCTTTGTGGCCATGAGTCGAGCTGCCAATGTACCAGCACGCAGATTAACGGGCTACGCCTATACCCCCAATACACAACTGCGACCACTTAGTTTACATGGTGACATTTTGCACGCTTGGCCAGAATTTTTTAATCCTGAGCTGGGATACTGGCAACCAGTAGACCCGACATGGGAAGATACTACAGGCGGAGTAGATTATTTCCATCAATTTGACTTAAATCATATTGTTTTTGCCATCAATGGAACTTCAAGTACAATGCCTGCACCTGCAGGTGCATATAATCTAAAAACTGGAGACACAAAGGATGTAGAAGTAGAGTTTGAACAGAACTTTCCCAACATAAAACCAGATATCGCAGTTGCGTTTGGACCAAGTACTGTGGGTGGCGTGCAAGTGCCAGGATCCTACACACTCCAACTTACTAACAAAACTGGTCAAGCATGGTACGATATAGACACTGCACTCACGACGACTGAAGCAGACGTTCAAATTCAGTATGAACCACTGGCATATACAGCGATATTGCCATATCAGACGATAGAAATCCCGGTGCAGTTGAGTACAAAAAATTGGAACGTTGTGCGTACGGCACCGGTCACAATCGCAGTAACTGCACCAGAAGTTGGTAAAATTTATGAGTCAAACCAAGAACTCACCGCCAGAAATCAAATCCTCGCGCCGTTCAAAGACCCGAACGTCATCTTTGGCGTGGTCAGCGGTGTTGTCATCTTTGCCCTTGGAGCCGGGAGTGTACTGGTTTTTAGACGAAAACGGTAAGGTTCTGTACGTTGGTAAAGCTAAGAATCTCAAACGACGTGTCACTTCGTATTCATACACAAAAAAACTTTCCAATCGCATTCACCAAATGGTGATGACCGCCAAAGAAGTAAAGTTCAAAATTTTAGAAAGTGAGCTTGAAGCATTACTAGTTGAAGCAGAATTAATCCGCACCTACTTACCTCAATTTAATGTAGCTCTCAAAGATGATAAAAGCGCGTTATACATTCACATCACAAAGGAAAAGTTTCCTCGAGTAGAAACAGTGAGAAAAAAGGAAATCATTTCCTATCATTTACCGGGCACTGTAATTGGTCCATTTCCCAGTGCGTACAAAGTTCGTGAAGTGTTACAGATCGCGCGGAGCATTTTTTGTTGGTGTAGTAACCCCACTTCAGCACAGAAAAGTGAAGTGAAAAAGCCTTGTTTTTACTACCATATACGACTCTGTTCTGGAGCATGTGTAGGGCAAATTTCTGTAGAAGAATACAACGAAAATATTCAAGCATTACTGTTATTTTTGCGCGGAAAAACTAAAGAAGTTTTGGATGGTTTGAAGCAAGATATGCTACGATATTCTGAGCAGCAAAAATATGAGAAAGCTGCAACTGCCCGCAACCAAATCAATCTGATTAAAGAAGTTACCAGTAAAAAATACACTCTTAAACCGGACCTTGTTTCCTCAGTCTCACTTTCTTCAAATGAAGTGGAAGATCAGCTCATATATTTGCGCAAACTGCTCCACACATATCAGGCAGTTCCAGCCAGTTATGAGATTAAACGTATAGAGACATATGATGTCAGCAATATCAGCGGACAACAGGCGGCAGTAGCGATGGTAACTACCATACAAGGCGAGATGGACAACAGTGAGTACCGATTGTTTAATATTCGCACGCTCAATACTCCCAATGATTATCACATGATGAAAGAAGCTTTGCTCCGACGCCAAAATCATGCTGAGTGGGGGAAACCAAGTCTAGTGGTAATTGATGGAGGAAAGGGGCAGCTTCGCGCAGCACTTTCAGTTTGGCAGTGGGAGTGCCCTGTGATTAGCATTGCCAAAGATCCTGATCGTATTATCATTCCACACGTTCACTGGACAACCAAACTAGATCAGGATGCCAGCAAACTAGAGAAACTTCAGTACCATATTATAAAATTACCTGAAACTCATCCTGCACTCAGATTGATTCAAAAGGGCAGAGACGAGGCACATCGATTCTCTAAAAAGCAGTTTAGCCGCAGAAAATTGAAGGCAATGTTTGAGTAGGTTCAGTATTTTCATACACCTAATCAAGTGACGGCAGGCGTACAGTTCCTGCCTTGATGAGCTCACTATACATAGTTCTTTACTTTCTTTAACGACTGTGACGTTCGCTCAACACACCTTAGTAGGTGTATGAAAATACAAAACCCGATATACTAGAATTATGTTCCGTCCAATTATCCGCACTGCACTCGTTCTCTTACTTTTGGCATGGCTACTACCCACCGTCAATATTTTGAACTGGGTGACACTGCTGATTGCCAGCATTGTCATTACTATTTTATTTAGTCTGATCCGTCCGCTTCTCAATATACTGTTACTTCCTATAAACATCGTTACCTTAGGATTTTTCTCAACAGTTATCAATACACTTTTACTCTATGCCGCACTATACCTTGTGCCTGGTTTTACGATCACTCCTATGGTAATTTTCGGCATCTACTTCAATCAATTTTTCTCTATTATGCTGATTTCGTTCGCACTTGGTTTTTTGATGTCTGTTGCCAAAAAACTCATCTAACAGAGTATAATACATCTCTATGAAACATCTTCTGTGCACTCTTGCTATAGTCACCACTTTTTTTGCGCTGATTGCTAGCGTTTATCCTAGACCAGTATTCGCACAAACCACTCGTACTACTGCACTTCCTACTACACGACCAAGTACTAGCACCACTACTAAACTAGCACCAGTGCAAGGTGAAGTGCTTCTTGAGGCTTCAGCAAGTGCAGATGCTTCCATGAGTGCTGCCACTGCATCACCTTCTGCACAACAAGTAGAGCAGATTATTCAAGATAAAAAAGATAAAGATATTACTGAAACTAGTGGAGTGCAGAAAAGTAAGTTAGTTAGTTTCTTGGATGAACATCCAGTTGCAGCATTGAGCTGGCATAATGTTCTCCAGCACGGTATCCGCGGAGCAATTGATCGTGGACTCCCTGCCAACATCGTAGTCTTGATCATTCTGTTTCCTATCATCACCGCCGTCATTTCTGCATCACGTCACTTAATTGGCTTACAAGGCTTTGGAATTTACATTCCTGCGGTACTTTCTGTGGCATTTGCTTCCACAGGGATCAGCACAGGAGTTGTGGTTTTTACGGCAGTATTACTCGCCACAATGTTGTTGCGTGCACCATTACAAAAATTAAAACTACAGTATCTGCCTCGCACTGCACTACTGCTGTGGGGAGTGTCTTTATTTATTTTGTGTCTGCTCATTTTAGCTTCATACACAGGATTTAATACGTTCCTAACACTGAATATTTTCCCACTCTTAATTATTATCTTGCTCATTGAGAACTTCATGGAGACACAACTTTCCAGCACTAGAAACCAAGCATTTCAATTAACGATTGAAACGTTATTGATCGCTACAGTTTGTTCATTACTCATTGGCTGGGAGCCACTCCAAAAAGCAGTGCTCTTAAATCCTGAGCTCACGGTGATTGGGGTAGCACTCTTCAACATCCTTACGGGTAAGTACTCAGGGTTGAGATTACTCGAGTATATTAGATTCCGTTCCATCATGGAACAATAACCCTATGGTCAAAGCACACGATATATTGGGAATGAATGCTCGCCAGCAAGAATATGTTTCACTCAATAGTGGAACCGCAAAAGCATTTTGTAGTTCAAAATACGCCACCAAGGTATTGCTGGCCAATAAAAATATTGGGACGGCACTAATTTACGGCGTACTAACTTCTATTGAAGATGTCAATGAATTTGAGTGGCACACACTTGAGAAAAACTTTGTTATCAAGCCCACCAATGGAAATGCAGGAAAAGGTGTGGCAGTTTTTCGCAAGAAAATTGAAAACAAAGAAGTCTGGATAGATACACAGAATCAGAACTGGACATTAGAAGAAATAAAACTTCACTGTTCAGATATTTTAGCAGGTCAATACAGTACCTATGGCACGAACCATCAAGTGATTGTGGAAGAGCGTGTCCCTATCCACTCTACGTTTGATAAGTATGCATTCCAAGGCACCCCAGATGTCCGTGTCATTGTGTATAACCATGTCCCAGTTATGGCTATGCTGCGTTTGCCTACCAAAGAATCACAAGGCCGTGCAAACCTACATCAAGGCGCACTGGGAGTGGGGGTGGACATTGCAACGGGAATAACTACCTATGCAATTACTGGGGAAGGCAGACCAATCCAGTTTTTGCCAGATAGTAAGCGCAAACTGAATGGACTGAGACTGCCATTTTGGAAAAAAACATTACAAACTGCAGTTGAAGCATCCGATGCTGCTGGACTGTCATTTTGTGGAGTAGATCTTTTCATGAGTGAAGAAAAAGGACCAATGGTCGTTGAACTCAACGCCAATCCTGGGCTTTCCATCCAATTAGCCAACCGTGCAGGACTCCGCCGCAGACTTGAGCGCGTCCGTGACTTGAATGTTTTAAATGCTGATCACGGCGTGCGCATCGGCATGACA
Source organism: bacterium (assembly GCA_900299155.1). Taxonomy (GTDB): domain Bacteria; phylum Patescibacteriota; class Microgenomatia; order UBA1400; family PJMF01; genus OMIS01. The sequence continues at coordinate 13,910 of OMIS01000044.1, forward strand.
CTGTTTGCAGAAAGTTTTGCCGATAAAATTAAAGCTGAAGATGGGTTAATTATTTTGCCATTTAGAGAAAAAATTACCGTCTATGATGACATAAAAGAAAATTCAAAGCATGCCAATGAAGTTGAGGCATTAATGAACACAGGCCGTTACCGCAGTGCGATCTCACGCCAGCTTGCTGAAAATTTTGGTCTGGTACAAGTGGAAGATTTACTCTGGTACCAGAGTGAAAAAGATGAAACAAAAGCACCAGTAATTGAAGTACAAATTAAAATTCGTTCACGAAAAATCAAGACAGGTATGGTAGTCTTAAAGCGGCTCGATAAATCACCCTATAAAGTAGAAATTGGACGTAATGATCTTTCTGGTTTTGTCGTAGGAGAAAATGAGTAAAATAATTGCTAAGACTGCACCAGCTAATTTACTGGAAGAAAAAGAAAAATTCTTCGCAAGTCGTACCTACAACCCGCAGTTTCAGTATGCTCAGGATATCGATCCAGCTGAGTTAGTACAGTGGGGCAAACCTCAAGAGAGGTTGTATCAGTACGCAGTGCAGATGCTCCCTCAAACACGATCACTACATAAAGATCCCAATGACATTATTTCTATTGAAGAAATTCAAACAGTGATTGATGCCTTTAATGCCAAGCAACACCTCACAGTGCCACTCAAAGCTCATTTTTCTGCATCATATGTTTCCCGATGTCGAGTATTACCAGGGAATATCTATTTCCAACTACCGATAACCTATTCTCATTCCCAGTTTTTAGGATTAATGCGCCACGAACTGGAAACACATATTTTACGGTTGCATAATAACTTGCAGCAGCCATGGGCGACGCAGATTTTCCCCGATACGATTATTCGCCGTACTGAAGAAGGACTCGCAAACTTGCACACTTTTTTGTTTAGAGAAGATAAGTTACTTCGCAAATCTTTTTGTTCGTATTTAGCTACTTGGATCGCACAGCGCGGTTCATTTAGAGAAGTTTTTGAAACACTCCGTTCACATAATTTTGAAGAGGGGACGAGCTGGAATGTTGCAGTAAAAGTAAAGCGTGGATTACGTGACACTAGCCAGCCAGGTGGAATGACCAAAGAAGTTTGCTACTTGGAGGGTACAATTCAAGTATGGGATTGGATTATCAATCAAAAGAATGACCCCCGCCAACTATACTTGGGGAGAATTGGGCTTGAACAAATCGCAGAATTAGCTCCGCAAGCAAAACATGAGAACTTACTTTTCCCGAGTTTTTTTGATGACATGGAAGTATACTATGCGATGATTTCTGAGATTGGTGCAGTCAATCATTTTAGTGAACTGACACCGTATCTAGTACGATAAAATAGAGGAGCAGTATGCCAAAACTCAATGCTAGTTCCCGCATCATGTACCAAGAAGCTCAAGCTCGGGGCATCAAGTGTACTACGTTTGGTGACGACGAAACTATTTTAATGGAATACCAAGGAAAATCTTGGTACGTCCGTGGTTCACGCACTTCACTACAATCTTCTGTTGGTAAAACTATTGCTGACTATAAACCACTGACAAAGTCTGTTTTGCAACATTTTGGACTACCCACAGCTCGTGGTCTGGCAATCTCAAATACTACTGAACTACCACAACTTTCTCAACTTACCTTTCCACTGGTGATGAAACCTGTGGATGATCGTCATGGCAGAGGCGTGCACGTTGGTATCAAGTCCATCGAAGAAGCCACGCAGCTATTTACCGAGTATGGTAAGCGCGTGATTTTTGAAGAGATGCTCCAAGGCACAGAATACAGAATTGTCTGTGTGGATTATAAATTCATTGCCGCAGCATTCCGCAAACCTGCCTTTGTAACTGGCGATGGGACACACACCATTACCGAGCTTGTTGCAGAGAAAAACACACACCCATGGCGAGGCAGTGGACACGAAAATAATTTAAGTTTGATCGAGATTGACGAACTCGTTCTTGAATATTTAGCAGAACAAAATATAACTCCCGAAAGCATCCCTGAAGCAGGAAGAGAAGTGTTTTTGCGCAAGACTGCCAACCTTTCTACTGGTGGTGAAGCGTGGGATGTCACCGATACTGTCTGTGCAGAAAATCGTGAATTATTTGAAAAAATTGCCAAAGCCTGTGACCTCAATGTCATTGGAATTGATATCATGTGTCAGACACTTGAGCAACCTATTACTTCTCAGCAAAATGCTGGCGTAATTGAGGTGAATGCATCGCCAGGACTTCGCATGCATCACTTTCCCATGCAAGGAAAACCTCAGAATATAGCTAAAATAATTTTAACCATGCTTATGGAGGCATATGCAAGATAACAAACATTTTGTACATAACTTACGTCGAGTTACAGGACTCACTACAGAAGTGATTCCCTTAAGTACAAAGTTGATTCTAGAACAAGCTGAAGCACTTGGTGTAACTTGGAAATCAATACCAGGTACACGTATTTTAGAGCTTACGTATAACAATACAAAAAAATATTTCCGATATCAGATTTCTTCTGAAACAACTGACGTTGGTTTTTCTGCTTGCTTAGATAAAGGTACAACCAATAGTTTATTACGCGATGCAGGTGTCCATGTAGCCAATGGTTTCAAAATTGAGAGAACAGATTCTGAAGCATACTGGATGGAAGTATTTGAGGCATTACAAAAACCAGTAGTGGTTAAACCTTCACATGGGCTACAAGGCAAAGCTATTATGATGAATGTTTCAGATGAAACACGCTATAGAGCCGCAATAAAGCAAGCAATGGAGTTTTCAACTGAAGATGATTCAGGTGTTATTGTGGAAGAACAATTTAGTGGTAAAGAATATCGAGTTCTAACCACACGAGAAAAAGTAGTGGGTATTATTCATCGTATACCAGCCAATGTAAAAGGTGATGGTGTTTCAACTGTACAGCAATTGATCGATGCAAAGAATAGTGATCCAAGAAGAGGAAAAACTCTGGACTTTGCATTATTTATTATTGAAATTGATGCAGATCTTTTAGAAAACCTCAAAAAACAAAATTTAACCTTAGAATCTGTGCCCACTGCGAGACAACACGTACAGCTTCGCTCTGTTTCTAACATTATGCAAGGTGGTGATAGCATTGATATGACAGATTTAGTACATCCTTCTGTGAAGGAAATTGCAGTACAAGCTGTAAATGCTATTCCAGGACTTGGTTTTGCAGGTGTAGATTTCATGAGCACCGATATAACTACTGCTCAAACTCCTGATACATATATCATCGTAGAAATAAATAGTTCACCTGGACTTTGTATCCATGAGTTCCCCTATGAAGGTCAACGACGCTATACTGATCGAGAATTTGTGTATGTTATGTTCCCAGAGCTAAAGAAAGTATAAATGTCGGTTTTAGTTACACCAACATTCTCTAAACAGTACATAACAGAGTTGCAAGGTGGATATAAATATGCAAGCATTCTATGACCTCGCCCCTCTGGAACTCATTCGGCGAAAACGTGTTCAATGGATTTTTGATGGCAATCGCACAGATATTATTAGTAGTTTACGCAGTAAGTCATTACGGAAATTTCTGACAAAGGCTGAGAACTTACTTGCTGAACAAGGAATTACCTGGGATATAAAACCTATTTCTGTACAAGAATATGCGGAATGGCTTCCATTTTATGAACAACACATGAAATTACTGAACCATGATTTACTTGCCAAACCAGATTGGTATGAGAAAAAAATAGCTGAAGGTAAAGAAGTTGTAGGAATCTTCTTCAGAAAAGACACCAAACTTGTGGGTAGTGGAATAGCAGTTCAAACAGCTAAAAAGTTTATTAGCTTTGCTTATAAAGCAAGCGATTTTATCTCACTTTCATCACAATCGAATAGTTCGCTCGGTTCTGTCATAGATTATATGTACCTCAAATATGCTTGTACCAATGGTTTTGAGACTATAAGTGGAGGGCGTTCTTACAACGCATTTGGCGTAGAAACAACACTAGGCTATCTTGAATTTAAAACTAATTTTTATGTTCCAGTACTTAGTGAAACAGAAGAAGTAACACACTCTGTACCCCTTCCGGAGAACCCCGAGAAACCCGTGCTATTTTATGGGGAAAAACTAGATCAACCGCTTATTCCTGCGTTATGTATACTCACAAAGACACCACTTACAGAAGAGCAATTAAAACAATATCTTGTGCCTACTATTTCTTATAAAGTGATACAAATATGAAATTATTTGACCTTCAACCACATTCTATTCAAAGACCTGAAAAAATTAGTTGGTTTTTTCCATACCAAACTGCTGATTTATTAAGTGAAATTAAGAGCAAATCCTTACGCAGTTTTTTGAGAAGAAATTTTGAATTAAAAACTGAACATGGGCTCGAGCAAAGAATTTCACAAATGTCAAAAAAAGATTTCGCTGCTTGGCTTCCATATTACGCAGATAAAATGGCTGAACATTCTTATGAGATACTAGCTACTCTAGAATGGTTTAACCTCAAAATGGATCAAAGGAAAGAAGTATATAGTATCTTTATCCATCAAGCTGAAAAACTAGTTGCTTCATTAATTTTTACTCATAACCCTGAGAATAATCACTCCAGTATTGCATTTAGAGCTAATGACCGATTAGATATTTTTCCAGGTGGGAGATCATCAATTGGAGCATTACTAGATTATGCATTTTTAGGATGGTCACTTGAAAAAAAGTGTAGTTCTATATCTGCTGGAAGAACAAGGAATGAATTTGGTGTTATTAATACCTTTGGTAATCTTGATTATAAGTTACGATTTGGGTATGTTCCACAACCTACTAAAGATACAGCTCTACATACATCAGTTATACTAGATGCTGATGGTGTAGTTGCTTTTTTTGGTATACAAAATAATGCTCTATCATTATTCTATGTACACCCAGCAGGATATCAAAATGACCTTCAAGCAGCCAATATGCTTCCAGTATCAATCAAATTTCAAGAAATAATCTATTAATAATCACTTACATGACTTTTGGTGAACTATCAACTAGCATACAGAGACTATGCATACTTCACTTCCTGGAACAATCTTAAACCCTTTATATCTTCCGAGTGTTACGGAACTACAAGCTGCTTTTCCTATAAGTATCAGTCTACCTACCGATAGTAAAGAATATCCTTGGGTGTGCCCACTTTTTACAAAGACTCAGTTCCAACTTAATAATTATCAGGTATATACACAAGAATTTATTACAACTCTTGGTGATTATTTACTTCATAGAAATCTACCAATTCTTGAGGTTGGGGCAGGAGACGGAAGGTTGTCGCACTTTCTTTCTGAATATAGTCAAGGCAAGTTACAAATAGTGGCAACAGACATAAAGGATTGGGAAGAAAAAGGTAAAACTAATCAATAATCTAATGTTGAAAAATTAGGTTACTTAGAAGCATTAGCAAAGTATGCGACTAAACCGCACATCATACTCAGTTGCTGGATGAATGCTGATGTAAACTGGACAGCAGATTTTAGAGCAAATTCTAATATTGTGGAATATATACTAATTGGGGATGTATTTCGTACAGGTGGCTATGGTCAGGAATGGTATCTTCCTGAAAATTCTGGTTTTACCTGTAATAAACTTACCCGAGCAGATGATGTATCAAGAAATGGAATAATTACAGGCTCAATCGGTAGATTTGATGGTAGCCCACATAATCCTGAATCTCGCACTGAAGTATATTCTTTTATACGCCACTGTTTTTCAGTGACTGCTATGTTCTTGTTATAATACTCTCTTATGAAGAAGAAAGTTGCACTTGGCATGAGTGGTGGCGTAGACTCTTCTGTTTGCGCTCACTTACTTGTTGAACAAGGTTATGATGTCACAGGCGTCTACCTTGAATGTTGGCGTGCACCTGGCTGCCGCAGTGAAGAAGATCGTGCAGATGCATTGAAAGTAGCACTGAGTTTAGGCATTCCTTTTCAAGTTTTAGATTTCAAAGAAACGTATAAAAATGAAGTTGTGGAGTATTTTTTCAGAGAATATGAAGCGGGACACACTCCAAATCCAGATGTACTTTGTAACAAAGAAATTAAGTTTGGACTCTTTTATGACTGGGCCATGAAACAAGGTTTTGATGCCGTTGCCACAGGTCATTATGCAAAAATTGCAGAACTTTCTGATAGTGAAGTGGGCACTTTAGTAAATGAAAGTGAGACAAGAAAATATCTTGTAATACCTACAGACGAGCACAAAGATCAAACATACTTTTTGTATTTGCTCAAAGCAGAACAACTTGAACACATTATTTTTCCACTTGCAGACTACACCAAACCTGAGGTCAGAGTTGCAGCAGAAAAGCGCGGCTTACATGTGGCTACAAAAAAAGATTCCGTAGGGATATGTTTTATTGGCGATATCAATGTGCACGAGTTTCTCAAAGATCGGCTTGGCGAAAACCCAGGAGAAGTGGTGGACGTCAAAGGTAACGTGATTGGCAAACATCAAGGCTTGTGGTTTTATACCGTCGGGCAACGACACGGATTCACGGTCAATAAGAAAAGTCTAGTGATCGGATCAGACGGAGAACCATTTGAAAAGGAAAATATTCCTCCGTTTTATGTCATCAAAAAAATTCCAGAAAAAAATCAACTCATGGTCGGGTTTGGCGCTCAGACATACCTCACGACCTTTGAAGTTCGTGACATACACTGGATTGGGGATGCACCAGAGCTACAAGATCTCTATATTCGTATTCGCCATACTGGAAAACTCATACGAGGGAACGTAACCCACACCACTTCTAACAAAGCAGTTGAGGGCGCTGTCACACTTTCTGAACCCACACAAGGTGTCGCAGAAGGGCAATCTGCAGTCTTCTATGCAAAAATTGCAAATTACTATGTCTGTCTGGGTGGTGGAATAATTAAGTAATCGCCTCCTATAGTTAATTA
>OMIS01000045.1 GCA_900299155.1 bacterium
ATATGTAACTGAACATTTTGATTGGAAGTTAATATCTCAAAAACTTGATATAATTTATCAACGCATCGGCGCTAAAAAAAGTTGATATGAACACACAGATTGATCTTGAAATAATTATTCTAAATTATAATAGCCAGTTTTGGCTAAAGAAAACGCTTACCACATTACAGCAGTACTATATTTCTAAAACTAAGTACACAGTTCGTGTTACTGTTGTAGATAATAATAGTACCGATCAAAGTATAGAAATAGTCCGCAAGGAGTTTAAGAAAGTAAACTTGCTTGCGCTCAAATCAAATAATGGTTTTGCTGCAGGAAATAATGTTGCACTCAAGCAATCATCAGCTAAATACTGTATGCTTCTTAACTCTGATGTTGAGTGCACCCCACAATCTAATTTTGATATTTTATTAGATTTTCTTGAATCACATCCAACAGTGGGGGTGATTACACCAAAAGTAATTTTTACCAATGGTAAACTAGATCCTGCGTGTCACCGTGGAGAACCTACGCCACTTGCTTCATTGTGGTACTTCATGGGACTTGAAAAACTTTTTCCAAACTCACTAACATTTGGGGCATATCATCTTGCATACAAACGACTTGATTCCATACATACCATTGATGCATGTTCAGGGGCAGCAATGATTGTACGCATGGAGTATACAAAACAAGTTGGCTTGCTTGATGAGCGATTCTTTATGTATGCCGAAGATTTAGATTGGTGTAAGAGTTTTAGAGATGCAGGATTCTTAATTACGTACCATCCCAGTGTAGTTGTAATTCATCACAAATATAAATCGGGAATTAAAGGAACTTCAAAACAAATTGCGCGTAAAACTCGTCACCATTTTTATGATACCATGCTACAATATTACGACAAACATTATGCAACTCAATATCCAGGCATAGTGCGCTGGTTATTGCAATATTTTATTATTATTAAAAAAGGAGCGGTATGAACCAATCTTATGTACAATTTCAAATTCAAAACTTGCGTGCGATGAATACGCAACGTGTTATGGAAGCCATCATGGTTACGTTCATTGCAACTATCACCATGATAGTATTACCACAACTGTTAATGCAGTATGTTTATGCAAGTGCACAACTTTTAGAAGTTCCTAAAACCGTAGAGTACACTCCATTTGTATGTTACGTCGTTGCAGCTGCATATGTTATTTATGCAGTTGTCACCAACATGGGACGTGCAAAGAAAATTAAGCAACTTGAACAGGACTTAGCTTTCTCAGCAGGTGCTGATACTCAGATGGATATGGGTGTAGACGAAGCTGAACTCAAAGAGCTTGAAAAAATGGTTGATGAAGCTATTTCTTCACAAAGTACCAAAAAACCAGCTGCTAAAAAAGCAACTGCAAAGAAACGCAAATAGTTTTTTAACATATGATGAAACGTACCATCGGCATTGATTGTCGGCTTGGCGGAATCGCACACGCTGGTATCGGCAGGTATGTTTCTGAATTAGTACAACGAGTTACAAAAAGCACCCAGGAATATAACTGGGTGCTTTTTTGTACTGACAAAGCTCAAGCAACTGAGTTGCTTTCTGGCAAAACACCCAATGGTTCTATTAGAATTGTCTACGCACCAATCCAGCAGTATTCACTTGCAGAACAGATGGTGCTCCCTGATATTTTTAACTCCGTACACATTGACCTCCTACATGTTCCACACTTTAATGTTCCGATTCTTTACAACAAACCACTTGTGATAACCATTCACGATCTATTGTGGCATGAATATCGGGGCACGGATGTCACCACACTTAATCCATTGCTGTACTGGCCCAAGTACTGGGCGTATCGTTTTGTTACTCAGCTCGCAGTCACACGTGCCAGAAAAATCTTTGTACCTACACAGACAGTTAAAGACACAGTGAAGAAATACTATCCATCTGTAGATGCAAAAGTTGTAGTTACCTACGAAGGGATTGGGACAAAGTTAACTACATACGCGCCAAAGGTTGCACCAATAAAGCGTGAGAAAAAACATTTACTCTATGTTGGATCCTTGTACCCACATAAAAATATTTCATTGGTACTGACAGCACTACAAAACATGCCAGAATATGTTTTAGAAATTGTTGGGTCACGAAATGCATTTCAAGATCGAATCAGAGCTGAAGTAGAAGAAAAGGGATTGACTGAACAAGTACTCTTTAGCGGCAGAATTAGCGACGCAGCACTGGCCACTGAATATGCCTCTACCACCGCACTGATCCAGCCATCACTTTCTGAAGGCTTTGGTTTAACAGGTTTAGAAGCACTTGCATTTAACACACCTGTTATCGCATCAGATATCCCCATCTTCCATGAAGTCTATGACACTGCCGCAGTCTATTTTGATCCATATTCCGCTGAATCATTTCAAAAGGCAGTAGCAGAAATTGAGAAGCCCACCACACGTGCTACACTTCAAAAAAATGCTAGTGTTGTGCGTAGAAGATTTAGTTGGGATACACTTGCTGCAGAAACACTAGCCAGCTATGCTGAAGTAGTAGCTAAGCTCTAACTCATGCGTACAAAAACTCCACGGATAGCCATAATTTACGATCATTTATTGACACAATATGGTGGTGCTGAACAAGTATTGACTGCGGTATTGGCTGCCTTTCCGCAAGCAGAATTATTTTCTACAATTCAGGATACACAGACTACTGACTGGCACACAAAAACAAGTGTGCATCTCAGTTATCTGCAAAAATTGTTTCCCCTCGTACAGCGGCGTGAAATTTTAGATGTACTGACACCACTGGCAATAGAACAATTTGATCTAAGTGAATTTGAAATTGTGATCTCCATTACCAGTAGTGCGGTAAAAGGTGTAGTCACACAACCCCACCAACTGCACCTCTGTTATTTATTAAGTCCCACTCGCTACCTCTACGATATATCTGATAGTCTTCTAAACCAGCATTCACTACTTTCACTGCCTGGATTGCGGTGGATTACGCGGCAAATTTTTACGTACTTGCGCTGGTGGGACCAAGTCGCTATTTGGCGTCCTGATTATATTGTGGCGATTTCACAACAAGTAGCAACACGGTGTGCAGCCACCTATAATCGGACTGTGGACGATATTCTGTATCCGCCAGTCGATCTCCCCGTTGATTCATCAACAAAGATTCCAGCAAATGCAGCTCAAAAGAGTAGTGTGCCCGTTACCCAATCCCAACAGCTTAGTACTGAGCCATACTTACTCTGTCTTTCAAGATTAGTCCCATACAAACGGATTGATCTGGCAATTCAAGCTGCGCTCCAGACAAACACACGACTATGCATCGCGGGGACGGGGAGGGAGTTCACAGCACTTACTAAAGTGGCAGGTACTGCAGCATACATACGACGTCAGGATGAAGATGTGTTTACAGCCTTCAAACATGCACAGCTTCAAGCTAAGAAAATTATTTTCCTTGGAACTACTTCAGACAGTGAGAAAGCCATACTCCTCATGCAGTGCAAAGCATTTATTATGCCTGGAATTGAAGATTTTGGGATCACTGCACTTGAAGCTACTGCTTATGGGAAGCCAACTATCATTGCTGCTGAAAGCGGGGTAGCGGAGCTTCTCTTAGACGAGAAAGAGGCCATTTATTTTTCTGATCAGCGTCTTGAACATTTGGTAGATGCAGTTAAAAAACTTGACTATTCAAGATTTAATTCTGAAACTATAACTACCAAAGCACGGCAGTTTTCTCGAGAAGAATTCGTAAGAAAATTTCATAACATCGTCTTTGCATTCTACAGAGAACACAGTACAATCAAGCAGTGAGGAGGAATTATGAATGGTACTGAACATACATTTGCACTGATTTTGGCTGGTGGAGGTGGTACCCGACTTTGGCCTAAGTCTCGCAACGCAACACCTAAACAATTCCTCAGTCTCGTAGGTTCAGAGACAATGATGCAGTTTTCTGCTAACAGAATTGCCCAAGTCGTACCATGGGAGCGCATTATTGTTATCACAAATCTCAAGTACAAAGATGAAATCGTAAAACAGCTTCCACAAATCAATCCTGAAAATATTATTGCTGAACCAGAAAAAAAGGACACTGCACTAGCGATGTTAACTGGCGCGATCTATGCCTGGAATAAAGATAAAGATGCGGTAGTTATTAACTGTGCTTCAGATCATGTTGTGACAGATGAAGCAGAGTTTGTACGCGTGATGCGCGCTGCTGCGAAAGTTGCTGCTACTGGTAAAGATTTGGTAACAGTCGGCATCAGACCAACTCGTCCCGCTACTGGATTTGGCTACATAAAAACTGGCAGTGATATTCAAAAAATTGATACTAAACTGACACTGTTTAAGGTAGATAGTTTTACCGAGAAGCCCAATGCTGCAACAGCACAAGCTTTTATTTCTACAGGTAAGTACTTCTGGAACGCAAATATGTATGTCTGGTCAGCTCAGGCATTGATATCATCATTTGAGCAGCACAAACCAGATTTATTAAAGAAAGCTCAGAGTTTAGAACAGGTTACACCCGCAGAGTTTCATGACCGTTTACCAGCAGTCTATCAAGATGCAGAAGCTATCTCAATTGACTATGCTATCTCAGAAAAAGCCGAGAACCTGGTTTTGATCCCTGGTGACTTTGGTTGGAACGACGTTGGAGATTGGAAAGTAGTCTATGATTTGGGCATGAAGAACTTAGAAGGTAATGTCATCATTGGCGGTCAAGATAAGCAGCATACTTTAGCAATTAAATCAAACTCCAACTTAATTCATACCAATGGTAGACTAGTGGCACTCGTAGGTGTGAGTGATATGATTATTATAGATACAGATGAAATCTTGATGATCGTGCCTATGAGCCAAAGTCAGGACGTAAAAAAACTAGTTGAGCGTTTGAAAGAAGAGAAGCGCAACGAGTATCTGTAACCATCTCTACAAGATATGACATACGAGCAGCAAAAGCGAATACTAGATATTATTGTGGCTATTGGACTATTCTTCTTATTTTTGCCAATCTGGATTATTGTACCTGTATTGATATATTTCGATTCAGGATGGCCAATTATTTTTGCTCATAGAAGAGTTGGTAAAAATGGTAAAGAGTTTAAGCTCTATAAATTCAGATCAATGGTCCCAGATGCAGATGAGATACTTCATAAGCGAGATAGAAAATTATTGGAAGAGTTCAAAAAGGGTGATTGGAAGATCAAAAATGATCCACGCATCACACGCCTCGGTAAAATCTTGCGGTCACTTACTATTGATGAATTTCCACAACTCTACAATGTACTAAAGGGTGAAATGAGTATGGTAGGACCACGTGCATATGTTCGCAAAGAACTTGATGAACAATCAGAGCGGTATCCTGAAACCAAGCAGTATATTGATTTAATTCTCTCTGTTAAACCAGGCATAACTGGTCCATGGCAAACTGGTGGGCGAAATGAAGTCCCTTTTGCTCATCGTGCCAAGATGGACGCAGATTATGCACAAAACCATTCACTTACCCGTGATTTTATGATACTCTGTAAGACGCCACAAGCTATGTTATCTAAGTGGTAGCGCATTCCTTGCGTAATTTGGTATACTTATCACCATGCTATTACAACCTGCCCACCAAACAACGAGCGAACAAGATGAAAATCGGATCCTCGCTGAGTTTTCACCTACTACCGATGGAGCAGCGGAAGTAGTTACAGAAAATAAAACAGTAGATCAAAAGCCAGCTACTCGCAAAACATGGAAACACTGGCAGAAAATTACCCTTGTAGTTACACTTGTTTTACTAATTCTTCTGACTGCTGGTGGCATTGTAGCTGCAAAAACATATTCTGTTGTACAACAAATTCAGGTAGAGGCTCAATCTGCTGAGCTCATTGGTCGAGAAGCATACACGAGTTTCAAAGGTCAAAATTTACTAGAAGTACAAAGTAAATTAAATGAACTGGACCAAAAACTGGATACTATCAATGGCTTATATGGGCAACTGAGTTTCTACCAAAATATCCCGATTGCCAGTACCTACTATTCTGATGGCCTTCATGGACTAGCCGCTGCTGATGCAGGTTTAAATGCTGCTAAAAAATCCATCAACGCAGTCACTCCATATGCAGATGTTTTAGGTTTCTCAGGAGAGGGGACATTTCAAGGTGGCACCACTGAAGATAGATTGAATATCATTTTACAAACACTCCAAAAAATCACTCCAGAACTTGATGCAATTACGGCTGATCTCAAAACTGTGCAAACTGAGCTCTCACAAATTGATGCAAACAGATATCCCGAAGAATTTAAGGGTAAACAAATCCGTCCACTTATTGTCGAAGCACAAAACTTTAGTTCAGGAGCAGTGACTGCTATGACTGAGTACCGACCAGTAATTGAAAAACTGCCTGAGATTGCAGGTGGAACTGGTAAGCGCATGAAGTATTTGGTCTTATTCCAAAATGACAATGAGCTTCGTCCTACAGGAGGATTCTTAACTGCCTTCGCAGTCATAAATGTAGAGAATGGCAAAGTTACCCCTGAAAAATCTGATGATATTTATGAACTCGATAAAAAGTTCAAAAAGAAGTTGCCCATACCAGAGGCGCTCGGTCGGTACTTAACAACGGAAAAGAAATGGAATTTGCGTGATATGAATATCTCACCAGATTTCAAAACTTCGATGGATACATTCTATTCTGAGTACATTAAACTTGAGGGTGAGCCATCTGATGTTGACGGTATTATCGCAGTAGATACAGAATTCTTGAAAACTTTAATGAAAATTTTAGGACCTGTGCAAGTCCCTGGCTATGGTACATTTAGTGCTGAAAATGAGCCAAAGTGTGACTGTCCACAAATTATTTATGCACTTTCTGAAATTATCACTCGTCCGACACCATACATTCGCCAAGACCGCAAAGGTATCTTAGGGCCAATGATGCGTGAGTTATTGACCAAAGCGTATGGTGCACCAAAACAACAGTGGCCAGCATTATTCCAAGAAGGCTTTAAAGCACTTGAAGGCAGACATATTCAGCTTTACTTTGCCAATGCAGAACTACAAAAAGTGGCTGAAACTATCAATGTAGCAGGAAGAATACTGCCACCTGAAGATGAAAAAGACTTCTTCGGTTTAGTGAATGCCAACCTGGGTGGTGCAAAATCAAATCTGTTCACTTCTTATACAGTGAACCAGACTGTTTCAGCTCCTGCAGATGGAATGGTAGAAAAAACCGTTGAAATTACCTATGCCAATAGCCGCAAAGGTGACAACTGTAACTTAGAAGCTGGATTACTCTGTCTTAACTCGACCCTGAGAGACTGGACACGTCTCTATGTACCAGAAGGGAGCCAGCTTGTCTCAGCACAAGGTTTTACGACTGAGCCAAAAGTCTATGATGAAGCTGGATTTACTGTTTTTGATGGCTTCTTTATTCTTGAGCCGAACTCAACTGCCAAGCTCAAACTTACCTATAAAGTGCCATACACTGACACTGCTGAGTACCGCCTCCAGATCTGGAAGCAAGGTGGTATTCCTACCTATGAAACCTTGATGGATGTCACAGGTGGTCAAGAGAAGGTGGAAGTACGCAAGGATACAGTGTATAAAACGGCTTTCTAACAAGCTCATCTGTAGATCGGCTATTGTTTACTCGGCACGGCAGGCAATTCCTACCTTGAGAACTCGCTATTACAAATCCGTTTTATAATTGGGGGATATGGCAGCACGCTCGATTACAGTTTCAGGCATCATTCTCAAACGTTCCAACACTGGCGAAACAGATAGAATTGTGACACTACTTACACGCGAGCAAGGCAAAATTGCGGCGGTGGCTAAAGGAGTCCGCAAACTAAACTCGAGTAAGGGTGCAGTCCTTGAACCAGGTAACTTTGTGAAAGCCTTCTGTATTCAAACAAATTCATTACCACTCCTTACGCAAGCAGCACTTATCTCTGAAACCGGTTCTGCTCGTGAATCTTTAGCTAAGATGCGGCAACTCCATCAATTTTTAGAAATCATTGATCAGCTTTTTGTAGAAGAAGAAATGCCTGAAGATTTATTTGCAGATATTTTAGCGGTTCGAGAAGAAATCGTCTCAGCATCAGGTAATGTCATAAGAATTCGCCGGCACTTTGAGCAGATTCTGGCACAGTTAGGGTTTCATGATCCCGGGACCCGCATCGACTCTGTACTTGATAAAGTTTCAGAACTTACCGAACGACCAATCAAGAGTTATGAGTATTTAGTTGTAAAACCCCACAAAACTTACTATAATACAGATACTGAGTTTGAAAAAACTCAGAAGTGAAGAGAGCGTTGATCGGTCTGGCAACCAGGAGCTCAAGTAAAAAGCGGATATTGAACGCAGAGAATATAGTAGGCAAATAGTATTTGCAAAACTATACAATCTACTGCAAAACTCAATATCAACTAGGGTGGAACCGCCCATTTGGGTCCCTAGCAGTACAACTACTGCAGGGGCTTTTTTATTACCCCAAGCAGTAAGAAAGGGACCATGTCAGAAACAACACTGACACTCGATACAATTATTTCTCTCTGCAAACGCCGTGGGTTTGTCTACCCAACGTCAACGATTTACGGTGGCTTAGCTAATTCTTATGACTACGGTCCACTTGGCACAGAATTACTTCGTTCCATCAAAAATTTATGGTGGCGAGAGTTTATTACAAAACGCACTGATATGGTGGGTCTTGATTCACAAATCATGCTCCATCCACAGACTTGGGTGGCTTCTGGACATGTAGGAGCATTCAATGATCCACTCGTAGAAGACAAAGTCACACACAAGCGGTACCGCGCAGATCATTTGATTGAAGCTTGGGCAGAGAAAAAGGGACAGGAAGTTGAAACTGCAAACATGAGTTTGGCAGATATGGCCAACTTTATTGTAGATCAAAAGATCAAATCACCTGATGGCAATGAACTGACCGAACCCAAAGCATTTAACCTGCTTTTTGAAACAGCAATAGGTGCCGTGAGTGGTGAAAAAGCTAAAGTATACTTACGCGGCGAAACTGCACAAGGTATTTTCTCAGACTTCAAACACGTCGTGGATTCAACCCGCATGAAACTCCCATTTGGTGTGGGGCAGGTGGGCAAGAGCTTCCGTAACGAAGTCACCACTGGCCAGTTTGTTTTCCGTACCTTTGAGTTTGAGCAAGCTGAGATCGAGTATTTCTTCGATCCTGAGACCACCAGTTGGGAACAACTGATGGAAGACTGGAAGACCGCGATGTGGAGTTTCGTCACCAAAACTCTGGGTATCAAGGAAGAGAACTTGCGCTGGCGCAAACACTCAGACAAAGAACGTAGTCACTACAGTAAAGACACCTACGACCTGGAATATCACTTCCCATTTGGGTGGAAGGAGCTGTGGGGAATTGCATATCGAACAGATTATGACTTGAAGCAACACCAAAACCTTTCTGGTGAAAACTTAGAGTACTTTGACCCCCAAACCAATCGCCACTTTATTCCACATGTTATTGAACCAGCAGTGGGTGTAAATAGATTATTCTTAATGGTGTTATTTGATGCCTACCGTGAAGATACAGAGCGCGGCCGTGTGGTACTCGAGCTAAACTCTAGACTTGCTCCATACGAAGCAGCTGTTTTCCCACTTTTGAAGAATAAGCCGGAGCTCGTGGAGAAAGCAGATCAATTATTCAAAGACTTGCTCAATGACTTCAAAGTCACTTGGGATGATCGAGGAAATATCGGCAAACGCTACCTCTATCAAGACGAAGCAGGAACGCCATTCTGTATTACCGTAGACTTCCAAACCCTAGAAGACAACACTGTCACGGTGCGTGATCGTGATACAGCAGAGCAGGTGCGGGTGGCGATCAGTGAACTGCCAAGCATGTTGCGCTCAAAGCAGTAACTCAAATCAATGGCAACAATTTCCCTTCGCACACGCTCGCCAATAGCTCGCTCTATGCTCAGACTATCTACAGCAAGTAGTTTATTTAAGTCTGCAGTGACGTCTTCACAAAGGTGCTACAGGAAAATTGTTGCCACAAAATCTTGCATACGTCTCGAGGAAATTACTACTAGCCAGCAGCTTGCAAAACCAGGTACACTACAAACTATTGTCTGAAATGACATGAAGGATTTTTATGCCTAAAAAACCCGTACTATTCGCAATAATTGGAGTAATCGTGCTTGCACTCATCGGTGGTGGTGTTTGGATCTGGAAAGCAAAAAACCAGAAGCCAGCTACTACTGAAGAACAAAAATCAACAAAAAAACGCATTGTTGAGCCAGTTAACGTCATACCTGTAGCAGAAAGACCTGTTATGTATGTTTCACCTCAAGCCGATGGACATAACATCGATATGGTTGTAGCTGCATTAAACAAAGAAGCCAAAAAGGCAGAGTTTGAACTTGAATACACTACTGATAATCTCGTGCAAGGTGGTCAAGGAGACTTCGAGCTGGGGTCACTGCCAGTTAAGGAAAAATGGTTCATGGGCAGTTGTAGTGCTGGTGGCGCCTGTTCCTATCATACCAATGTCACTGGAGGCAGTTTAAAAACCAGATTTATTGGGGCAGAAAACTATGCGATTAAAAATGATTGGCGTTACTTTGATAATGTGAAAACAAAGGCAGATACCTTTTCTTCAAAAGATGCAAAGTTTACTGCAAAATCTCCTGCATTTGCCAAAGTTACCTATGCGGTTGTTACTAATAGTCCTGGCTATCCCAAAGACCTCAAAGGCACGCCTGTTTCTGAAGCGTATGCTCTTGCTGCTTCCGCTGCATTAGCGGGTGATGTAGAAGTTTCTATCCGCTCATCAGAAGAAGGTGATGCCACAATTATGGCCTGGGATGGAAAGAACTGGACAGACCTTAAGGGTACCGCAAAAGACAAAGTTGTGAGTGCTAAAGGCCCTGCTTCCATGCTCTATATTGCTGTAAAAAAGTAGTTTTCTTTTATTGAAACTATTGCCAGCTGCTTACTTCACTTTTTACATAAGTTCATTTAGAATCTTGCCATGTAGTTAGTGGTAAAGGTTTGCTATGGCTGTTAGAGAAAAATTAAGTGGTAATGCATCTATAGATACAATTTTTTTGCCTCAAACAGAACTTGAAGAGCCGCCATCCTCCAAATCAGAGCTGTTGCGCCTCATTGAGTCATGTCCTGCACTGCAAGCTCGATTGAAAGAAATCACTCAGGCCGCAAAAGATGCTATTGAAAACGGGGTCCCCACTCTGTACTTGAGCTTGAATCAGTTCATTAGCGCAGATGGATATGGTCACTTCGTTAGTGGTCTCAAAGCAGTACTTGAACATAGACGGAGTAGTGAGACTCGATTAACCCACGGTGAATACTTAAGACTTTTAGAACCTGTAGTACTTTCGCTTATACAAAAAACTGGATTTGATGACACCAGTGGTGAAGTAAGATATATGACACTGTTAACTGATTCAGTGTTTGATAAAGGATATCTTGTATTTAAGCAAACTGAACGTGGGTTACAGATAGTATTAGAACTAGCCGCTAGGCAACAACAAAACGCTAAAATAAGTCAAATAATTACTGTAGAACAAGTAGATAGTGAAGAGATACATTGTACTGTTGCTTTTCAAAATTATGCTATACATTCATCAGGGCTAGCACAAATAGCAAATCTATTTGACCTGCACCCAATAAACTAGACAAAGATTAAAGTAGAATAGAAGTAATCTTTGAAAGGCGGGAATATGGCAGGGATAGCA
>OMIS01000046.1 GCA_900299155.1 bacterium
AATTGTGAATAATCTTTATAATGAAGCGGAAGTTGCAATAATAAATCAAAGACTGTGGAGACGCCATACTCCCCAAGTTTGGCAGAGAGTAAATCGCCAATACCCTTCACTCGTGAAATTGGGGTGTCAAGTCTATACATCAAAAGCTCTGTACTTTTTTAGAATAATCGTAATAAACTACCAAATAAACTTCCAAAAACCATGGAAATTATTGCAATAATTGCAAAAATTTTAATAATGATGTCACGGGTATGTCTGGTCATAGTGAAGAGCTTATACCTGTCCGACTGCGCAAGCAAGTGGTGCGTTGTTACTTGAGCGTAGCTGACTAAATGACTACTTTTTCAACTGCACGTAGCGGCGCTTGCCAAGTTTAATAACCATGCCATCGTGTATTTCAATCTGCGCCAGTGCATCACTCAGCTTTTGTTCTGGTTCCACAATAGAAACGGCACCTTGTTCTACTAAACGGCGAAGTTCACTCTTACTTTGATCTGGTGCTGCAAGTGTCAGAACCTCGAGCACCGTCATCGCATCTGCTGGTACTTTCACAACGGGGATATCTGAAGGGACACTTCTCTCTTGCACCGTTTTCTGGAAGTTTTCTTGAGCAGCTTGAGCAGCAGCGGTATCATGGTACATTTCCGTAATTGTGAAGGCCAGCTGTTTTTTAAACTGCATCGGATTCTCACCTGCAGCAATTTTCTGTTGGATCTCAGCCACTTCTGGTTCTGGAGTATTAGTCAAAAGCGTAAAGTACTCTACAATTTGGGCATCTCCAATAGACATCAACTTACCAAACATATCATTGGGCGCATCCGTCAGTGCCACATAATTACCGTATGATTTGCTCATTTTTCTGCCATCTGTACCGTTAATAATCGGTGTAGTCAAAACCCATTTTTCACGATTATGCATGACTTTTTGCAGGTGACGACCCATCAACATATTAAAGAGTTGGTCGCTGCCACCGATCTCAAGATCTACATCCATAGCCACACTGTCATATCCCTGGAGCAATGGGTAGATCAGCTCATGCCCGTGAATAGGAAGACCCTTTTTCAATCGCTCCTGGAACATATCTCGCTCTAAAAGTTGCTGAATCGTAGTTTGAGCCATGAGTTTTACCATGTCAGCGTAGGACAGCTTGTCGAGCCAATCACCGTTGTACTTAATGGTAATTTTGGAAAAGTCTAAAATTTTGCTGGCCTGGTCTTTCCAGTTTTTGAAGTTTTCAGTAATCTGTTCATCAGTCAATTGTGGCCGGGTAGAATCACGTCCAGTCGGATCCCCGATCCGCACCGTGCCATTGCCAATCAACATAATTACTTCATGGCCTGCATCAGCAAACTGCTGGAGTTTTCGTAACACAACGCTATGACCTAGGGTTAAAAATGCCCCCGTAGGATCAATACCTAGATAGACTCGGATTTTCTTTTTGTTCATCAGTTCAGCCAATGCAGCTGCGCCAGGAACAACTTGCTCAACGCCTCGAGTTAAAATGGATGGTATCTGTGCTGTTTCAGTCATATCCCTATTTTACCGTATCTTTGCTGGAAAACTACTTCCAGGTACTACTTGAGGTGTGGTGTGACGGCTCCGCACTGTAGTGATAACCAGTCACAGGCTGAAAAGCAGTGAGATCTGCTGAGATTGCGGTAGTTGTGTCTGCTGAAATTACTCCAGCTTCAGTCAACGCGCTTGTCAAATTTTTTCTCCTGGTTACATGCGAAGCGTTTCAGGTACAATTAATAGGTATGTCTTTTTTGGACCAAGTCAAAGCTACCACCAGCAACTTTACAAATTACTTGGTTACCAAAACAGCGCCAGCCAGAATATGGCTTGATGATTTTATGTTACGCAGAGTTTTTAGAGGCAGATCACGATTAATTCCAGAACGCATGTCCCAGGCAGAGCGTAAGCTTTTTTGGATTAAAATGATCCGTTGGGGAGCGTTGGCTTTCATGGGTGCGGTTACGCTGGGTATTGTGGGTTTCTTTGTTTTGTTTGCGTACTATTCAAAACAACTTCCCAAGCCTGGTGAAGTTGTCAGAAAAAGTGGATTCAGTACGCAGCTCGTGGATAGAAATGGGCAGTTTTTATATGATCTTTACGCAGATGAACGCCGCTCACCAATTAAAATCTCCGATGTACCTGAATCAGTAAAGCAAGCCACGATTGCCACAGAAGATAAAGACTTCTACAAACATCAAGGTTTTGACTTCATGACGATAGTTCGTATCCCTTACAACTATGTGTTTAAGGGTGGTCGTGTGGTCGGTGGTTCTACCTTGACTCAGCAGCTGGTGAAGAATGTGTTGCTGACCAATGAACGCAGTGTCATCCGTAAATTTAAGGAGTTTGTACTCTCATTACAGATTGAACGTACTTTCACTAAAGATCAAATTTTGGAAATGTATCTCAATGAAGCCCCTTATGGAGGAACTGCTTGGGGTATCGGCACCGCATCTGAGGTTTACTTTAATAAGCCAGTTTCACAGCTTACTGTAGTAGAAGGTGCGATTCTTGCAGGTTTACCGCAACGTCCAAGTGCCTACTCACCATATGCTGGTAAAACTGACGAAAATGGTGAACTACTCTGGAAAATCAGAGCTCGTGGTGTGTTGCGCCGTATGAAAGAAGATGGATACTTGACCGATCTTTCCTATGAACAAGCCCTGACTGATCTTGAAACAATTCAATTTTCTGGCAAGGAAGTTTCGATTGAAGCCCCACATTTTGTCTTTTATGTCCGCAATCAACTTGCTGAGATGTACGGTGAGGATATGGTAGATACTGCGGGCTTCAAAGTTACCACTTCTCTAGATCTAGATTTACAAAAGAAATCACAACAAATTGTTTTTGACGAAATTGAAAAAGTTAAAGATGCCAACATTACCAATGGTTCAGTAGTGGTGATGGATCCCAAAACTGGTGAGATTTTAACTATGGTGGGCAGTAAAGACTACAATAGTAAAGAGATTGATGGTCAGTTTAATGTGGCAGTGGATGGATTCCGCCAGCCAGGTTCATCTATTAAGCCAGTAACTTACTTGATGTTGCTCAGACAAGGCTACACCCCAGCAAGTGTTTTAGCTGATGTGCCGACTAAATTTGTAGAAGATGAAAAACAAAAGGCCTATGAGCCAAAGAACTATGATGGAAAGTTTCGTGGACCAGTTAATCTGCGCAACTCGCTGGGTAGTTCATTAAACATTCCTGCGGTCAAAGGTGTGGCAATTGTAGGACTCCCCAACTTTTTAGATCAAGCATACAAGATGGGTTTTGTAACACTTGAACCGAGTACTGCCAACTTAAAACGCTTTGGTCTAGCTGTTGCATTGGGTGGTGCTGGAGTTCACTTGATCAATACCACGACTGCATATAGTGCATTCGCCAACGGTGGTACAAAAGTTGAACCTGTCTCCATTTTGAAAGTAGAAGACAAAAACGGCAGAGTGATTTATGAACACAAAAATGTACCAGGACCACAAGTGATGTCATCTGAAGAAGCATTTTTGATCAATAGCATCTTGTCAGATAATAATGCTCGCTCGATCGCCTTCGGCACTCGCTCGCTCCTCAATGTCAGCCCAAACGTGGCGGTGAAAACTGGTACCACCAACGACCAACGTGACAACTGGGCAATCGGTTGGTCACAAGATGTTTTAGTTGGTGCATGGGTTGGAAATAAAGACAATAGTGCTATGAAACAAGTGGCTTCAGGTGTTTCTGGTGCTACCCCGATTTGGCGGAACATTATGTTGGCTGCGTTTGATACCAAGCGGTATGGTACTCCAGACTGGACTATCCCTTCTGGGATTGAAAAAGTAGAAGTAGATACCGTTTCTGGATACCCTGCTCATGATGATTATGCAAAACGCAGCGAGTATGTGATTAAAGGCACCTTCCCAAATACTGCCGATCCTATTCATACTAAATTAAAGCTCTGTAGAGGTGAAAATAAACTAGCTACAGATGCAAAAATAGCTTCTGGTGACTATGAAGAAAAAGAGTTCATCGTGATGAAAGAAGATGATCCAGTCAGTAAAGATGGGGTGAATCGCTGGCAGGATGCTATCAATGCTTGGTCACAAGGACAGGATGATGGCAGGTACAAGCCACCGACTGAGTATTGCGGTGGTGGCCAAACAGATATTTATGTTGAGATCAAAAAACCTGAAAATGAGAAAAAATATGATGGTGAAGAACTAGAAGTTGAGATTAAAGCTGACTCTGGCGATGGTATTGAAAAAATTGAGCTTTGGGTTGATGGTGCCGTTAGGGAAACTATTACCACCAATGAGTACAAGGACAAGGTAAAGCTAGTAAAAGGCCAACACGAGTTATATGCCAAAGCACGCTCTAAATCAGGAAAAGAAAAGGAAAGTAATCATGTAAAAGTTGGTACTGGTGGCGAAGATTGGAAGAAACCAGATCCAACTCCTACCCCTACCCCAACACCTACTGCCACGCCTACTCCTACCCCACTTGTAGTTGTACCCACGCCTGCACCATAGTCTATAAAGATGTCTTTTCTAAATGAGTGTGCTCTCTTTTTATGTTTCGCTGTGCTGTAAATAACTGCTGTATACCACAAGTAGCAGCAGCCCACTATTGAGCGTGAGTAAGTAATGATCTAGGATGGCGATCGGTATCAGTGCGAGAATGGCAATCGAAATTTTGTATGAATGCTTCCATGATCTAAAGGTAAAAAGTAAGATCAGACTGAGCCCTATCACACCTGTTTCAGCAAGCCAAAGTAATAGTACTGAGTGCGCAGGTTGAATGAATCGAATAACCTCACGCGAAGGTGCTACTTCTTCCAACTGAAGTGTGAATTCATTCAATCCAACTCCAATGATCGGATGTGCAGTCAACATATTGATGGCTGCTTCTTGCAATATGACTCGCCTATCAATAGAGCTAGTAGGTAAAAATAATTGTGCATTTGCGTATTTAGCCAGCACAATTGGTGTTACTAGACTTGCGGCTATCCAACATATTACTGCTGCAGCAACAGGTATTTTCAGCCGTTCTTTCCACAGCGATGCAGTAGCTTTATTTTGTTTAAAGTATCCAAATGCAATTACTCCTATACCAATCAAAAATGCTAGCCATGCAGAAATACTGTGCGTCATCCAAAGTGTAGCTGTCCCCAAGAAAAGTGAGGAAAAGTACACTGCTCTTTGCCACCACTTTCCTATACTAAAGTGCCGAAGTTGTGAAAATAAAAGAACTATATAGAGTGCAAGTATTCCACCTAAAATATTTGGATGTGCAGTGGTACCATATGGTAGCAATCGCTCTGTGCCATTAATAACTTCTCGAGATAACCCGAGGCTATACGTGAGCTCAGGTTCACCTAAAAAATAATAACCATAGACAGATCTTTGTAGTATGTACTGGAAGATCCCAACGAAACTTTGAAAAAATACAGTCACTACAAACGCCCAACGAACCAGTGCACTTTTATATACGAAAGTAACTTTTTGCAAACAAAAGTACAGCAAAATTATTTTGACTAGCTGCCCAATCCCAAACAGCGTCGCATACAGATTGGGAGTGAAAATTTGTACTGCGAATAACACCCCACACGCAATCCAAAGTAACCACTTCGTATAGTCTCTGGGATGTTTTGTAGTGTGTCTGTCATCTGCATACAAATACGAAGCAAGAAAAAAAACACATAGCACGATGTCCGTCAAATAAACTTTGGGAATGAGGTAGTCCACTAAAATTCCTCTGACGTATGCATTTTGAGTACTTAGTACTAAAAATAAGTTACTCGGCACTAAAAAGATAAGAGTGGCAAATACACTACTGATAAACCGTTTCATGATTGAGCACCCACCAAAGTTCCAGAGAACGTTTGATTCACGATAGCAATTAGTTGCTTGCGAATTGGTTCCACTTCATCTTTGGAAAGTGACTTTTCAGGATCTAGATAGGTAATTGAGAACGTAAAGTTCTGCTTATATTGATCTACAACTTCAATTGAAGTTATGAGTTTGTGTACTGCGTGCATCTTCTCAATCATAGTCCCAATCGGCGTTCGTTGTGGTAATGAAAAGGTAAGATCTTCAGTAACCGCTTCAGCTTTGGGAAGTGGTTGATAGGTTGGATGTGTTTTTAAAATACGCACTAACTCAGTTAGTAAAATATCAAATGCGACTCTCCCCTTTTCCAAGATCGTAATCGTCCCAAGATGTACTTCTCCACTTCCAGTAGTCACCGTTATCTCACCTTGTTGATGCAACTCACTCGGCACTTCAGTGATAGAAAGTTCTGAGATGTAAAACTGACGAAGCAAACTTTCAAAGTCACCTCTAATTTCTGAGTATGATTTTTGTCCAACCATTGTTAGATGCAGCTCTTCAGTGGGTAGATTGTTGGGTTGTGGATGGTAGACATGTGCAATCTCAAAAATTCCTAAACTAGGTCGTTGTGGGTTGGCATCGAGCACTTCAATCAATGAAGGAATCAGTGAATGTCGCAGATAGACACGATCATCAGTCAGTGGATTTTGAAGTTTTAGATGCGCGGTACTAGGTTCTCCACTTTGTAGTGCCACTGCTTCACTGACGAGTGAGTACGTGTACACTTCCTGCCAACCAATATGTGCAAGGAACTGCTTGCAAGCATGCTCAAAATCAAAGCGAGTGCCTTCTGGTTTATTGGTTGGAATTGCCGTATCCATTAGTGTGCTTGGCAAGTTGTGGTAGCCATAAATTCTCGCAATTTCTTCCACTACATCTGCCTCAATCTCAATATCAGGACGGAATGAAGGCGGCTGCACGGTGAAGGCGGTTGCATCTGGATCATATGTAACCACACAGCCTAGTTTCTCTAAAATGCTACTGATATCCTCAGGGGAGATCTCAATACCCAAGTAACGATTAAAGGTGCTGTACTTTACGCGCACTGGAGCTATTTGCTCTGCACCAGGGAACTCATCAAAGATAGTACTTGCCACTGTAGCGTGACAAAGTGACTGATACAGCTCTACTCCGCGAGCTAAGACTGCTTCAGCTAAATATGGGTCTACTTGTTTCTCATTTAACTGTGCTGCCACGGTTCTGATCGCGTGCTTCATTGAAGCAAAGCGCACTTTTTCATGGTCAAGTGATTCTATCCAGAATAAAACACGCTTGGTATTGTTATCTACTGCTGTATTTGCAGTGCCTTTGATGGCTGGTAAATCAATAATCTCACCTACTTCATTCTCAAACACTACTTCGCCACCAATAGTTTCATAACTTTCACCATCTAAAGTGGTAAATCTTTTACCTTTTTCAGCTTCAACAACATTGATTACGCCACCAAGTTGCATAATCTTATCGTAGTCAAATGCGTGGCAAGGATGCCCTAACTCATGGGTAATGTAGTTGGTGATGTCAATGACACTATCATGTACGTTTTGTTCAATTTGCTTGAGGCGTTTGGCCATCCAATCTGGTGTAGCGGTGTGTTGAACATCACTTAAAACTACACAAATAATTCGCTTGCAGAATGTAGGATTATTCTTAATCTGTGGCAGTGGCAGGTTCGTTGAATCTGTTTTTTGCGCGCTCGTATCAATCTTTGGAACTGTAGGTATTGTAGAAGGCTTGAGTGTTGCGGCCACTCCGGCTTGTGCCAAAATCACTGCGGACTCGCGCGCAATCCCACGTACAGACATCGAGTCTACTCTGTTGGTAGTAACTTCAATATCGTAGACAGGCTCACCTTCACGTTCATAAATTCTTTCAATGGACGGACCTGATAAAGAAACCAGCCGTTGCAGCTCTTCTGGTGATGCAGCTGTTTCTAAATGTTCGAGTAACCAGTTATGTGGGATGAGAATGTTCATAAAATTAATCCTTAAAACTGCTCCAAGAATCTCATATCGCCACTGTAGAGCAAGCGAATATCATCGATATGCAATCCAGGTTTGAGTGTATACGTCCGCTCCACTCCCCAGCCAAAGGCAAATCCAGTATATTCTTCAGGATCAATCCCGCCTGCTTTCAAGACGTTTGGGTGCACCATACCTGCGCCACCCACTTCATGCCAGCCAGATTTACAGAACTTACACTTGTTCTCTCCTACTTTGCCTGTGCCCATACAAATATGACAAGAGAAGTCTACTTCAAATGAAGGCTCGGTGAATTGAAAGTGAAATGGTCTAATGCGTGATTTTGTGCCAGGACCATAAAACTCACGAGCGAAATAATCCAAAGTACCTTTGAGATGTTGAATCGTGATGCCCTTATCTACAACCAGGCCTTCAAATTGATGGAACATCTGAGTGTGGGTTGCATCTTGCTGACGGCGGTAACACCGAGCAATATTGATCATTCTGATGGGAGGAGTACTATTCAACCGCTCCATTTCTCGAACCTGGCCATTGGAAGTATGGGTGGTCAGCACCATCTTACCGCCCACTAAGCTGGGGTGTCGCTTGCGGGGGT
Source organism: bacterium (assembly GCA_900299155.1). Lineage (GTDB taxonomy): Bacteria > Patescibacteriota > Microgenomatia > UBA1400 > PJMF01 > OMIS01. The sequence continues at coordinate 8,454 of OMIS01000046.1, forward strand.
TATTGGCATCATACTCTACAGGCTTGGTGGTGTCTGGTACATCCACGAAAAATGTTTCCCACTCATCGCGTGCTGGGTGATCTGGTGGCATGTTGAGACTTTCAAAAACATACCAGTCCCAGTCAACTTCAGGATATCTGACCCGGGTAAAACCGACTTTTTCAAAAATTCTAGTAATCTCAGCCATGGCTTGAGAAATTGGATGGACATGTCCAACAGCTGGCTTTTTACCTGGCATGGTTACATCCACCCAGTTTGTGCTTGCCCCAACAGTTTTTTCACGCTCAAGTACCGTTGCTTCCAGCTGAGTTCGAACTTCATTGATGAGCTGTCCAGCAGTTTTACGATCTTCAGGTGCTAAGCTGGGCAACACTCTGGCAAGTTGGTTAAATAAGCCTTTTTTGCCTAAGTATTTTGTGCGAACATCCACACCTGGTGCTTCTGCAGTAAGTTGCTGTACTAGATCTTGGATGGCGGTTTGTAGTTCACTAATGGTCATAAGTTCCAAACGGTTATCATTTTATTGTAGCAGCCTGTACGCAGTCCTGACAGTGCTTGCCAGTATTACTATACTTGAGTTCGCATCAGTAGCTGTTCTCAAATAACGTGCTCCTCTTTTATTAAAAAACCCCGCTGTTTGGGCGGGGTTTCTGGTTCAATCTAACTAAGAATTTACTTCCCCACCTGCTTCACGAGCTTGGTAAAGGCGGTAAAATCTGCAATAGCTAATTCACTGAGCATTTTGCGGTTCAAAGCCACTTGTGCATCTTTAAGTTGTTTGATGAATCTTGAGTAAGATACAGTTTGGTCAACTTGAGCTAATGCTGCATTGATGCGCAAAATCCAGAGTGAGCGCATATCGCGTTTGCGTAACTTACGGCCGATGTATGCATACATACCAGAGTGCATGTAGGCTTCATGAGCACGTTTGTAGAGTCTGTGATTTGCACCACGAAAACCCTTATTATGTTTAAGGACTTTTTTGTGTCTTGCGCGGCGGGTTGTGCCGGTTTTTGTTCTTGGCATAGTTTCCTTTAAATGACCTTAGGCTAGGCCGAGCATTCGTTTAACTTTGAGTGCCCATTTTCCTTTAACTTGAATTGGTTTTCTGTACGCGCGGATAGCTTTTTTGGACTTAATACGGCGGCGGTGACGCATGTTTTGTGCGCGGCGCAGTACTTTTCCAGTAGCAGTAATTTTGAAGCGTTTTGCAACACCTGAACGAGTTTTTTGTTTGAATTTTTTCATACGTTACTCTTGCTCTTGTTTTTTATGTTTTTTTGCTGGCATGAGTTGTGCCTGCAATTTATTGCCTAGTAATTTAGGTTCAGACTCGACTACTGAATATTCGTCTGCAGCCTGAATGACTCGACTGAACATTTCGTACCCAAACTCTTTTTTAGTGATCTCTCTGCCCTTAAATTGTAATGACAGACGTACTTTATCACCATCTTTCAAAAAGTTAAGTACCTTATTCAGTCTCGCTTCAAAGTCTCCTTCACCCATAAATGGAGTAAATCGGACCTCTTTGGTATCTTGAGCTTTGGCGCGTTTGCGACTTTCAGCTTCTTTTTGTTGTATCTGGTATTTGTACTTACTGATATCGATGATCTTAGCCACAGGAGGCTGAGCTTGTTCGTTGATCATGACCAAGTCTTTGCTTACTTCTTGAGCTCTACCCATGGCTTCAGAAGTAGACATAACTCCAATCATCTCGCCAAACTCATTAAGCACCCGAAGTTCAGGTACTCGAATTTGGTGATTGGCAGTCACCCAGACTTTTTGTTGTTTTACTTTAACAGGTCGTTTACGAATCACAGAGTATTAGTACTTTATACAAATATCAAGACTACGTATTATATCTTGAAGTATCGAAAATTGCAAAGTGATAAATATGTATACCAGAAGCTGTGTAAATAGCGCGGTAAAAAACTCCTATACCTCCCTCTGGCTGCATTTCCAAGAGTACGGTATAATTCACCTGCTTGATCGATTAGCTCAGTTGGTTAGAGCGCCACATTGACATTGTGGAGGCCATAGGTTCGAGTCCTATATCGATCACAAACTTGTCTGCATCCCTTTACGCTCATCATATTTCTACATAAATTTTATAAAAAGTTCAAATAACACATATACCTAGCGATTTTAGCTATATGTACTCTCTTGTATGTTTCACTGAATATATTTATAGTTACTATTAGTAGATATTTAACAAGGATATATGGCTCAAAAAACAGCAGGTAGTAAAGTAGGTCTATTGATAGTGGCAGTTCTGGTACTAGTACTGGTAGGTACAGTATACGTCAAAGCAGATGGTGGCTCTTCATCTGAAAAGATAAGTTCAATACAAAAAAAATATAATTTATTTTTGTCTCCTCGCCAAGAATTCGAAGTAGCTGTTGATAGAACTGCAGCAGTTTCATCATTATATGCAGAATATAAAAGTGATGTTACTTCAAGAATTACGCTCCCTACAGGTGTGACTGAAACAGTAGATAATAATGTAAATGGCTATTTAACTGGTACAAGTACTGGGGATCTGATGAAGGGTGAAATGAGAATTTCTAGTGATCTTGATCCATCTAAAGAAGTGATTGTTGAAATGATTACTTCAGAAAAAACTAACTATATTAAAGGACCACAGACCCAATCAAAGTGGTTGAAAATTGATAATAGTGATCTAGAAAAAAAGGATGAGGAATCACCTAATGATGCATCATTGTATGGATTTGATATCCTAGGGAGTATTTTTAGTGAAGATAAGGCTTTATGGAAGGCAATTGATAAAAATTCAATTGAATACCAAGGCGAAGACAAAAGAAATAACAAAACATATAAAAAATTCAAAGTTGAAATTGGAAATAGCGAGTATATTAAAGCATTAGAGTCTAATCCAGATGCATCTAAAAAATCTATTGAAGAAGATAAAAAGATTCTTTCATCAGCAAAATTAACTGCAACTTTTGAGATTGATGCAACTGCAAAGTATATTACCAAGATGGTGATTGAAGCTAAAAACTTAAAGCAAATAGTCCCAGAACAACTTGCGGCGGCAGGCATCAGCACGCAGCATGACCTTAAGATGGTAGTAGATATGTCCCGATTTAATGTAGCAACAGATGTTACGATTCCTAGTGACAACGAAATTCTACAGACTGATAAGAATGTGAAAGGAGTTTCAATTGGAAATACAACATACATTCAGAGGTTTATGATGGGACAGTATCAACAGTAAAGTAATTACAATAAAGCTGGCTGTCATGTACGTGGCAGCCAGTTTTTTATGCACCACCGTAGGTACTTGAGCGTTCATGGTGCATCATATCTTGCACAGTGCTGGTCTTCTCATGAGCTAAGCCGCCAATTTGTAATCCAGGTTGCTTGCTTTTCTTCTTCTTTTTGCCGTTGGATGCTTTCATCCAAGTGCTTGCGCTTTTAATCTTTTGACGAAGCAACATAATGAATGAGCGGAGTTTATGGAAAAAGTTTATGAAATACGTGCCACTTTGGCCTGGTTCAGTGACCTCGGTCATAAGTGTCATCTCAACTTCTTTTTCAAACTTGGAAACGTCCTTAGCGAGGAGTTTTAACTCCGAGCGTAGCTGATCAATTTGCTTCTTCACTTCCCGCTCACGAGCATCAAAAAGTGCAGTTTGTTCTGTAGGATTTATCTGGTCATGCAGTTTTTTGCGCAGTGCTTCACGCTGTTTTTGCTTCAAGAGTTCTTCTTGTTGCTGCTTCATGAAATCAGGAGAAATGTTATTGGAAAGATCTCCAAACTGGCCGCCAGTGCGTGCGAGCGCGTCACTGAATGGAGATTGTGCATCTGAAGCCCCACCTACTTGGGAGTAGGTATTCTGCTCAGTTTCAGCAAGAGCGCGAGCAAAAGGATTGATAGGCCCTTGTTTCGGCTTAGCAGGAGATGCTAGTGGTGGTTGTAATTGTGTCATGAGCAATTGTTACTACAAATGATCTTTAATTTGAGCAACATATTATAGGTTATTTTCCTATATTTGTCAATGACTGCACTCGACTAAACAACATACATCTGAGGTTCAGCAAGTGAGATCTAAATAGACCTATAATATTTTATACATACCACAATGTAAAACTTCAGATCTGGTCTATTAGTTTAGCCTGGGAAGCACTTAGTTTGCAAGCAGTGAATCCGCAACTTTTTGACGTAGGAGCGTCTGGCGGATCATATTGGTGTATTCTGATGAAGCACCATATTGAGCTTTTATTGAAGGATCTACCTTTTCATCAATATACTTGGTGACTTCTGCGTCAGAAACTTCCAGCTTTGCTGCTTCTGCGATTGCGTCAATTATGAAGACGAGTTGGATTCTACCCAGTGCAGACATCGCCATTTGTTGGGTGAGCTGCTCTTGAGACATGCCGCGGCGTTGTAGGTATTGTTCAAATGTCATCTGGATGGCTTGGAGTTGGCGTCCTAGTTGGTCCAGATCATACTCTACTTCATGACGAACCAAGAGTTCAGGGATTTGTGGTTTTACTGTCTCGAGTAAACCTTGGTAAATAGTTTGCAGAGTAATCTCTTTTTTCTGGTCATCTGTCAAAGGTTTTGGTGAGTGATCATGACCTTCGTGACCTGGCTCAACCTTGAGTTTGCCGTCTTTTTTGTCTTTTTCGTACTGTGCAGCTGCTTTTTTAATCTCAGCTTCACGAGCTTCAATTTCCTGCACTGCAGCTTTTTGTGCTTCCTTGACGGTTTTCTTGTAGTCACCCAAGGTAATTTCTGGGCGTTCAGCAATCTGAGCTTCTACGACCCACTCCTGTCCCACTTCCAGAGATACTGCCTGGAATGAAGGCTGGGTTAATGGTTTTTTATCTGCTTTTTTTACGGCCTTAATATATGCTTCTGGGAGTACATCCTCAAGTGCGCGTTCAATAATTTGACCTGCACCAAGCATTTTTTCTGCTACATCAGCAGGAACTTTGCCTTTTCTAAATCCTGCAATCTTCACAGTTCCAGCAATTTTGTTTCTGGCTTTTTCATATGCTGGCTTGGCAGTTTCCCAGGGGATGGTAACTGTAATTTTGGTATTTGGTGCAATTAAAGCTGGTGCTTCTTGCTCTGGAGTTGTAGTTTTCTTTGGCATAAGTCTTTCTCTGGGGTATTATACCCAAACTTCACAAGACAGGAAGCTGGAATTTTGATATGATACAACACTGTGGCTCAGGCCGATCGGTATAATGACGGTACTGTGACTACATAAAAGGAGGGTCATGACAGACCAATCAACATTATTACACGTTATCTGCGACTATAAAGCAGGTGGAATGGAGTTTGGTGAAATCACCAATAGACTCCAATATCACCTCGAAAAACCACACGCAGTTCGCATTCATCCTACTGAAGTTCCCCCACTTGATACCATGGCAATCGGTTTTGTAACCGCTCAATATGCTTTTGCCCCACATAAAGGCCGCATGGTTATTTATGGAAACGCTGCACCTCGCCGTGACAGTAGTAAAGCCATGAAGAACAACCAAGATCAAGGCATTAAGTATGCTCGCCTGAAAAATGGTGTTGAGATTATCAATGTTAACTCTGAGTATGCTTTTGGTTTTATCAAAAGTGAAATCGTTGAGTTCCGCAATATTTCATGCCCAGATGCTGGTTCTCAGTTCCGCTCAAGAGATTACTTCCCAGAGAGAGTGGCTAAAATCGTAAATGGTGACCGCTCAATCTTGACAGAAGAACTTTCAATTGCAGATATTCCAGAAATCCCACATGATGAAGTAGCCTGGACTGATGGCTTCGGCAACATCAAAACCACTATGCGCAAATCAGATCTTGAGAAACGCGGGCTTAAAAATGGCCAAAGTGTGCAAGTGATCTTGAATGGCGTGAGTATGCTTGGTGTGATCGCTACCGGCGGCTTTAGTGTAGACCGTGGTGTGTTGGCAGTAAACATCGGTTCATCTGGTTATGAAGATCCATTTGTGGAATTCTTCTTGCGTGTACACCACATGGCAGAAAAAACTGCTTCAGTGCGTTTTGACTACCCAGCTGGTGGTACCAAGTTTGAGATTAAACCTCTATAAATTTTGTTACATAACAAGCATAAGTAAAGCGTGCGAAAAATTGAAACCTGTCTCTGAGAACTATCTTGGAGGCAGGTTTTTTGTTGTGAAAACTGTAGAGAAGATACGTATATATCTGGCAGCTTCAGCTTTGATTTATCAAGCAAAACTTTGCTTTTTAGGGTATATATTGATATACTATGGTGTAGTGTAAACCCATTGAGAGGATCTTAAGCCAGTTAATCCTGAAATAACATCTCGTCTTGCTGAAATGCAAAGAACAAAAGAAGCAAAGCTTGCTGGACTTCCACGCTTACAAAGGTTAAGAGCCGAAAAAGCAGGTATGATGGGACAAGTACCCAGTGAGCTGGGGCGTGAACTTGACTGGGATCCATTTGATGATACTTTGCCTCAATCTGGTGAAGAATCTAACTTATAAATAATATTTTTTAAGCAGCAATGAATAATCCTGAAAAATATAATGTAAGCGACTCTATTCGGGATGTACTATCTTTTGCTGCGGATCAAGCAACCATTACCCAATTCAAACAATGGTTTGATGTCTTGTGTAAAACTTCTTCAAAGCCTGAGCTAGTTCAAAATATTCTGAATGAGATGAATATACAAGGGTGGATAAGATTTTCAATTGATTCTGAAATAGTTAAAGATACCTTAACACCACAATTTAGAATTTTCTTTCTAGGTATTGTAGCTGGTATCCATCAAAATATTGAGTTAATAGCAGTAGCTGAAGACATAACCGGAGTATCGCCACAGTATATTGTCACATTTAGAACTATTGAGGATCAACGAATGTTTCTTCAAAGTTTAAATGACTTAGGATTAGATAGTTCTAATGATATGACATTTACTGATGGGCTTGCAGTTTATGTTACTGATCATTGTGGAGAGTTGTTACTGCCTCCTGAACAGAACTTCTCACTTAAAATAGATGAATCAACTCTCCGTTAACTAACCGAAGTTTCACTATGTCACTTACAACAGAATGTAAAGGTACTTTCTCACTTACTACTGGATGTGCTGATGTCAGATTTGATTCAAGATTGCATGTATCTGTTAGCGCGTTTCCAGAGCTGGTGGGAGAATGGTATGAGCTCATAGTTGAGTTAATTATTAATAATAATTCAGTGTTCTTAGATGGTTTATTACTTAACTGGATGGCATCGAACGCACGCGTTGTAGACTCGCCTGCTTTACAGTATGTACTGTATCTTTCTAATTCTGAACTTCAGCATCTTTGTGCCCTACTTGGCTCACATGAATTGGTAACTTTAGTTCTCAATAGTGTTACTGAATTTGTAAATGAAACAGTTCTTGCAGTTCCTGCTGTTGAAGATACTGCTACTGAAACTGGGATTACTCCATCTGCAGCTCTATTTATTTTTGATACAGCCAGAGCTCTCCCTTAACAGGATGGCCAGTTGGCTTTATAATCAAGGGTTGCACTGAGAGCTGGCGGTTTTGCCAGAGCCATACTATTTCTCAGCGGCTATGGCGCGGTACCAGAGCGGTCTAATGGCCAGGTCTGCAAAACCTCGGATTCGCGGGTTCAAATCCCGCCCGCGCCTCACTATACTAAATATAGCCATCCCACACTTTTTATTTTATACTTACACCATGCTACAGTGCTTACCTCACCTAACTGTGTGATCTGAAGGAATGTATGGAAATGCTCCGCGTATTATTGCTAAATCTGCAAAAAATTATCCTCCCACGGCGGGTGCTCATTAACCGCATATTTCTTGCAGTGGAGATACTGCTCATTGCAGCTTTTGCGGGAATACTTGTTAAAACCCTGCAAGATTACAGCTCAATGGCTCCACTATTATTTGAGGTCGGTGGCAAATTGGGAGAGATTGCGGTGGGACTATACGCCTTGACACTAATCCCAGGCATCATCACACGACTACAAGTCCTTCCACAACTGACACAACCAGTTGCTGGGATGCTGCTGCCATTTCGCAGACACCTGGGGATTCTGATGTTTTTATGTGTCTATGTGCACATGGAGTTCACAACCTTTTTCCATCTCCTCATTCCCAATAATTTTGATACCAGCAAAATCCAATTACTACTCTTTCAACAAATCGGGTTTGCTGCCTGGCTGTTGCTCTTACCATTATGGCTGACTTCTAATGATTTTTCACAAAAAAGATTAGGCAGATGGTGGAAACGACTGCACCGTTTGACGTACATTGCGTTATTTTTGATTTTCATGCATACCGCGCTCGTACAAACAAACTGGATGCTGGTAATGGGAGTGGTGGGAATTTTAGAGATCGCATCTTGGATCAAAGTTTGGATGAAACGACCACAGGCACCAGCTCCAGTTGCTACTTCACCACAGACGTTTGCTCAAAAGCTTGCTGAAACTTCAGCTGCAAACTCACAAAAATAGCTCATGAAAATTCAGCCAAAAACGCATTGTATACCTGGCGGTATATTTTTCACTGTACCCTGTATAATATAGAACGCCCATGAGTCAAAAAACATATTACATCCATACCTTTGGTTGCCAATCCAATAAATCTGATAGTGAACGGATTGCTGGTGACTATGAAGCACGTGGGTATACTGAAGCTGCTGATTGGCGCGAGTGTGACGAGTTGATCGTCAATACTTGTGCAATTCGCCAGCGCGCAGAAGATAAAGCAAAAGGCTTTTTACATAATGTACGCGTCTATTTTAACGAACAAGGAACGCAGCGACCAAAAATAATTTTGACTGGCTGTATGACGCATCACGGCCAAGAAAAATTGTATGAAATGCTGCCGATAGTTGATGAAATTTTGCCAATAAATGAAGTGGGTTTTAATAGTGCAGCAGTGCGCAAAGATCAAAAACATGCCTGGATCCCAATCTCTACTGGCTGCAACTCATTTTGTACGTACTGTATTGTCCCCTACTCTCGTGGTAGAGAAAAATCTCGTGACTTTGATGACATCATGGCAGAAGTAGAACGATTGGTAGCACAAGGATATGAAGAAATTACGCTGCTGGGCATGAATGTTAATTCTTGGGGATTAGAAAAACTTGGCATCGGGTTCAGAAAGTTGATGATGGAAAATAAAGAGTTTACGCGTGAAGATTTGCCAGATAATCAATCACAATATTTACCACCCACAGGCACTCCTCCGTTTGTGAAACTTTTGCAAGAAATTTCTAAATACGATCAAATTAAAACTATCCGTTTTATGACGAGTAATCCATGGGATTTTCATGACGAATTGATTGCAGAAATTGGCAGAAATAAAAAGATCGACCGCTATGTGCATCTGCCTATTCAATCTGGCAGTGACGAAGTGTTGTATCGTATGAATCGTGGCTATACAACCAAGCGATATATAGAAGTTATCTCAAAACTGCGTGCTGCAGATCCAAATATTGTAATAGGTACAGACATTATTGTTGGATTCCCTGGAGAAACTGATGCTGAGTTTGAAAAAACAGTGGAACTTTCCAAAGAGATGAACTGGAAAATTGCATTTGTAGCGATCTACTCTCCTCGTCCTGGTACCGCTAGCTGGCGCATATATCCAGACGACATCCCACATGCAGTGAAAAAAGAACGCTGGGAAATTTTAGACACTTTAATTAACAAAAGTAACTTATCTGTAAGACCTGTGGTTGTATAGTGCACATATTTCACCCATTCAGCTTAATAGCACATCTCCTAGGTGCGATATAATACCTCGTAGTAATTTACAAAATTTCTATAGTATTTTTTGATCATGTGTGTCTAACAACTAAAAAATATGCAGCCACAACTTCTCCCAATCATTTCAATTGTGGGTACCACTTCAACTGGTAAAAGTGAAGCTGTATTCTTACTCGCAGAGTATGTTTTAGAAAAAAAACTTACCACAGGAGTGGTGATTATTTCTGCTGACTCCAGGCAAGTATACGAAAATCTAGAAGTTTTAACGGGTGCAGATATTCCTGACGGCTATGTGACTGGAGCTGCTGATTTTGACCAAAGCACTTTAGCAGATGAAAGTGCACAAAAAATCCCAGAAAAATATTTTTATAAAATAACTGAGCGTGGAACAATTGAAGTATATGGCATCAGTATGCTTTCACCATTTGAAGAATGGTCGGTGGGGAGATTTAGTGAGTATGCACAAACCATAATCACCTGTGCTCAGGATGCTGGAAAAGCAGTATTTGTAGTGGGCGGTACTGGACTGTATCAGCAGCATGTACTCACGACTGATCCACGATTAAACATTCCACCAAACCCTGAACTGAGAGAAAAACTACAAACTTTAAGTGTTCAAGAGTTGCAACATGAGCTGCAAAGTATGAACGCAGATTATTTTGAACAAATGAATAATTCTGATCGACATAATCCACGAAGATTACAACGGGCGATAGAAGTGGAACGTGCGCTTCAGTATTTGCAAGAAACCGATCCAGAAACATTTGATTTATTTTTGGAGCAACAGCACGCAGCACGCCAAAACGAAGTTGTAGAAACACAGAAACATGTGTACATAGGATTACAAGTTTCACTTGATACATTGCATCAAAAAATTACCAAACGAGTTATGGATAGATTTGAACATGGTGCAGTCCAAGAAGTCGCACAACTGCTTGCAAACGCACAAGAAAAAAATACACCACTCAGTCCGCAGGCTGCTACAACGCTAGGTTTTGCTGAAATACAAAGATTTTTAGAACATGAAAGTACAGCGGAAAAGTGTATAGAACTGTGGGTACAAGCAGACTTTGGGTATAGCAAACGGCAGTTAACCTGGTGGAAAAAATATGGCTCAGTGAGTTGGATCAATCGTGAAGCAACTGATTGGTATACACAACTCTTGGAGGTTTTTAAAACTAAAATTTAATGATACACTGATGGTATGTTGCTTCTTTTTAATAAAACAAAGATAAGTGGTTTGAACCCAAGCACAATTGTGTTTAGTGTATTCTTTATTCTAGGGTTATATTTTTTGTATCAAATTCGTGACATCTTAGTTTTGCTCTTCTTGGCCTTTATTATAATGGTGGCACTTCGGCCAATTAGTAAAAAGTTTCAGCAATATTTAAGAATGTCTGTTCCAATGAGCATATTTCTCTCATATGTACTGCTCATTTGTATAATTATCACGTTTATTGCAGTTCTCGTTCCTCCGTTGTTAGGGCAGTTATCAGGTCTAATTTCCTTAATCAATTTACCAGGATTACAGGGGCAGATTTCAGAATTTAAGTTTACAGTTACTGAATTGGGTGAGCTGGCTGGTCGAGTGGGAACTTCGGTAGGTGCCATATTTTCTGTAATTGGAACGACCTTCAGTTCAATTTTCACATTCTTCACTTTACTTGTTTTATCATACTTTTTACTCGCTGAACGAGAACAACTGCCTCAAAAATTATCTTGGATTATTAAAACTCCAGAACAGAAACATAAACTCACCAAGCTACTTGATATGGTTGAAGAACAACTGGGAGGTTGGGTGCGCGGTGAATTAATACTGATGTTGATCATTGGTATACTTACCTTTATTGGCCTTACTGCCTTGGGAGTCCCGTATGCATTACCACTCGCCATCTTGGCTGGATTATTAGAGATTGTGCCAAATATTGGCCCTACGATTGCTGCTGTTCCTGCTATAGCAATTGCTTTTCTCTCAAATGGATGGGTGGCAGCAGTGGCCGTATTGATCCTCAATTTGGTCGTACAGCAGTTGGAGAATAATTTATTAGTGCCTAAAGTTATGAAGGCATCAGCTAATGTGAATCCATTAGCTTCAATTATTGCAATCTTAGTAGGTCTCAAACTTGGTGGAGTGATGGGTGCACTACTAGGTGTGCCATTGTATATCGTGGCTCGCACTGTCTACTTCACGTACTTCTACGAGCACAGGTTATAAATACTGTTAATTTAAATTTCTTTTATTGAAATTTGTAGTGACCATTTTGAAGCTTGATCTAATCTCCCAACGACTAAACGAGGGGTTGAAACAGTAATACCTGGGAAAAGTAACTTTGGGTCCCGTTTCAACATCTCAACAAGTTCTAGGCCAAATGAGTGAGCTACAGTATCATTTTGAAGATTATCTGGAAAATGTGTGATCGTAAATGCATGTAAAGGAATTGTTACTTCCTTTTCACCATTACAATAAGCCTGATACAGTTCTAGTGATAAATATGCAAATCGGGCTTGATACTCAGACCGTACCGATACTATGCGTTCTAATAAAGTATATAAAATGAGAAATTTGTGAAAATTTTTAGTATCGCGTGGTTCAGCTATATGTGCAAGCAAATTCAATCTTAAGTTAGCAATCAGATTCTCAATTGGTTGTGATATTTGTGCTGGCCTTTCATAAAAATTAATATAAAAAGGAAACTTACCTAGATTTTCAAGTTGTTGCAGCAGTTCTGTGAATGTTTCAGTAGGAGCGTATTGCTCAAAGATTGGGCTACCAGTTGGGGTTCTTTCGGCGGTTTGTGTCATGCCGAGAATATAGTGTAATCACTTGTGATATATTTGGCAATTGGTGAAATGTTGCGATACTACTGAATTATCTGATTTTTGTTCTTGAAGAGCTGTTTCGTAGTAAATCGAGTATAATACTTGTGCTGCATGATCGAGTGATGGCTTGTGCACTACGGCTAGTAGTAGACACAAGAGGAAAGTCCGGACAGCAGAGTGTAGGATGTCCTGGGAACCAATACTTGTGAAAGTACTTGGGGCTCAGGAGACACGATTGCTTTTGTAATCGTGGCCAGTGAGAGCAACAGTGACGAATCCCTTCAGTGGGAGTGAAACGCCGATGAAGTAGTAGTAATACTATGGAGGACAACTATCAGTTCTGCTGATAGACGTGGCAATCCTCTCCGCTGCAACCAGCGATCTTCACCATAATGTAGACACTCGCTTTCTTGGTGATAATGGCCTGGGCATAGATAGATCATCACATAAAACAGAATCCGGCTTATGGGTCATGCAGTACTTAAAAATGACCTGAGTTTCACATTTTTCCGGTTCCGAGGTATACTTGACACTAGATAAGGAACACTATGGAATATTGGTACAATTCTCTCCTGATGGCTGCCAGTCAAGGTATGCAGGAAGTCGTCGTGTATCTCCCTAAAATTTTGACTGCATTACTGATTCTAATTGTGGGTGCTGGTCTCGCACGGTTACTTCGTCGTGGAGTAGTTAAGTTTTTTGAGAGTATAAAAGTTTCACACGCTATTCAAAATACACCAGTCGAGCTATTTTTAAAAAATGCCGAGTTGAGTACCCGTTTGGAAGTAATCATCGGTTCAGTTATCTACTGGTTGATGATGCTGATAGTGATTCATACCACTGTTTCCGTCTTGGGACTGACTTCCTTATCCTTTATTTTAGAGCGGATTTTGGCATATTTACCGCATATAATTTCCGCAATCTTAATCTTATTTATTGGTATTGTGATCTCTGGAATTGTGGAAAGTTTAGTTAAAGGCTCGATCCGCAGTATCGATGGACGCAGTGCCCGATTGCTGGGCAAAGTTTCGAGTTATTTGGTGTTGGTCCTCACCATTATGGTGGCGGTTTCTGAGCTGGGCATTGCTAGCCAGTTTATGATAATTCTATTTATGGGATTTGTGGGAAGCATCGCACTGGGTTTTGGGTTGGCACTGGGGTTGGGCGGGCAGCATTTAGTTAAGAAATTGCTTGATGACTGGTATTCTAGTTATACAAAGCAGACGAAAGAATAACCAGTATGACTGTACTTGACGCTGCTATCCTGGGTTTAGTCCAAGGTTTGACTGAGTTTTTGCCTATTTCTAGCTCAGGACATTTAGTATTATTTCAAAATTTTCTACAAACTGGGCCTGAAAGTTTCACGGTAGATGTCTTTTTGCACTTTGCCACGTTATTTGCTGTTATTATTTTCTTCTGGAAAGATCTCTGGCAGATAAAGCTCAAAGATCTCATCCCATTAGCGATTGCGTCATTTCCTGCAGCAGTTATTGGCATTATATTCCATGATCAGTTGGAAGCGTTATTTGCATCAGGCAGAACGATTGGTTGGGAGTTGCTCATCACCGCTGGAATTAATTTCTGGACAGACCGTATTTTGAATGCTAATGGAAACAACACTCTTGCGGAAAAAGTTCAAACTTCATTTGCAGGAATCCGCGTCTGGTTTACCCAATTTTTGTCTGGGCAATCACTACCGATTTCTCCTAAAGTTGCGGCATTTGTGGGTGTGGCACAAGCTACAGCTATTATGCCTGCTATTTCTCGGTCTGGTACGACTGTTTGGGCAGCATTGATCTCTGGTGTAGATCGCAAAACAGCTTTTACCTTCTCATTTTTGCTTTCCATTCCAGTAATACTTGGCGCGAATGCGCTCGAGTTACTGAAGATCTACAAAGAAGGTACCGGTCTGCCTGCTGCCCCAATCCTCTTTTCAGGAGGGACCGTGGCATTTGTAAGTGGTCTGCTAAGCTTATATTTACTGCGCTACATGATTAAAAAAGCAAAGTTTGAGTTCTTTGGCTGGTACTGTTTGGTATTGGGGCTGGCTGTACTGGGCTTTCAGTTTTTACGCTAATTATTCAGATTATTAGGATTTTTACGAAGCTTTGCAGGAGTGTTGTAAGTCCGTCATTGTGACTGTACTAAGGTAGAACCTGTGGATAGGACGAGCATCAAGTGCCTATTGGGCACGTCTCCGAAAAGATTTGTAAAAATATAAATAAAAATTCTAGTTAGCCTAAAAACTGAAAGCCTACAGCTTTTGCTTTCCTAAGTGCAGAACTACAATACAGGTTTTTTGTGAACCTTGAGCATAGGTACTGCAATCTGCAGCAAGACCCATGTGTTCATACTTGGGATCAAGCATTTGTGCATTATGTTCTGGGCTTTTTCTCCATTCTTCAAATATTTTCCACTCTGTAGTATATCCAAATGAAAGGTTCTCCCCTGCTTTTTCATAGTGATACCCCACTTGTTCAAATAAATACCAGGATTCTTTGCCTTGTGGGTCTTTGTGTGTCCAGTAGTGGTTTTGTTGCATATCAAGTAGTTTTAATGCGGCACTCTGTTCAAGTGCTCGGTGCGCGGTCAGCGTGGATAGTTTATTTTCCCTGCGATAGCCGTTGATGAGCGCGTACAGCTTGTCGTAGGAAATCTGAGGTGCATCTGCAGTACTGACAGGAACTTGATAGTTGGAAATAGATTTACCTAATACTCGAGGATCTTCCGAATGAATAAAAAGTATACTAAGAGTGCTTTGTATATCAGTTAAATACGCAAAAAATTGATTATTGAAAAAAAGTATCCCCGCACCTATAATAAGTCCTATAATAAATATAACTGGAACCTTTGAACGAATCGACTGCATAAATACTTAATGGTTATATGACTGATTGTACCTGCAATCACCTCTCATGAGAACAAGTATAGAATCTACTTCAGCACTAAGTGGCTATGATGAAACAATGCTACTTTTATTTAATGATCATTTCATTGATTTTATTAAGGGGCATAGTGTACTTGTTGGTGCAGCAGCTGGAATTCGTACAATATGGGTGAACCTGGCAATCAAGAAAGGCTTGAGTCCAGATGATTTGTCATCAGTAGTTATGGATATTCTTCTACTTAGCCAGCAAAATCCAAATAAGGCGATACAACCAGCATATGTTCGGCAAGCTATTCATAATAAAAGTATAGACTGTCATAGACGCTGCAGAACTAAACCTGGCAATACAGCAGTTCCGTTTGAAGATGAAAGACATGTAAATCGGAATTTAGAGTGGGAGAGTGATTTACAGGTTTGCCGTTATATTTTAGAGAATAAACTAATTCACTACTACACGCTGATACTCAAAAATTGGTATGGATTTCCTATGGAAGTTCTAGTGAATGCAGTTAATCAGATGGTAGGTATTCTAAATACACATGGTAAATTGGGTGAGATTGCCAGCTATACAGAGTTATGCACTGTTGTGGCAAATGGTCTACTAGATACACAAGACGAAGTAGTTCGTGCAAAATTCATAGATTTTGCACAGTTTTTTAGCACGCATCTTTTTACAGAAGAATCAATTTCATTTGTATTTGAATACTGTAAAAGCAGATTGAGTATAGAAAATACTACTGGTCACTTACAGTTCAAGCCAATAACATACAAAGCTTTAGAATCTACACATTCGAGGTTAAAGGCTGAGCTTAAGTTTCGCTTATCCGCATCAATTCCAGAAAAAAATTATGTATTAGGCAGGCTGACGGATGATCAGTTGAGGGAGTTGTCACACTTTGCACTATCAGAATTGATTGGCAAATATGATTGTGACTTAAGCAAAGTTGCGCTACTTTTGATAAATAGTAGTGAGCGCAATAGTTAGAGAAGTTTTTTACTGTGCTTCAGAATTATTTTGCTGAGGCAGGAGGAATTACGGTTGACGCATTGGCTCATCTCTATATACGATCTACTAGTAACCGAATACTTGCTGAACGGGTAATGGATCCTGCTATCGCAAATTATTTTCTTCGATGTATGTCTGTAGCAGATTTGAAACTTGATATTTAGTAATTACTGGACTTGTATCTAAGTCAGCTAAAGTTTGTGCCACTTTTAACATACGAAAATACTTTCGTGGAGAGAAGTTATACTTTTCTGCTGTTCGAATAAGCAAGTGTCGTGCGTTGGGTTCAAGCCTACAAAATCGTGCAATATCTTGCGGAGTCATATCAGCATTTGTATGTAGCCGTGAATAACCTTTAAATCTCAATTTTTGAATTTCGCGAGCAGCAGCAATTCTTTTTTTGGCGTTAAGTAATGTACTATGAACGGTTGAATGCTCAATAGATTCATAATCATTATTTTTATGCATTTGTTGTCCTAATGTTGCTATACGCACCTCCCCTACCCAGCTCGTGATATCAATCCTATCAAGGAGTGGCCCAGAAATTTTGTGAGTGTATTGTTGCTGATGAAATTCACTGCAAGTACACGGCTTTTTTTCACTTCCCTTATATCCACATGGGCATGGGTTGGCAGCTGCAATCAGTATAAAATTAGCTGGATATTGAATTGTCCCAGAAGCACGACTGATAGTAATAGATTTTGCTTCCAACGGTTGCCGTAATGACTCTAAGACGTGACGCGGAAACTCAGGGAGTTCGTCCATAAAGAGCACTCCACGATGTGCTAATGAAATCTCACCTGGCGTCAATTTAGTCCCACCACCAATCAACCCGACCTGAGAGATAGTATGATGTATTCTTCGAAATGGGCGTCGTGTGCTCAACTTACCTGTAGGCTCGATCCCTGTTTCTGCAATTTTTCCTGCGATGGAGTGAAGTGAGTACACCTCAACGGTCTCTTCTTCTGTAAGTGGAGGCAACAGGTGCGCAAAGCTTTCTGCCAACATACTTTTGCCTGTACCTGGAGGACCTTGGAGTAATACATTATGCCCTCCAGCTGCAGCGATTTCGAGTACTTTTTTTGCCGCATCTTGTCCAACAATCTCATTGAATGTAGAGGATTTTTCAATTACTTCCGACTGTGTCGAAAGTAATTCTAAGTTTGTGGAGCTTTGATACTTACTGGGCGAAATTACTGCAGTTGCTTGTTGGTGGGCGATAAATTCTTTCAAATTACCAATTGGTATGCAGGTTATACCACGAACCAAGCTAGCTTCTAACTGATTAGCTGCAGGAAGCATAACAGTAGTAAAACCAAGCTTCTTTGCTCCAAGTATAAGTGGAAGTGCCCCTGTGAGTGGTTGTAAGTCCCCTGTGAGTGAAAGTTCTCCAAAAAGAAGAGTAGTAGCTGATATAGGGGGAATAACTCCATAAAGATGTAATAAACCTGCTGTAATTGGCAGTTCAAATGCACTACTATTTTTGTGTACATCTGCTGGAGCTAGATTAACAACAGTACGTTGTGCTTTCGCCTTAATACCTGCTATAGCAATAGCAGCAGTAATTCTCTCTTTTGATTCGGCAATTGTTTGCGATGGTAAACCCACAATTTGCAGGGTGGGTAGGCCAGGGGTTAGTGCAATCTCAATTGTGACTTTGATGGCTTCTAAGCCACTTAATAAAGCTGAATAGGTAGTTGCAAGCATGGGTCAAGTGTACAGTGGTAAGCTTACATAAACCGTAGAAAATAGACTTTACGATCGGCTTCAAAACAAGCACTATTAAAAATTCTAATAGCATGTAATAATGAGTAACAGATGATCACTAAAGCATCTAAGAAAGGAGTCACATGAACGTAAGCCCTCGTGATCCAGCAAGTGGAATCCGCCGATAGTTTATACTATCGGTTTTTTTATACCGCTCAAACTCTCCATAGCCTACTGAAAATATATTCAATAAAGTACTTCATCTATTCTGGACATCGAGCTTTTTATGCTCGTACTACTTGCTCTACCAGACGGTTACAGTAACCAAATTCGTTGTCATACCAACTCACCACTTTTACCATAGTTCCGCCAATGACATTGGTGAGTGCCAAGTCTACAATTGAAGACTCTGTTCTGCCTTTGATGTCACTGGAAACAATAGGATCCTCAGTAACAGCCAAGATCCCCTGCCACTTCGTTTCTGCTGCAGCTTTTTTAAACACTTCATTTACTTCTGCTATAGTAGTTGGCCGTTTTGTAATAAAAACCATATCGGAAATTGAACCTGTTGCTGTTGGGACTCGGATTGCCAAGCCATCAAATACTCCTTTTAACTCTGGAATGACTAAGCCAACTGCTTTCGCAGCACCTGTTGTAGTGGGCACGATATTGAGCCCAGCTGCTCTAGCACGTCGCATGTCTTTGTGGGAATTATCATGCAAATTCTGATCATCAGTATAAGAATGCACTGTGGTCATCATTGCTTTTTCGATGCCAAAATTTTGAAATACAACTTGTGCAGCAGGTGCTACACAGTTTGTAGTACAAGATGCATTTGATACAACTTGCATAGCGTGATTCTGATCTCTAACCCCAAGCACTGACGTATCAAGATCCCCAGTTCCAGGTGCAGAAATGATCACAGTTTTTGCTCCGCCTTGGAGATGTGCCTTAGCTTTCTCTCCGTCAGTAAAGGCCCCAGTTGATTCAATTACCACTGTGACTTCGTTACTCGCCCATGGTATTTTTGCTGGATCACGTTGAGCAGTCACTAAAATTTTGCGATCTCCTACTGAAATTGTACCGAGAACTGGTTGCTCATCAGTCACTTCTTTTTTTGAACGCTCACGCTGTACAGTAACGACTTCTGCGAATGGACCATAGTTTGAATCGTAGCGAATCAAGTGTGCCCAATCCTCAATTTCCATTGATCCTGAAGTATTAATTACTTTTAAATCCAAAACATCACGATGGTATAACCACCAAACTCTAAAAGCAGTTCGTCCAATTCTTCCAAATCCATTGATACCAAAATTTTTTTGAGTCATAATGACCTCGCTCTTTTTTAAGATAGATAAAGCATGATGCCTGGTATTCTGCGTAGAAGCAGATACTTATTCACGATAGCACGAAACTAGAGCTGAATCTACCATCACGATTGATTCACCACCACTCTTGGACAGATACTATTGATATAGTATGATTATTTTTAATATATAATATGAGTATGCAAAATTCTAGGGAAAATAGATTGAGCTATCATTCTCTTTTTCAGTCGCCTGATTGTGATATAAAATCAATGCAAGAGAATAATTGTTCAGATGCTGCAGTGAAC
>OMIS01000047.1 GCA_900299155.1 bacterium
ATATTATGATACTAACTTATCACAAGCAATAAATGTAACTATAGAATACTTAGATCCACCATCACGCCAGTTATTACAAGAACTTTCAGTGTTTGGTAACAATTATTTTTCGATAGAAAGTATCAGAGGATTTGATCAGACAAATATATTTGCAATTAAAAATCAAATAGAGCAGTTGTTACAGCGATGTCTAATACAAGCATATCCAGAAGATAAATTTAAGCTTCACCCTGTGATAGCGTTGTACTGTACTCAAAATTTTAGTATAGATACAAAGCTCTTGGAGCGGATAGTACATTACTATATAAAATTAATTTCAGACGGCATTTCATATTTAAATAAGCAGCCATCAGGTATTGATAAAGAATTAAACTGCATTTTACATATATTGGATACAGCAATTCAAAATTCACTTTACACATCAGCTATCGCGCTGTGGGAAAGAATAAGCATTTACTTATGGACTACAGGGCGATGGGAAGTGCTTGATAAATATGGAGACCGCATAGTTTCTGTTTGCAAAATGATTAATGATCATAAAAGTGCTGCATTGTTGCTCATTAGAGAACGGAGTTGGATTTATTACTGGCGTGGAAATGTAGAAACTGCAGAGGAAAAAGCTCTGGAAGGTCTATCTTTAGCTCAACAACTTGAAGATGAATATTTAATCGCTTTTGCTGAACAAAGATTAGGAGTGTTTTATATCACTAAAGGTAGCTTAAACAGAGCAGCTCAATTATTAGAATCTTCTTTTCAAATATTACTGCGGCTCAAGAAAACGAGCCATTTGATTGATGGCAATACGTATTTTGGGCATTTATATACTAATAAAGGTCAATATTCAGAGGCAATAGAATACTATAAAAAATCTCTGGAGCTTGCAGAGCAAGAAAATGATTACAAAGCACAAGCAATTTCATATACATATTTATCCCGATGTTTCTATGAACTAAAGGAATACTCACTATGTAGTGAAAACTTGGAAAAAAGCCTTAAAATGAATAGTTTCATAGGTAGCAAAATTGGCATTGCATTTTATTACATTGGTAAAGCCAAACTTCAATTGGCATTGAAAGAAACTGCTTCTGCAAAAGATTTATTAGATAAAGCTCGTAAACTATGTCAGGAGCTAGAGCTGAACAATTCTTTACAGGAGATTGAATTACTAGAATCCAATCTTTAAAAGGTTTTGTCATGAAACATGACAAAAGTGTCATTCAATAAAACAAGTAATGGTAGAAAATACACTATCATACCTACAAAAAATGATGTGTATGAAAATATTCTTCTACTTCACACAAGATATTTTAATCGCTAAACCCGCACTGATTGAAAGAACTTTTACAGTTATTGAGGAACTGGGAGATCAAATCCTAGGTAGCCAAAAATGTCCAATAAAGAATCCTATTCCTTTAATTCGCGAAGCTGATGTTGTAATTCTTGAGGGTACCGTACCTGCAATTGACACAGGATTCTATGTACAAATGTGCCTTGAGCTTGATAAGCCAGTAATACTTTTACATCATGAGTCAGTTAATTTAAATCTTTTAAAAGGGATATCAAATGAACGTTTACAGGTTATACAGTACACTGAAGGATTTTTTTCAAAAACCCTAAATGAAGCACTGAACTATGCAAAGGATTTTGTAGATATACGTTTTAATTTTTTTATCTCACATGAGCTCAATTCATACTTAAATTGGGCAGCGAAAAAGTCCTACATGCTCAAATCAAATTTTATTAGGAACTTAATTCTTCAGCATATGAAGTTGCACCAAAATGAATACAAATCTCAATAATTTTTACATCAAAATGCTTCATTGATGCACATGAGTTAGTCAAACATAATCACATTTACAAATATTTTTTACTAAGTACGAAGAAGGATGCACTATGCACAAAGAAATTTGTACAGATATTTCAATTGTAGGTGCTGGCGTTGCAGGATTAATGACTGCAGCCCGACTTCTTGAGGTGGGCTACTGCGTGACAGTATTAGATAAAGCGCCATCAGTATGTAAAGGTTCTTCCGTCAGAAATGAAGGCTGGTTACATGCAGGCACCTATCACGCTACTTCAATTAAAGATGAAAAAACTGCTTATCTAGTTGCTCAGAGATGTAAGTATGGAAATGAAAAAATTCGAAAACTTGCACCTGAGGCTATTCGTGAACCAGATATAGATTCATATGCAGTCTTCAAAGATGAAGAATATGCAAATTTTGCAGTCAAAAGATGGGATTCAGCAGGAATACAGTTCTCGGCAGTTATGCTGAGAGAACTCGCAGCACAATGCCCTGAAATAAATGTACAACCGATTGTGCAAGCTTATAAAGTAAATGACGCAAGTATTCATACTCCAAGCCTGTATTCAAACTTAGTAGAACGAATAAAAGCGAGTGGGGGTGAGTTTTTTCTACAATCTACAATCCGAGTAGATGCAAATGGTCAAGCATGGATTCATTCAGAAAATAATCCTAGTGATATACCTTTGAATAGTCAGCTTGTTATTAATACAACTGGATACGGTATGGCAGAGTTTCTCACTCAGTTTTTTGGGCAAGAATATAGTATGCGCTTTTGGAAAAGCCATTTGATTGCATATCCTCGTTTAGGAAAACATAATGTTTTTTATATTGAGCCTGGTGAAGCTGCAGCTATTCAACACGGGAAAGTTACTATGGTTGGCCAGCATGAAGATGCACTAAATATAGATGTACCTGATATCACACCTGTGGAAACACAGTCGGGACTTGTCATATCCGCTGCACAAAGATTATACCAACAAGCCTCAGCTACCGTACCACTCGTAACTGCCTGTTTAAAGCCTGACTTGAAAAGTACTGCTACCGCAGCAAGATCAGTTGGTGTAGATATACATGAACCTAAAGCTGGATTTATTTTTGCATTACCAGGTAAAATGACGGAAAGCCCGTGTTTAGCTGATAAACTAGTAGAATTGGTTGAGGAAAAAAGTATTAACAGAGGAAGTAAAAAGGGCAGTTGCAGCATTTTTGTCCCAATTACACCAAGACCATGTGATGAATGGAGCAATACATAGCTATGCAGTTAGAAAACCAAGTTTTATCCATCGGGACGATTTATTTAGATATACACTGTTTAACATTTCCTATTGGAGAAGGTTTATTGAAAAATAAAGAAATAAAAGGCACAGATTACCTATTAAGTGCTGGTGGATCAGCATTTAATTTTGCAAAACTATGTAAACATTTAGGATTGCATACAAGTTTTATAGGTAAGCGAGGCAATGATGCGATGGGGGATTTAGTTGAACATGAAATCAAAAAGTCTGGGGTTGAGCCTATACTTTCAATAGATAGTAACGCTCAAACCAACATAGCGGTTCACTATATAAACGAAAAAGGTGAATCTATCATGACTTCATGTGGCAGTGCAAACCAAGCTTTAGATGGAGATTCTGTCTATACAGCTCTAGAGAAGTCTGTAGCAAATGCCAGTTTTTTATATTTGGGAGGCTGCTACAAGCTCAAACAGCTCTTACCAAAATATGCTCAGTTTGCACAATTAGCACAAAAAAATAATGTAAAAGTCATTGTGGATCATGGCCGAGTAAATAACTCAGTAACCACCCAAGACATGAAATATGTTCACCAACTTCTTACGTTCACAGATTTTTATCTCCCCAGCAAAGATGAGTTCCTACAAACTTGGGGTGTTTCAAGTATCCAAAAAGGCATGCTGAAAGCTAGAAAAGTAACTGCTGCAGAAATTATCGTCAAGGATTCTGAACATGGGGCACATGTGCTAAAAGGGAGTCGTATGATAACTATTCCTTCACATACAGTAGCAGTTATGAACACCGTCGGAGCTGGAGATAGTTTTAATGCTGGTTTTATCTTAGGTACTGCTAGAGGATATACCATAATGGACAGCGTTCGTTTAGCAAATGCAGTAGCAGCAACGTATATTTCAGAGCCAGGGTTACCCTCACTCAAGTCTATCAATAATTATTTTGAGAAAGAACAATAATCCATGATAAAAAGCATACATACATCAGATACTTTTTCAGATGATGCTGTTATTGGAGTGCTTGGTGGGAGTGGGTTTATAGGAAGTTATTTTATTAAGTACCTCAATAGTCGTTCGCAAAATTTTACTTGCTTGAAAGTAGGTACAAGAAACAAAAGAAACTTTCTAAAACCAGATTTCAGGCTACCTCTAGAGGTAGTGGAGTGTGACCACTTAAATTATAAGCAAGTAACTGAATTTTTTAGAGGATGCACCCATATTATAGATTTTGCTGGATTGGCATGGCAGCATCCTGGCGGAAAAATTACTTCAAAAAATGACTTACTTAAACAAGAAATAGTGCAAAATGCTGTCAGTGCTCTGATAAAAGCCAGAAATTTACAGGCTGATCAATTACTTGTCTGGACTTCTACAAGTGCAATTGAAACTATGTTCGCAAGATTAAGTGAGAAAGACAGTAATACATTACGCACTGAGGTAGAAAAATTGGCAGCAGTTTTATTAGAGATTCCAGATAAAATGTTGCATGATTCAAGTTCACTCAATATATTTTTGGACAAAATACTGAGTGAGTATAATTTCAGTTCATTTAGAGTTTCCCCAACTGCTCGTACTACTATCATATACGCAACTGAGTTTAGTTATGCGTACTCTAAACTTCTTGGGCAAATACTACTAGAAAAATTATGCCCAGAAAGAGTGCGCATTTTGCAAATTTCTGATGTATATGGGCCTGGACAAGATATATCTGAAAAGATTTTAGACCCACTTGTAGCAGCACGAAGAATACAAAGATATATCAGTGCATATAAAGCTATTGCTGAAGGGCACTTAGAATGGCTGCCCGTTGGGACTGATTTGTTTGGATTTACCCGAGATAGTCAGAATCTAATTAGCCAAAAAATTTGGAGTGACTGGGTTTTCCCAACACATGTTGAAGATGTATGTAACCTCGTGCTACGAAGTTGTAGTAAGGGAGTAGACAAGCCAGTACTGCGTGTACATGGAAATCGTGTATCTAATTTAGAGCTTATGCAGTTTTTGAAAAATTATTTCAATTCTTCAGTGCGGATTATTGAAAATGAGCCGCTTGATTTTGAAATGGTGCAGAACTCACAAGATCTTGAAGTATTGGGAGTATCAAAACTTGACCTGATTGATTTCAAAACTGGAATAAAAAATTGGATCGAAGATCATATTGCAGTTACATAGTTTGATTATTCAATAAAAAAATCAGTTAATTATTTTATCTTCACAAATCTTCTGAATCTTGTTTCCATTTGTTTGAACTGCTTCCATTTTGCGAAGTAAATTTCCTATCTCAGTTGGCATATTGTCACCATCGGGATGTGCCGCAAAGTACGCATCTACACTTTTAAACTCATGTTCAAAGCGCTGAGCATACGACATTCGCAGAATGTCACAAGGAAGTGACGGTGTATAACGCCATGTATATTTGAGACTGATCAGCTGCCAATGTAATGCGAGTAAACCGATAAGTAAAAGATTTACTCCTAAGGATAGTGTCAGTATATATTGTTTGTTAAATTGCATATAATTCCCGTGATTTACATTATACAGACTAGTTGCCTGCTGGATAAACCAGCAGGCAACCGATGCTCAATAACACTCAGTTTCACCTAACAGCCCCACTTATCCAAGAGCACTACGATCCAATCACGACCAGGTTGATTTTTTGGCACATCATAGGCGGTCAGATGCAACCATGGATCCCGATTTGTCCGCCATTCAATCTTGACGCGCCCAACCCAGTACCACCCATCGGTGGTAACACTAGAACGGTTCGGCCAAGCCTGCCAAGTAGCATACTTACCATTCTGGTTGTACCCTGAAACACGCGTCCATGTCAGCATGGCTGGATTGGTACAGGCATTGGAAAGTCGAACCATTTGCCCGTTAGTTCCTGCTTGAGCAACTTGAGATTGCGTTACAACACTTCCAGTTACCAAAACACAAACAACGACCAAAACCGCAAACCAGTGGAGTGATTTGCGCAGAACATGAGCATTCGGGAACATCACAGAGTACTGTCCTTTCAGAAATTCAGATGCACAGGGAACTACTTTACTTGAACGGTGGCTGCAAGTGAAAATGTGAGTGTTAAAGAGCTTTGCTGAGCTCTACCGCAGCTGTTTTGGCTAGTCAAAACAGTGCAGTAGTTCTCAAGTGTTGGTGATAATAATTGAAGCGATGCAGCTTCTCAATGAAGCAAATTGATGTAATTGACCTGCACCCAATAAACTAGACAAAGATTAAAGTAGAATAGAAGTAATCTTTGAAAGGCGGGAATATGGCAGGGATAGCA
>OMIS01000048.1 GCA_900299155.1 bacterium
GTGAAGAATGAGATCATAGCCAAGGTAAAGAGTGGGGTTAAGGTAGTGGAGTTGTCGAAGCAGTACGGGGTGAGTGAGCAGACAATATACACTTGGCTGAAACAAAAGGTTGAAGGAAGTGTAAGTGTATTGGAGCACAATAAGTTGAAGAAGGAGAATGAACAGTTAAAACAGATCATTGGAGTGTTGACACTGGAGTTGGAGAAGACTAAAAAAAAATAGACGGGAGTTGTTTGATCTCATTGTTGTGAGATTACCAGAGCTTCCGAAAGTTCTGGTAGCTACAGTATTTGGATTTGTAAGAAGTAGTGGATATTACCGTAGTTTTCAGAAACAAAAAGATGTAAGACTGAAGGATCAAATTCTCGAGATACTAGTTGGTCATCCCAGCTACGGATACCGCAGGATATCAATTGCACTGGGTTTAGGAAAGAAGCAGGTGCAACGGGTGATGCGGGAGTACAAGATACATCCGTACAAGCGGAAGGCTAGGTGGAGAAAACGGCGTGATGAGAGACGAGCACCTGCTCTCTTTCAAAACCACATAAAATACAACTGTCCTTGTGTCCCAAATACCACTTGGGTGAGTGACTTCACCTACATACCATTCAAGAGGAAGTTCATATACTTAGCTACCATCATGGATTTGTTTACCAGAGAAATTGTGGGTTGGCATATCTCCAAGGCACATACAAAGTATCTAGTGTTAGAAGCATTTCTTGATGCACTCATCAATCAAGAAATGACTCCACCACAAGTTATTCATTCAGACCAAGGCTGTGAGTACACGAGCCAAGAATATACCAATTTTGTGCAGAGTTTTGGCACTACAATTTCAATGAGCACCAAAGCTTCACCCTGGGAAAATGGCTATCAAGAATCATTCTTCAACAACTTCAAAACTGATTTGGGACTGGAATTTGATCGTTTTGAATCTGAAGGACATTTCTTGGAAGCTATTCATCACACCATCCATGATTACAACCATCACAGAATTCACTCTGCTCTCAAAATGTCACCCATCCAGTTCAAACAGCAATTCCAAAGTCGTTTAAAATCTGTCTAAAGAAAGGGGTGCTTGACAGTATGCTGCGTTGTATGGAGTTTCATATACCGATTTTCTCAGCCGCTCAAAAAAGTTTTTAGAGTTTTTTGGAGTATGGAACCAACGCGATAAGTCCATGGCACAACTTTCTGCAGGACAGATTACACGCGTGATGTTGGCTAAAGCATTTATCCCATATCCCAAAATAGTACTGCTTGATGAACCTACAGCATCTCTGGATCCTGACATTGCACACGAGGTGCGGCATTTTATTTTAGAGCAGCAAAAGGAATACAACACAAGTATTTTGTATACCTCACATAATATGGATGAAGTAAGTGAAGTGTGTGAGAGAGTGGTTTTTTTACAACATGGAGAAGTAATCGCAATTGATAAACCTGAAAAGTTGGCAGCTTCTGTGTCAAAGGCACGTATGTATTTGCAGCTGAAAGATGGTTTAAAGCGTACTGAACAGTTTGCGAAACAAAAGGGATTATCAGCCAAAATTGAGGGACGTGAAATTGAGATACTAATTGATGAGCAAGAAATCGCTCCATTTTTAGAGCAGCTGGCAGATGAAAAAATTAAATATACACAGATCTCAATTGCAAAGCCAACGCTTGAAGATTACTTTTTGAGTAAATCAGGAAAAAAACAATGAACATTTCTTGGCAAAGAATTTATGGACTGGCACTGCGGCATTTGTATCCACTCAAACGTGATTTTGATTTGTTGAGTGATATGATTTATTGGCCAATTATTGATATTTTAATTTGGGGAATTACTGGCCAGTGGCTGGGCGGTGCAAGTGGAAATAATGTGATGGTTTCATTACTGTGTGGTTTAATTTTATGGAATGTTATATGGCGTTCACAAAGTGAAATTTCTCGTAACTTAATTGATGAGCTATGGAACAATAACTTAGTTAATTTATTTTCTACACCTCTCAGTCTCAAAGAGTGGCTCGTGGGGGTTATTTTACTTTATGTAGCTAAAACAATTCTCACAATGGTTATACTTAGTATTGTGATAGCACTACTCTATAGTGTGAATATTTATGCTGTAGGTTGGTGGTTAATCCCATTTTTTGTTTGTGCAGTAATGACTGGCTGGTGGGTGGGATTTATCTCAGCAGGGATTGTGATTAGATACGGACAAAAAGTGCAGACGGTAGTTTGGACGTTGCCAGGAATTTTACTACCATTTAGTGTCGTATTCTTCCCACTCGCAAACTTACCTAGATTTTTACAACCAATTAGTTATGCACTGCCTTCTACATACATTTTTGAATCAATGCGTTCGTTAATTGCTGGTCATGCAGTAGATCCAAGGATGATTGCTGTAAGTTTTGGATTAAATATTATCTATCTAACAATCTCAATCATTTGGTTCGTGAAGAGTTTTAAATGGAGTCTTACCTTAGGATTAAGTAGGTTTAATTAGTAAGTTCTACTAGATTTTATAGGGTATATTTCAGTATTATTAAGTTCATGCCTGTTTTTGTTGAACTCAGTATTCTACTCGGCATCACTACACTTGTAGCGATTTTGGTACGGATGCTTAAACAACCCATGATTATTGGGTATATTTTGGCTGGGGTCATTGTTGGTCCGTATGTATTAAATATTTTACATGCTACTGAAGAATTGGAAGTATTTTCAAAAGTAGGAATCGTTTTACTATTATTTATAGTCGGATTGCATTTGAATCCAAAAGTTATAAAAGAAGTGGGAAAAATTTCCATGCTGGCGGGGATTGGCCAGGTTGTATTTACCTCAATTGTAGGTTTCGTAATAGCAATTCTCTTAGGTATTAGCAAAGTAGCTGCAATTTATGTGGCAATTGCATTGACCTTCAGTAGTACGATTATTATTTTAAAACTACTCAGTGACAAAAAAGATTTACAAAAAATGTATGCCAAAATTGCAGTCGGATTTTTATTAGTCCAAGATATCATCGCCTCAATTATTTTAATTGTTGTAGCCATGTTACATAACCAAGCTGGCACCGATGCATTGACTGCTATAAATCTAGTTGTATTAAAGGGTGCGGCACTGATGGTGGGGCTCATGCTCATCGGCGTATATGTTTTACCAAAATTAATAAAGTATGTTGCAGGGTCACAAGAATTATTATTTATCTTCTCACTTGCATGGGGGACTGGGTTAGCAAGCTTATTTTTACTACTGGGTTTCTCAGTAGAAATTGGAGCATTGATCGCGGGTGTTAGCTTATCATCCACTGCGTATGCTGATGAAATCTCCTCACGTATGCGACCTCTCCGTGATTTTTTTATAATAATGTTCTTCCTTTTGCTTGGCTCGCATATGGTGTTAGATGATTTAGGAAAAATTGTAATCCCAGCTCTTATTTTTTCTTTTTATGTTTTGATTGGCAACCCTGTAATTATGATTATTCTAATGAATTATTTAGGATATAGTCGTCGTACTAGTTTTATGAGTGGATTGACGGTGGCTCAGATTAGCGAGTTTTCACTGATCCTAGCCACGATTGGAATGCAGCTGGGGCATTTGTCACGGGAAACGCTTTCAATGGTGACTTTGGTAGGCATAATTACTATCACTGCTTCTTCCTACTTAATTCTGTATGCAGAAAAACTATATCCGCGCTTAGAAAATGTCATTAAATACTTAGAGTTCTTTACTCATAACAAAAACGAACAAAACACTGTCACTTATTACACAGCAGTGTTATTCGGATACGATAAAGTAGGACAAGATTTTATACAGGCATTTGAAAAAATTGATGAAAAATATTGTGTGGTGGACTTCAATCCCGTTGCAATTGAACAGCTTGATAAGCAGGGAGTCCCATACTTCTTTGGAGATGCAAGTGATGTTGAATTTTTAGCTGAGCTTCCAATTCAAAAATTAAAAATTGCAGTATCTACTATATCTGATTTAGAAACTAATAGAATATTGATCAAACATATTCGTGCAATTGTGCCAAAGAGCATTATTGTTGTAGTAGCTCATACAGTGGAAGATACTAAAGATTTGTATGCCGCGGGTGCAAGTTATGTGATTATGCCACACCATCTCGGCGCTCAACATGCTGTGAAATTAATTCATAAGATGGGTGTAGATATAGTTTCATTTAAAGAAGAAAAGCAAAAACATTTAGAGCTTATAGAAGAAAGATATATAAGGAGTTTATGACCTCAAATCAAAATGCGAGCCAGCCTAAGAATCAACAACCAGAACTTACGCAAGATCAATGCTTTATTTTATATGAAAAAGGCACAGAGCCTCCGTTCACCAGTCCACTCTTGAAAGAAAAACGGATTGGCACGTATGTAACTGCTGACACGCAGTTGCCAGTATTTAGATCTGAAGCAAAGTTTGAGTCGAGAAGTGGATGGCCAAGTTTTTTCGAGCCAATTGCTGACAATATTATCCTACAAGAAGATACTTCACATGGGATGGTGCGCACTGAAGTGTTATCAAAAGACACACAAGTTCACTTAGGACACGTTTTTGAAGATGGTCCACCACCTACAGGAAAAAGATTCTGCATTAATGGAGAAGCGTTACTGTTTATACCAGACTAATAATTAGCCTTGGCGAGCTTTGCGGCGAGGGTTGCGCTTGTTAATGCGGTAGAGACGACCTTTACGTTTGACGAGTTTATCGCCTTTTTTTGGATCAATTTGAAGTGAGTTCTTTACTTTCATACGGACTTTCTGAAGTTTCTGGAATCATCTTACTATGAAACACCAAATTTTACCAGCTTTAACAAGATAATTAAAGGCTTAGTTTTATATTTTGATCTATTTTTACTCGGTAACCCTAAATAATTCGTCAGGTAATCTGTACTTTTTTATAATTTCTGCATGTTCAGGGATGTCACGAATAAAAATTACTGTGTAATCATCTACATAGATAGGCACCCATTCTTTACTTTTGAATGTAGTGACCAAAAACTGTTGACCCCACTCAGTTCTTTCAAGTCTACTGAAATAAATTGCTCCAAAGTGGTACTGTGCGTCAATTTTTTGCCAAACTACAGGATCTGTTTGTGTAGCTTTATACTCTTCTAAGAATGCTGCAGGGTATGCCTCGGCGCGATTATCTACATATACTTGATACTTTGGGTAGAGATGATAAATCAGGTATCCACCAATATCGAAGTTATTAAAAATTGGCCCTTGTATAGTGAGCTGCTTAAAAAATTCAGCTGAAGTATTTATCCCAGGACTTAACCCAAGCCCCATGGCAGGAGTAAACGGCAGAAACATGCCACTGGAGAATAGGAGTGAAACGAGTATGAACAGTACCAATGATGTCCCACTCAGTACCAGTGTGTCTTGGCTGGCTTTTTTAATAAATCTTGAAAAGGTATCTCTATATGGCGCTACTGCACTGGCCAGAATCAATGCCACAAGCAGTGAATAAAAATTTGAAAAACGAATTAACTTATTGGTAAATGCCAAGAAGATACAAAACAAAAGTAGCAGCGCTGTGTGTTTGAATCCATTGCGCCGAATTAAAAAGAGTCCCGCAATAATTGAAATGATAAATGTCCCGACCAAGTACCAGTGGAAGTTGGTGGTGTAGTATCGTAAGAAAAAGTACGGAGTTTGGTTCTCCGCAATTGGGTAGCCGTATTCTTGCAAAATTTGTGTGGGGTAGAGTGCCCCTTCGATAAAAAGTGGGTTACAGAGTGTCCCGATTATGGCGAGCATTCCCACAATCATTAATTCACGCACTTGGAGCCAGTTTTTTTCCTTCAAAGCTTGTAAGCCAAAGCAACCCAAACTAATAAAAGTCATAAAGAAAAAAATATGAATATTTACCCACAAACAAGCAATGAGAAAAAATGCGATCTCTAGATATAGTGGGCGGATTCTTTTTTCTTGCCAGAGTAGAAGTAAGACAACTTCCAGTGCAAAGAAAAATATACTAAATGCCTCAGGTCGTACTTCTGCACGATCTGTCATCAATGGCAAGATGAAGATGCTACTAACAAGCATGCTGAGTTTGCCATATTTTGTGCCGATATACCAAAAAATAACTCCTGCCGCCCCAGCATAGAGTGAAGCTGTCAGTAGGGTAATACTGCCAAAGCCACTATTTTTCTCCAGTACATATGCTATAACTCCAAAGAGCCAGTGGTGGTTGGGGGCGTGGCGATTCTGTGCCGTATATGAATAGAGGTTGGTATCAAAAATTTTGCCCGTTTCCAAAATTACCCGACCATTGGTAACATGTCTCCCCAAGTCGCTGGCGGTAAAGAGTGTCAAACGGCAGAAAAACAAAAAATAAAAAATTGTGAGGAGTCCCACAATAAACCAGAGTGGTAGTTTCTTTACCATTTGCATATGACAAGTATAGCGTGTTTATAGATAATACGAGTATTGAATAGGTTTTGGTATGTCGCAGGTACAACAAGTAAAAGAAGCAACTAATATCGTAGACGTAATTGGCAGCCGAGTGACACTGCAGCGTTCTGGTGCCAACTTCAAGGGCTTATGCCCGTTTCACAGTGAGCGCGGACCTTCTTTTTTCGTCAGTGAAACGATGCAACGCTATAAATGCTTTGGCTGTGGCAAAAGTGGCGATGTACTTACGTTTTTAGAAGAATATGAAGGGATGACGTTCCGAGAAGCACTCGAAAGTTTGGCAGAAGCAGCAGGAATTACTTTGGTAGCGACCACTTCCAACTCTCAAGAAGATGAAGAGCGGACAAAACTTTTAGAGATCCTAGATTTAGCACGTGCATACTATAACTATTTACTGACTGAGCATGACGTAGGCGCACAGGCACGCGAATACTTAAAAAAGCGTGGCGTAAAGAATGAATCAATCAAGCAGTTTCAGCTGGGTGTGTCACTTTCTGCCTGGGATGGGTTGGTGAAGTATCTGCATTTTAAGAAGAAATATCCTAAAGAATTGATTGTGAAAGCAGGGTTGGCCAGCAAATCAGAAAATGGTCGTGTCTATGATAAGTTCCGCTCTCGGGTGATGTTCCCGCTCAAAAATCACCGCGGGCAAGTCGTGGGTTTTTCTGGAAGAATTTATGGAGCCACAAAAGATGAAAAAGATGCTCCAAAGTACATGAATACGCCAGAAACACTGCTGTATCACAAAAGTCAGCTGCTCTTTGGGCTATATGAAAATCTCACAACCATTCGCAAAGAACGCAAAGTGGTGGTTGTGGAAGGTGAGTTTGATGTGATTTCCTCTGTAGAGGCGCACATGAATACAGTAGTGGCGATTAAAGGCTCTGCGTTAACGGCGGATCATGTCAAAATTTTAACCCGCTCGGTGGATCAAATTATTTTGTCCCTTGATGCCGATGATGCAGGTATTGCCGCAACTCGGAAAGCAATTGATGTCGTAGCAGCCAATCAATCCTCACGCGAAGTGCCACTAACCTTAAGTGTGTTGCGTATCCCCAATGGCAAAGATCCAGATGAATTTAGTAAAAATGATCCAAAAGCTTGGCGCGAGCTGGTCAAAAAACCAATTACCGCGTACGAATTTTTAATTGCTGCAGCTTGTGAAAAATATAATCCTGCTTCGCCTGATGGCAAACTGCAAATAATGTCAGAACTCAACCCAGTGCTGGCCAAAATAGATCACGCTGTGCAGTATGAGTACTACACAAAAGCATTGGCGGAGCGGCTCGGGGTGACGGTGCAGAGTGTGCAAAATGATATTAAAAATTATCAGCTGCGTGATGGCATGAAACCAAGCAAAACAACAGTCAGTTCTGATGCTGAAAAACAATTGCCACAACAACAGAGCACGCCACCCAGCAGGCAGCAGTCACTTGAATCATACCTTTTTTTCATCGCGTTTAATGCCAAGCCAAAGGAGCGTGCCCAGTGGCTCACTGAACTTTCAGCAGAGTTGCTTGTAACTCCTGGAAGCACGCAGTTTGTGGAAGTATTCAAAAATTCAGGTGCTGAGTTCGGCGCTGCGGGCAAGCAACTTCCTGAAGATCTCCAAGAAACTGTTTTTGAACTTGCCACCAATCCACAGTACTATGCGTCTCTCGAAACGCTCAATTTAGAGCAGGAGTGGAAGAATACGCTCAAAGATTGGAAAGCAGAACAAAGCAAACAAGCAGGTCAGCGTATTGAAAAAGAGCTAGAAGAACTTGATAAAATTGCACAGAAAACTCCAGAACAAGAAGCGCGCCTCGCAGAGTTGTTGCAGCAGCTGGTATTATTAAAGAGAAAATAATATGCCAAAAGATCTTGAGTCTTCTAGAGTTGAATCTCCACCTCGGAGGAAATTTTTGAAATGGGTAGCGGGAACTGCAGCAGGTACTGTACTGGCAACTTTTTTAGGTTCTGATGGCTCACAAAAAATTAAAAAAAATGAGGATGCTGTTGTGTCAAGTAACCAACCTGCTCAAGAAGCTCAGCGACCGCAGGAAGATGAATTAGAGGAAATACTTATCTGGAATCAAAACGGTGTAATGGTCTAGGGAACTGGTGAATTTAAAATTCCTACCCGTTGGCAGACAAGTCATGGTGCTAGTGGTAGCTTTGACCAAGCCGCTTTGCTCCAATCCCAAAAAGAAGCTATTGCAAAAAATAAAGAATCTACCGTAGCAGCTGTAGTGCGTTTGAATGAGGTATGGAGATCAGATCATGAGAGTCAAACACAAAAAATTACGGAATTACCGAGTGACACACTCTCAAAAGAATCCTTAGCTGAACGAGGCATTGTAGTAGTTGATTCTCCTGCTGCAGAAGTAAGGTTTAGAGACGGAGCCTTCAGAGAAGGGGAGTTGCTTGACAGTCATATGAAAAATGGAGGAAGCCTCACCATCATACTTTGTGATAGTCCAATTTTATTGCCAAGCAAATTTGACGCGAAAATATACGATACTGTGAGACCTATAATTAATGATATTTTGGGTTCAAATAGAGAGTTAAGTGTATCTGAGGTTCGTGAAAATATACGAAGTTATTTGGAAAGTGAGCTTGGGGCAGATCCAAGTAGATTAGCTGAGAGAATTGAATTCTTACAAAAGACGTTTGATTCAATTAGTGATGATGAAATTTCCGCCTGGACACTGCAGCCGTATGGTGGCCGAGGTCATTTTCAAGCTCAAGGAAGTAAACCATCACTGCAAGATACTTCCGCTATTTTGGTTGCAGTTGGTGAGCGACCGTTAGAGTTGCAAATGCTGAAAGTCATTAATCTACCAAGTACTGGACAGTATGCAGTAAGTGTGGAAACTATTTCGCTAGCAGATGATTTCCCCTTTATGTTTCCTTGCCCTATCTTGGCAGGTGATAGCTACCTTCAACCAGCTCAGTTGGGATATAAAGTCACTAAGTCAAAGGATGATTACAGAATTGATAAATCGACAAGTACTGCAGGAGTAGTACTACGACATGAATTGGGACATTATAGTAAACAGATGTTAGCGGGTGGTGATGCTGAGAAACTGCGCGCAGTACATAATGAAGGTGAAATTGACACAGTTGCCTATGAATCTATACAAAGAGCAGCTGCGTTGAAAGAATCAACAGGAGATGACTCTCTCTACTATGTTGTGTATACCAATAAGCAAAATCATTTTCATGTAGTGACTTGAAAAAACTCTCTTGACAACATACCCCCAGGGGGTATACCATGAGTGAGTCATGGAAAATAATAGTACGCCTTCCACCACTACCCAACAAGACCCAGTTGTGACTCAATTGAATCGCATTCAAGGGCAGATCGCTGGTATTGCCAAGATGTACTGTGATGATCGTTCTTGCACTGATGTCGTGCACCAAATTTTGGCAGCACGCAGTAGCCTTGGAAAAGTAGCTCGTGAGTTACTGACCACAGAGGCCTCCCGCTGTTCAAAGGAACGCAAACTCGAAGACTTTGAACAAGTATTGAAAGAATTACTGAGATAAATAGAGTAAAAAGTAGTGAAGTGCTCCGACAAGTGCAAATACTACTGAAAGGGCAACTCAGTAACTAGAACAGTAAGAGAATTAAAAAAGTACAAAAATATATAAGGAGATATATGGCAGATACAGCTACACAACCCCCAGCATCACAAGGCACATTGCACATTAGTGATGCAGATTTTGACAAAATGATGAAAGATGCTGGTGATAAACCAGTGATGGTAGATTTTTATGCTGAATGGTGTGGCCCATGCCGTTTAGCAGCCCCAATCATTGAAGAACTCGGACAAACCTATGCTGGTAAAGCAGTGGTGGCTAAGTTGGATATTGATGCAGCTGACCGCAATTTTGTGGCTGGTCAAGGTGTTATGAGTATTCCAACAGTTATCGTCTGGAAGAATGGTAAAGAAATTGCTCGTCAAACCGGCTTCATGGGTCGTGAAAAATATGTCGAGATGATTGAAAACGGCTTAAAGTAATTCTGGAAAATTATCTGTATAAGGTTTACAACTAAGCTGAGGCAAGCTTGCTCTCAGAAGAATATATAGTTAAAAGGTTCTATGCAAACAGCACGAGTGGTAATAATTGGTTCTGGCCCAGCGGCCTATACAGCAGCAATTTATGCGGCTCGTGCAAAGCTAGCTCCAGTCTTGTTCGCAGGGCAAAAAGCAGGCGGTCAGCTGATGTGGACCACGGAGATTGAAAATTTCCCT
Source organism: bacterium (assembly GCA_900299155.1). Taxonomy (GTDB): domain Bacteria; phylum Patescibacteriota; class Microgenomatia; order UBA1400; family PJMF01; genus OMIS01. Next base: position 10,649 of record OMIS01000048.1, read on the forward strand.
GGTTTTCCTGAAGGTATCAAAGGTCCTGACTTGATGATGAACATGATGGCGCAAGCACAGAAATTTGGGACAGAGATCAAGTATGACTACGTCACCGCGGTGGATTTTTCACAGAAGCCATTCAAAATCTGGACAACTATCCCTAAAGGACAAGTAGCTGATACGCTGCTGACAACTGCTTCTCAAGCAGAATACGCCAAGGTGCGCGAAGAAATTATCGCAACCGAGCCCACAGTCACTGCAGATGCAGTGATCATTGCTACTGGGGCTTCCTCCATTATGCTTGGGGCAAAAGGTGAAATGGAGTTCTTGGGCCGGGGCGTGAGTACTTGCGCTGTCTGTGATGCTGCTTTTTATAAAGACAAAGTCACCTACGTAGTAGGTGGAGGCGATAGTGCAATGGAAGATACCTTAGCACTGACCAAGTTTGCCAAAGAAATTACCGTTATTCACCGTCGTGATTCGTTCAAAGCCAGCAAAATCATGCAAGAGCGTGTACTTAATCATCCCAAAGTCAAAGTGATGTGGAATACTGCGGTCAAAGCTGTAAAGGGTGACAAGTTTGTGACATCGATTGTAGTCAACGAAAATGGCGCAGAAAAAGAACTACCAACAGATGGCTTATTCGTAGCAGTCGGACACCGACCAGTGACGACACTTTTTAAGGATCAGATTCAGTTAGATGATCACGGCTATGTCGTGACACGCCAAAGTGCGAGTAAACTGGGTGTGGAAGCTGCCAGCAAGGTTATGGATGAGAAAAATCACGTCATGTTCCCCACGATGACTTCCGTGGAAGGCATTTTTGCCGCAGGTGATGGCGTAGACGTGCGTTTCAAGCAAGCTATTACTGCAGCGGGCCAAGGATGTGCTGCTGCGATTGATGCAGAGCGCTGGCTGGAATCACTCGCATAAATAGGTCAAACTACTTCAAACAAAATGTTCAAAGTAGCTTGGTATTTTGAATGGTAAAAATTGACAGAACTAACAAATACCTGAAAGGTTTACATGTCCACACAAACACCACTTGATCAAGCGCGCACACAACTCGCGCAAGTAGCGGCAGTACTGCGTGATAAATATGTGGGAGAGGAAGCTCGTTTTGATACAGCAATTGAGTTGCTTTCTACGCCACAAATGTTGCATCAAGGTGAGCTCGAAGTCCAGATGGATAATGGCTCTACAAAAAAATTCAAAGCATTCCGTTCACAGCACAATAATGCGCGTGGGCCGTTCAAAGGTGGCATTCGTTTTCATCATGGGGTGACCAAAGAAGAAGTGATGGCACTTTCTATCTGGATGACCTGGAAGTGTGCAGTGACAGGCATTCCGTATGGTGGTGGTAAAGGTGGGGTTGTCGTTAATCCCAAAGAACTAAGTACCAAAGAACTTGAGCGCTTGAGCCGTGCCTATGTTCGGTTCTTGGGTGAAGCAGTTGGCCCTTGGACTGATATACCTGCCCCAGACGTCAATACCAATGGCCAAATTATGGCGTGGATGGTTGATGAGTGGCAGAAACTAGCTCAAGAAAAAACCTCTCTATTACAAGTAAATCCGCTTGCAACATTCACCGGAAAACCACTTGCGCTGGGTGGTAGCGAAGGAAGAGATGAAGCAACGGGCTTGGGTGGAGTATATGTCTTAGAAGAGTTAGCCAAAGCATTGAACTGGCAACGAAAACAAGACATTACAATTGCTATCCAAGGTTTTGGCAATGTCGGGTACTGGTTTGCCCATCATGCTGATCTCCGAGGCTATAAAATTGTAGCTGTTTCTGACTCTCAAGGTGGTATATATGTAGAAAATGGATTGAATCCGGAAAAAACTCTGGCCTGCAAAAAGCAAAATGGCAAGATAAGTGAGTGTCCCTGTACTGATGAAAAATGTGATATTACACTGGGTAAAAAGGTGACTAATGCAGAACTTCTTGAGCTCAATGTGGATGTTTTGGTTCCAGCGGCATTAGAAAACGTCATAACGGCAGAGAATGCACCACAGATTAAAGCAAAAGTTGTGATTGAGATGGCAAATGGCCCTGTCAATCCAGAGGGTGAAGCAATCTTATTACAAAAAGGTATTTTAGTGGTGCCTGATGTTTTGGCAAATGCTGGTGGAGTAAGCACTTCTTACTTTGAATGGGTACAGAATTTGGCTGGAGTATCCTGGGATAAACCAACGGTACTTGAAAAACTACAACCACTGATGGTGATGGCTTTCAAAGACATCTGGGAGTTAGCACAAGAAAAGAATCTCTCGCTGCGCATGGCTACGTATTCACGAGCAGTGAAACGCGTGATTGATGCTATGTTGTTGCGTGGTTCAGTATAGAACTGCACCGAGAAAGCTGCGTATCTCTAGCAAAATCAGAAAATGCTAGAGATATTGCAGTTTATACGTTATAATATGCAATCTGCTTACTAAGGAAATTCCACATTATGAACCAGATCTCTGCCACACTCTCTCTCGAAATTGAAGCACTGCTCAAGAAAGCCCAGCAACAAGGCTTTGTTGTCCAGGATGATATCCTTAAAGTTTTTGTCGAACCTGAAGAACACATTGAGGAACTCGACGACTTTTATGACAGAATCATTAAGCTTAAGATCGATATCTTCGAATCTGTTTCTGAAGAAGCTCCTGAAGAAGAAGCCGATACTCTCACGCAAGAGCTAGAGATGATCTCAACCTTGGGCAATACAGGTGCTTCTGATCCTGTCCGCATGTACCTGAAGGAAATTGGACGGATTCCATTGTTAAATCGTGAAGAAGAAATTCGTCTCGCCCAACAAGTGGAAGCTGGTGACCTGAAAGCCAAGAAAAAACTGACTGATGCCAACCTCCGTTTAGTCGTTTCTATCGCTAAAAAATACATCGGTCGTGGTATGACGTTCTTGGATTTGATCCAAGAAGGAAACAAAGGTCTGATCCGTGCAGTCGAGAAGTTTGACTGGACGAAAGGCTTTAAGTTCTCTACCTATGCTACTTGGTGGATTCGCCAAGCTATTACTCGTTCTATTGCAGATCAAGCTCGTACCATTCGTATCCCAGTGCACATGGTGGAGACAATCAATAAATTGATGCGTACCAGTCGCCGCTTGATGCAGGAACTGGGCCGTGAGCCTACCCCTGAAGAAATTGGTAAAGAAATGGAGATGGACCCAGATAAGGTCCGTGAAATCTTGAAGATCTCTCAAAATACTACTTCACTCGAAGCCCCAGTGGGTAGTGGTGAAGATGAGAGTGTCTTGGGTGACTTTATTGCAGATGAAAAGCAAGTTTCTCCATACGATGCCACCAGCCAACAGATGTTACGTGAAAACATCGATGAAGTGTTGAGTGCGCTTTCAGACCGTGAGGCAAAAGTGCTCAAGATGCGCTTTGGACTTTCCGGCAATAAAATGATGACTTTGGAAGAGGTTGGCCGCAAATTTGGTGTGACTCGTGAACGTATTCGTCAAATTGAAGCAAAAGCACTGCGCAAACTTAAGCACCCCAGCAAGCGCAAGAAACTGCAAGACTTCTTAGAGTAAGTTAATAACTGCTTAAGAAGGGTATGAGGTGACGCTTAACCAAAGTAAGACAGCATAAGTTTTTTAATATTTGTCTAAGTTGTAGTATTTTTGTGGCGTGCTACTATTAAAACATGCCCAAAAAATCTGCTCATTCGCATAAAAGTAGACAGGTTCCCACAACAAAAAAAGTTGCTTCACTCTCAGAGAGAAAAGCAATTACTATTTCTAAAACTGCAAAAGCAGCCTCAATACCTCAAAAATCAGCAAAATTTACCTGGTCTGACCTGTGGCATGTACTACTATCTATTTTTGTGTGTCAGTTGGCCGGGGTGATTGGCTCATTTTTCACCTTTTCAGAGATTCCCAATTGGTATGCGTTTTTAGAAAAACCATTCTTTACTCCTCCCAGTTGGTTATTTGGCCCAGTCTGGACAACACTCTATACATTGATGGGAATAGCGCTGTTTGTGTCGTGCAAATATGGCAAACCAGCTGCACTTTCTACCCGTGCAAGCTACTGGTTTTATGCCCAATTAGCAGTTAATGCACTCTGGTCAATTGTGTTCTTTGGCTTCCATAGTCTTTGGGGTGGTCTGGTCACAATTGTGATTTTGTGGCTGCTGATCTTCAAAACGATTCAGCTGTTTTCACAGGTCAATAAAACAGCAGCTTGGCTGATGATCCCATATATCATGTGGGTAAGTTTTGCCACGGTGCTTAACCTGGCTCTGGCTATCTTAAATTGAAACTATTCAATTAGATATCATTTAATTATCATTCCCGTGGGTTGAGTAGCATGTTCTTTGATGTGTGCCTGAAGGTCTACAGCAATTTTTAATGCCACAAACAGTAATACTACGAGTGTGTGTTGTCCCACAATGAATGTAAGTCCCATACCAAATAATAAGGTAAGGTGCATCACAATAATACGGCTGTATGGGCTGCCAAAGAGTTCCATAACTGGTTTTGTTTTGTACTCACCACTGCCAAAAAAATTAAGAAGGAGTGAAATAACATGGCTGATAGCCAAACCTGATATAGCAGGTGCGACGAGGGATAAATGACCTAATAAGTTATTAAAAACTTCAGAAAATTCACCACCGTTATGTCCTGTTTCAACAAACATAATCAATAGCATGATGAACACTAAGTGTCCTGCCATAAATCCGCCGTAATGAACTAGGAAAAAGGGAACTAAGAATACTTTTGCCCAGTTACTTTTACCTGGGCCAGGTGTAGCGAAGATCATCTTGATGACGGTGGTCATGCCAACGATGGCACTTTCAAACCAGTAGAGCAGTAAAATGTTGCTGAAGCTCCAGTCCAAAAACCATACGCCGTACACAGTGATGAGGTTGGCGGCAACCAGCGCGATGACTGAAGGTAGCAATTTGAACATACCACTATGCTAGCACTTTCTGAAGACATGCGGAAAGATATTTCAGCAAACAAGTTTTTTTGTAAGCTAGCTTCTTTATAATTTCTGCGCTTGAATGGCCATGAAGAGTGGAAACTCTGCTCGGGCTCGATTTTCTTGACGTGCAGCTTTGCCTTCACTTTCTTTATCTGAGGTCCATTCTTCAATGCGGGTAATCGCAAACCCTGCGTTATGCAGCATCTCACTATAATCTTGGAGCGAGTGGTGGAATGACCAAGTCACTGCAGCTTCTGAGCCTGCGTCATCAGAATTTCTACCAGCGCGGCTGTAGCGGCCACGGCTTGTTGCTGCTTTGCCTGGATGCATGGTAATTGGGATTTTAAGCGGAGAGAGATAGCGGTTCAGCCAACGGTACTGTTGTTTATTCTGTTCATCAGTGCCCCAGCCAGATTGGCGAGGGATGCGGAAACAGGGGTGATTGAGCACCAGCACCAGTTTGCCTCCTTTGATGAGGTAGTTGGCAGCATTCTGAAGTGCAGTTTGTGGAAACTCCATGTTTTGTAGTGCCAGGATAATAGTGGCGTGGGTGAACTCTGGCTCAGCACCATGAATCGGGCGGGCCACGTCCCGAGTGATGAAGTCATAGTTGTCTTTGCGGTTTTGACGGCGGGCAGCATCGATCAAACTAGCCGAAGCATCAACGCCCAAGTAGGTAGTAATGGGAGGAATGGAGCGGGCGAGCACCCCTTGACCACAACCCAGGTCAATCAGCGAGTGGTCTGGCTTGAGCTGGAGGAGTTTGAGTGTGCCAGGCAGAACGACGTGTTCGTGGTAGTAGTGGCCTTCTGAGCCGACAATCTTGTTGTACCATGAATTGACGTTTTCCCATGAACTGGAGGTGTTTTCAGATCTGTTTCTGTCTGGAGCTGACTGTGAGTACCCTTCTGGGCGGGTACCACGAGAAGGACGGCTGGAATGTGATGGACGACCGGTGCGAGGCGGTCTTGTGGCAGCAGAGAATGGTCGAGGACGTCTTTCAGATGAGTCAGTGGAGAAAGAACGAGAACGACTGCTGGAAGAACTCTTGGAGAAGGAGCGGGAACGGGTAGTGTGGTTTGGGCGAGAATTATTGCGATGCATGGAATGTATTATATCCTGTCTTATTGCGGAAAACTTGAGCACTCTTGGTATACTACACGCTGTACAACGAAGATATCAATCATGAACAAAAAGGAACAAGAACGTAAATTACTTGTGAGAAGCATAGCTCTTGTACTTTTTGGATTGCTTACCCTCATAAACTATAAATACGATGGTATTAAGTATGCGTATAAAAATGCACTGAGGCAGCAAAGTGCAGCCTATTTTTTGGCATATATCGCCAATAAAGATTTTGAGCATGGTGACTACTTAAATTTTGGAAGGACATTTGTATGGGCCAATTACTGTGCGCTGGTGGATAAAACTAGTTGTGAAAAATATTTTGCTGAATACTACGCCCAAACACAGGCACGTTTAGATATTGATTTTAAACAGAGCAAATTTATTGAAAAGAAGTATCAAGTGGGGATAGACGAGGTGACTGTTTTATACGCAAACCAACCTAAGAGTTGGGAAGAGTGGGGCGTACTACAAGATGGTGCTCTCCTGACTATAACGGAAATAGGAAACGGAAGAGTACCAGAGATATTGACTAATACAGAAGTCGGTCAAAGACTTTCTGACGGAGCTCAACCAGCATTTTTGTTTCGTGTGGAAGAAAATAGTACGGCTGATACTGGAACGATTCCGGTAGCTAAAACTGCACTCTATACTGGAGCACATTTTGCCAAAGCCTTACAAGAAGCGGGCACTGCCATTTTAGGAATTGATGATAATGGGCGACTGCAGATCGTACGAGGTGGGGAGTTGAACGAAGCTGATCTACTGGCTGGCTCAAAACTATACTGGCCTATTAACATGAAGGGCCGCACCATCGAGGAGGCAACTGACCACTCTAATTTATATTCATACATCGTTAGTAATGAAAATATGCATTGTGTTAAACAACCATCATATAGTTGCAAATGGATAGCATCCATTGCTCGGACTCAAGCAGGGGAAGTAGTAGAGATTAGATTGCCCAATTCTTTGTTATATGATGAAGTTAGTTGGCCTCTGGTGGTGGAGTACCTAATGGATAAAGGTATTACTGATTGGATATTCGCTGATCCAATGTATGAAGATTCAATGCTTTCTGCGGTAGATCAGATAGTAAAGCGAGATGTATTAGCACAGCCCAAGTATCTTGATCCTGCTTCACCACAAGATACTCCTGAAGTCTCTCCGCTTGAGATGTTACGAACGCAAGGTATAGAAGATGGTTTGTATGTAGTAGTTTGGGAATCAGAAAGTGCTCCAATGGAACCCATTTTACTCGAAGTAAATACGACAGATTTCCTACGGACATTGGATAGTACTGTGAAAAGCCCCTAAGTGGGGTGGGTTCTTGAGTGTAAGACACCTTTACCTGACAGCCTCCTGTGGTAAAATAAGGAGGTTCATCTGCTGAAAGCAGAGAGCAGCCATTCCTCGATAGCTCAATGGCAGAGCATCTCGCTGTTAACGAGAGGGTTCTAGGTTCGAGTCCTAGTCGGGGAGCCATTGTTGACCATACGAACAATCTAGGATTGTGTCAAAAGGTTTAATCGCTTCGTATCGCAATATTTTCCCATCTAATCTGAGGTTCGATAGTACTAAGCTGATAATTTGTCGTTTTTGTTCCACTTTCGAACTCTCAAACAATTCTTTCGCTCGCTTTGATAATTCAAGAATGTATTTAGTCGAGATGAAATACTGATCGTCGGCGTTCTGTAGCATGGCTAGTCGTGCATCAATATCAGCTAAGTTGTTTCTAAACTGTTGATAATATCTGTCATACTCGCTGTCAGTAATACGTCCATCTAATTTATCAACATACGAGCAATCAATGCGGTGTTGGTAAGTCGCTCTTTCTTTCATCAAACTAGACTCATGTTCTTCTTTGAACTGGATTTTGCCTTCGTGGATTACTTTTAAATCCTCGGTGATTTGATCGATCACATCATCAGGGACACGGACATTTTCAAAGAGGCTGGATAGTTGAGCTGTGATCTCTTCTTCTCTCAGCCACGATGCGCCGTGCTTACCTCGGTACTGGGTGCAATGGTAGTAAACATGTCCTTTTTGTTCTTCAGCTGTAATTTGACATCCGCAGTCATTGCAAATGATCATACCTCGATACGGATATGGCAAACCAGCGTATTTAAACTTCTTTTTTTCGTGGCCAGATTTTACTCTCTGCACTTGATCGAACAGGTTTTTGGAAATAATAGGTGGATATTTATGAGGATAGGGTTTTTTCTTCCATTCCATTAGTCCAAAATAGAATGTGGTTTTGAGCACTTTATCCACAAATCCTTTTGACCAATGAATGTCATAGTCTTCGCTGAGTTTTTCAATGATCGTATTCATTGAGTACGCACCTGTTGAGTACCACTCATATACTTTCTGAACGATTTTTGAAGTGTACTCATCAACAACGATCTCTGTCTTGTCTTTGGCGATTGGAACTCTTTTATAGCCGTAAGGAGGTCTACTGGGATATATACCACTTCTCAGCATTTGCTCTTGCTTTCTTTTTACGTTGTCACTGAGTTGCAAAACGTAACTTCTGGCAAACATTACAGCCATATCCCAACGAAGCAGGTCGGAGCTGTTTGAGTTCTGGTGGATGACTAAACTTTCTCTATAAAAATGTATTTCCAATTTACCTGCTTTGCGAAGGTCGTCCAATTGTACTGATTCCTTAAAACTGCGCTGAAGCCTGTCTACAGTATCTACAACGAGAACAATAGGTTCCTTTGATTTCTCTATTTCTTCAACTATCTTTTGGAACTTTTCTCTATCGCCTTTTGTTGAGGATTCCTCGATCTCGTATGTCTTCCAGACCACTAACTGTTTCTGTTTCACATAATCAGACACACGAAGAATCTGAGCCTCGTTGGAGTCCTGTTTTTTATCTGATACTCTTGCGAGAATGATTGCTTTCATATGTTATTGAGCTGTCTTCTTTTTTGATCAGCGATAGTCAAACCAACTGTAATACCAATACCCCCGCCCAATACTGAGTAGTAAAAAATCAAGTCCTTCAATCTTTGTCCAAGTGGTTCTACTTCTGTACCAGTTTCGAGACAGCACTCATCACATGACGGCGGATTCTGTGGGTTGTCATGCTGAGCATCCTCACACGCTCTAATGCACGCTTCGTTCCAGGTTTTGCATACTTCATGAACTGAATACCTTCCTGACTCAGTTTGCTCAAAGTAGACTACTTGAATCGTAGCGATTAACGCACCAACTGCTGCACAAATAGCAATTCCAAACACTAACCATTTGATGTCAGAGAGGGTTGTATTCATATCATTGGATGAACTTATCAAGTTCTTGTTTAGTAATTCGATATTGCTTGCCTACTTTTTTAGCCTTTAATTTTCCTGCACGAATCCAGCGATACACAGTAAGGTAGGTTACCTTCAAACTTTTAGCAACTTCGTGGATTGTGTAATATTCAGTAGAGATCATATACTTGATTGATATTTATCATTGTTTATCAAATGTTCTTTATAGTCAACAAGGTGAAGAGGACTATAAACTTTTATTTTTTCAATAATCTCTGTGAGCGGATCGATACGTTGGGGTAGTTTCAAATTGTTTACTTTTTCGATCAGTCTGTACCAGCCACGATCTCGTCCGTGACCAAGCATCTCTCTTAATTCTCTTAAGGAAACCTCTTCCAGAGCCTGCTTTAGTCCATACATTTTCAACAGCTCAGCATTGCTCGTTTGTGGATTGGCAATTCGAACTTCGGTAATAAATCGTCTCGCACCAGAGTTTTTATAATCAAGAATTGCTGGACGCTTCGACTGGATGTCCTCTAGATAGTGGTGAATAACGGCGGTTGAGATATCTGAGCGAAAGACGTTCTGGAAAGTTGGTTCAACAGCAAATCCAATTTTCTTAAAAACTTGCCTGATTTTGGCTCGTTTACCCAAACGAATTTCCACACGCAACACTTCAAAAAACTTACGTTTTGAAAGGTCATCAAACAGTCCAAGCTGTAATTCGTTGTCCTTCTCGACAGCTCTCTTGTCAGATACCTTAGATGCTTCCAGGTCTCGAATCTTGTCGTAAAAAGCAATCTCAAATGAATTTGCATGGAGTTTGTACAAGTGACCATCGTTGCGATAATCTGATTTGTTTACATCCAGTAGCATTGAAGTATTGGCTTCACTTAACTTGTTCAAAAAATAGTGCGGTGTACGTCCGTCGGTTAACGGAACATTCTTTGAGTAGTGCACGGATGAGATCGGAGCGTTCTTAAGGACATACATAAATACATAAACTCCCATTTCTTTTAACACTTTCAATAGTTTTTCAGCCACAAGGTCAAAGTCAGAGACTGTGAGTTCATCAAAATTGTTTCCAAACATCAGCTTAGGAAGTGACAACTCGATTTTCAGAGCCAATCCTAGTTTTCCCTTTCCTAGTATTCGTTTAGTAAGAGTCAATCGAGGTTTGTAATAACCAGAATGCAACTCACTAGATGTAGGGTTTTGCTTACATGTCATATATCCTCTACCACCTAAATATCCAGACCCCTCAGTAAGTATTCTTGCAGATGGTTCAAAACGATCATGATCCATAATAGTGAACATCCCTTCACTCAGAGTAATGACTACTGTATCTAGCATAGTTGTTCGTTACTTCTTCAAACTTTTTGATTACTACTTTTTCGATGAACTGACCGACTTCTTTATCAATCGGGTGGAAAATCTGAATGCTCTTGCTGCCAATCTTTTTTGAGGGGTAAGTCAGACGGAAACTGCCGTTTGGACGTGAGAAAATACCAATCGAGCTGAAGTACCAACTTTGATCTAAAACAAAACTGGCAAACCCAACCAGTCCGTTCACGGGTTTAATCGGGACTACTTGAATCTCAGTTACTTCTGGATTCTTCAAAAGATTTTCCATACAACTCACTTTCTTTTACTTCTTTTTGTTCTTTATCGATTTCAATGAGAATCGAGAAGAGGTCAGTTATCCTTTTCAATTCGATAGCTGGCATTACCAAACCTTGTTGTAAAGGATTCAGTTGTTTCTCTCGTTGAATGGGTTGACTCTCTTCCATAAAGCAGAGTTTATGAAACACGAGAGAAATTGTCGTTCTGGTAGGGAAAAATGTGGATCTTTAGGTACAAAAAGGCACAGAAAGGAATGGCTAGTGAGGAATAATCAGCTTACCGCCACCTTTTACGAGTTTGATCAGTGGCTTTTTCATTTCCTCTAAATCCTTCTTTGTGATCGGGTTTCTGAACTCAATGGCATCTTTTGACACACTGAAGAAAACCTCTTTTGTGTCTCCTTCAAAGCCAAGATTTTCTACTATTTTATGCAATGTCTTAGTCAGCTTATCGCCTATCGCTTTCTCGATTTCTTCTCTAGTGATTCTTCTATTGGGATTGTCATATAAAAACGAAAAGACAAGATCGTTCTCACTGTTAAAATCAGGTTTGCTGATTTGTGCGTTGTTCATCAAAACTTGTCGCTGTTTTGTATATATGATTCGATACATCTCTTCATCGTCATTTTTTTCCTCAGTTTTTTGTCCATCCAGCTCTGTATGAAGTTTTAAGTCATTTTCCTCGATCTTGTTTGGTTGTGGCTTTCGTTTTTCAAACTCTTGATTGATCTTCACAAAAAAATCATTGAACTTAACTATGTTAATCGTGATTGCAATATTGCCATATCCAAAACCAGAAGCATCTTTATAGCTGACTTCTGAGGCGATACCTTCCTTTTGTAGATACTGAGCAGCTTCTATGCGATGCTGCTGGTAAATTTTTCTCGTTCCAATGTTATCTGTAGGAAAAAGTTCTAAAAACCTGCCCAAATATGGATATGGAAAAGAAGGGATGAGTAAGGTGGTATTTTTAGTGATTTGCAGCTGTTGGTTGATGTCCGAGCAGATATCAAGAATTTTCAGGATGTTGAACCATTCAAGATTTTCAGGTTTTGACTTTTCCCGAATTAAATAGGTTTCATACCACTGATCAAATTTTTCATCAATCTCGACCGTGATTTCTTCCACAAACTCGTAATCATCTGTATCTGTGGGGTTGATAATTTGTTCAGTAGGAACCGTTTCAAGTGGCTGTAAAGCGTCCAATATCGTGACAGCCTTCTCATCATCCTGCAACTTCAACAGCACCTTGCAAACTTCTCGTATACGGACTTTGGTAAAACTTTGATCATTGAATACAACCTTCGTCTTGTGTCCTTTTCTTGTCAGTTCACGTTCCTCTTTTAGTTTAAGTACTACCTTTTGTAGTTTTTCTTCGTAGGTCATAGGTCATTACTTTTTCAATCATGTATCTCAGGCCTATTTTATCATTGGTTATTAACAAATCCTTGGTTTTAGACTAAAATACAGATGTGTCAAATCTCATTCGTTCAGAAATCAGCCAATTTATCGTCGATTATCTTTCTCAAAAAGATCCCGACCTCATTGCCGAAGAGAATGGCAAGTTGAAACACAACTACTCGAGAATAAGAGAGGGAATTGATGAAGCCTTCAAGAATGACAAAACCCTCAATCCCCAAGGGAAAAGCATTTATGAGTACTTCAGAAGTTCTTCTCAAAGTGAACTAAAACAGAAACTGGCTGAAGCAAGAGAGCGAGCACAGATAAAGTCAGCTATTCCCCTTGGTCAATGGGTTTCTCTAGCTGAATCAGTAGTCACTCACGAAGATGAGAGTACAAGACAAGAGTATAACGAGATGTTCGAAACTGGATTGGTTCAAGAACAGTTGAGGAGAAATTTACGCTTTGACAATCAATACGAAGAAAGAGATCTGCAGTTTCTTATTCATAACCAATCTGGAGAAGTGAACCGTTCAATCGTAGAAATTGTCAGTAACGCTATAGATTTCAGCCCAATTAATGCCGAAGTTCGGGTTGAGATTGATGAGCACGGATACCAAGTCACAGATCTTGGTAAAGGCATGAGTCCTCACAACCTCATCGAGGAGTTAAGCATACCGTTTATTTCTGGGGCTCGAGAAAAAGATAAAGCTTCCATTGGAAAATTTGGTATGGGTTTTCTAACAATTTTGAGACACTTAAAAAATGAAGGTGATCAAGTAAAAGTTGAGACAGGACAAGATGGGAAAGGATTCGCAATACTTTTTTTCTTTAGAGAAGGGAAAGTACTGGTTTCCATTGGTACTCAACAAGAGATTATTCAAGGTACTCGTATTTCTCTGCGAACGTCTGATTTTGACCAAGAAAATGCAAAACATCTTCTCTCTTCCCATTTGAGATACAAAAAGGGTGCAGCTGTTATCGTGAATGGTGAGGATATCTCACAGCTTGAAGGGGTAGAGTTTGTCTATGCAGGGGAAAGCTCCACTGAAAGAGTTGGATTAGGCTTTGAACTAGTCGAAGAAATTTCTAACTCTTCTTGTGAGGTAGTACTTGCAATTAACGGCGTACAAATCATCACAAAATCAGTAGAAGGGTTTAACCTACCAAAAAGACTAGTGTTAGACCTGCCATACAAATCTAATTTATCCGAATCGAGAGATGCCGTGGTATATGATGATATTTTCGTGACCGCAGCAAAAAGCATCATTGACCAACTTTTGCAAAGTCAGCTTTTCTTGCAACAAAAGATTCAGATTGTGAATGCTCTCTGTGAAATTTTTCACGCTGTTGAGCTTCAGGCCTTCACTCAAGATGAAAGTGTACTTGAGTATTTAGAAACACAACTCTCTTCATTCACCGACTCTGATGTACAAACAATAGTACCTGCAAAAGAGGGCTGGCAACATATTTCTGCTTCTGAACTACTTTTTGTGAATCCACGTCTTGAAGCTCTTATCGAGCCATTTTTTAACAAAATCAGTCCAATGGTAGGCATGCGCAGCGCAAGCATCAGAGGATACCTTGCTGACATCGATTCATCTGCAGAACATCCAATTCTAGTACACGGTGATAAGCTTGTCTTTTCAAGACAACTTTGGACTCAATTGAGATCACATCCTGAATTCCTTCAGAGATATATCAATTTTGTGATGAGAGATAAAGGATTTATTGATTTTCCAAGGATAAATGAAGTTTCTACTTCTGATGAAATTCGCAAAAAAATGAAAGATAGACTGCGTGGCATGACTTATCAAGAAGAATGCGAAAGACGAATTCTTGATGAACGTAATATTGTAGATGGATACCTGCTAGAAATGGTATTTCATCCTAAACATTTATTTACAGATGAGTTTGAAGACTTAAGATATGATTATCCTGAGTGGATTGATCAACTAACGCTAGGCGAAGAGTTTAGAGCTGAGTTGGAAGCATATATTTTCGGTGAATCCGATACTTTTGCTTTCAAACCAGAATGGCTTAGTCAAGCGATCGAACAGCATCGGTTAGTGCAAGTAAAAAAGATGCCAGAATCAGCAGTTATAGAGTCCGTGTATAACCAGATTATGGCTCTAGCTGACCGCAAAGATGAAATCATAGAAGGATTCAAGAAATACAAAGAAGTTATTGCCTTTTTCTTACCTGAAAATGTCCAGAAATATCTAGATTTACCTCCCGATCAGATTGAACAACAATTTTGTTCAGACTTCATAGATATATATAGAGTTGCTTATGAGCAAGAAATACAACAGGTCATCAAGTACAAGCTGAAATGGATGAGAAGAAATTGGGATGAGGAAGAGCGAGAGCCCACTGAGGAAGATATCGAGTATAACTTCTCTTTTTTGTTGTCAGTGATCCGAGAAGTACTTAACGACAATGATTCATACTCGATGGAAGAAAAAGAAAAAAGTTTTGCTGAAACAATCCCTGCTCATGCACGTTTTCCTATTTCGAGGATGATTAGTGCCATGATTGCAAGAACCCACTATCTGCAGGTAAAAAGTCAACTTGATCCAAACTACCACCAAGCATACGATGCCCTATTTAGTTTTCGCTGGACTTCTTCACTAGCGAACCCAGACGAATTGTTAAGGTATCCTGGTTCGAGTAAACATAACGAAGTTGAAGAAAACTTGTTAGTGATGCAAGGGATGAGTCGAGTCGCTCAAACAGTACCTTTAGAACAAATCGAAGATCTTGTGTCTGTCTTTACTGCCGACCCAAAAATCTCAGTTAGTGATATTTATCCACTTTTGACATTTTTAGTTGACCCCTATGTCACTTATCATACGGTAGCTCACGGAAGTGGTTGGTCTAGCGAAACGGATAAGCTAGAGAACCTTCCGCTTGCAATTGTGCAAGAACTACGAGGGGTAGACTTGGTCAGGTCATACTTTGATCGTGGCGGTAAAGCCGAAGAAGCCTTTGCTTGGAGATATAGATACACAGATATCAAAACATTTGAGGACTTTGAACAGGTGGTTAGAGAAAAATGGGAAATCGCACGATCTCAGTTCCCTAACCTAGTACAGAAATATCAAGCGATTTATGGAAATGAAAAAATTCAAAAAATCTTTGAACAAAGAGAAGAGGATGTCCGAAAAGCGTATTCGGATGCAATGAGTTCTCAATCATATACAGAGTATGAATCATTTTCTGTTGTTGATGCCATGTTGTACACGGAAGGCTGTTTTGCACCATTATCTGATCGAAAGCTACAAACTATTCTCAAGATTGTTGATGAGAAATTTGATCCACATTTCATGGATCGCAAGCTCTGTGCTCAGTTCGCTATGTACTTACGTCGTGTTCTATCAATGACTCACATGTCAGATGACGAGTTCGAAAATCTTCAGGGATGGTTCTTAATCAAAAAGCAATACAACAACTGGCATGTATTTCTCAAAGATTTTTTTGCTGAACCGATCGTTAACGTGATCAGAAAAAAACAAGCACTCGTTGGTAAACAAGGAATGGACCGAGTAGCAGATATTTGGTGTGAAGTAGTAGACTCACTATCCGACTTTACTCGAGGTAAGTCAGATGAGGAAGTTGCAACCTATGTGAGTCGATTAATAGACATTGTAGAAGATATCATGAGGAAACCTAAGTTCTTACAAGATTTTATCTTCAAAACTCTTGAAACAACGGGCAACACCTACAATCGCTACTCTTGCTTTTATAGTAATGGCAAGAATTCTACCCAACTGATTTCACTCATTCAACCTTACGTGATCTACTTTAATCAAGGAGAGAGAACAACCCTAGACTCTCAGAGCTCTCTTTTCTCGGAAGCATTAAATAAAGGTGAGCACTCTCTTTTACTTTCTGACTTAATGCATCATCGCCGAACCAGATCAAAAAATTTTAAAGATGATCTGTCTTCTCCCAACGACCTTCCAGAAAAAGTTCAGTATTCTTCTGAAGGAAGAAACAAATTCGTTTATTATCGAGAACTACTTCACTCTATTCAGCATTTGCCTGCAAATGACACGTATCTTTTCCTCAGAGAGTTGATCCAGAATGCATACGATGCTAGTGCGACATCATTGGATGTTTCAAGGCATAAGATCGATATTGATAATTTCAAAGATGGAGATCTACATGTTGTTCAGGTACGAGATACAGTCGGAATGGATTTTGAGAAGATTTTTTCGGTGCTTCTCATTCCCAACGTGAGTTCAAAAACGAATGGGAAAGAACTCGGCCGTTTTGGTGTAGGTTTTATGAGTATTTTTAAAGAGGCAGAAAAAGTTGAAATAGTAAGCGGAAACGGTAATGAAAAAGTCAGCGTGACAATTTTGCCAGTTAGGAATGATGACGGTCAGCTAACCGATCTGGAAGTCTCCTATGACTTAGCCCCATCTGATGAAAAAGGAACTGCCGTTCGGAAATACTTCAAAACAGACAATGGTCAATTAGAATCAGCCAAAATACAGGCCTCAGCAAATAAATACGGTACCTATTTAGACGCTGGTAGAGTTCAACTTTCTTTTGGAGAGGAAGAAGTTAACTATCCCAAACGAATCTTAGCTTCTGCATGGGATGAACGGTTTGGTACTTTAGAAGTTCTAGAAGGTGGTGACTCACATCTTTTACAAGGCAGATTGTATGTAAATGAACTTCCCTCATATTTATTGGATCTGATTCCAGGACCAATACACGACATAGTGTTGAATCACGGTCTTGTTGTTAATATTGATCCGATAGTTGGTTTAACAAGATCACGAAAAGATCTATCGGATAAAAAAACTGTACTCCCTGAACTCATGAGAGTTTTGCCTGGACTCATTATTGAAGCCACCATTCAAAAATTTGCTGATGAGAAGTTCGATTTAGGCCTGATTCCCTATGATTACTTTTGGTCTTTAGAACCAGAGATGGAAGCTTGGAGAGCTCGTATTGATAATCAAACGATAAAAGATGCGGACGCTATTAACAATGGTAATGGAATAGATGACTGGCTAAGATATTCAGATCGTCGGCTCTTTTTAGAGCTATTAACTTTAGTAAAGTTTGTTAATGTCGGCGGGGTAAAAAGGTCACTTCAAGAAATAAATGACATGAGAAAGCAGGGGTATGATTTCGCACAAGAAAAACTTCCTAAACGTCTTGAGGATTTACTAAAAGAAAGCAAAGCTCACACTGAACGAGAGATCAGATTAAAAAAAGAGTTTGAAGAAAGACAAGAAACAGAGTTTGAAATCAGAGTTCTGAACAATGAACTATATGACAAACTCAAAAATACTAGTGATGGACATTTGGCATTTTTGGATGTTATCGACACACTAACTTCAATAGAAGGTGATATTAGACATGGCTACTTCAACGTCCCTAAAGGTGCACGTGCAGTTGCAGCAATTCAATGGCGTTTGAAAGCTTGGAATCTACTTTATATTGACGATAAGATAGAGCAACTGTCCCGCATGATAGAAAATGGCACTGACCTGCACCCAATAAACTAGACAAAGATTAAAGTAGAATAGAAGTAATCTTTGAAAGGCGGGAATATGGCAGGGATAGCACTTGA
>OMIS01000049.1 GCA_900299155.1 bacterium
ATACAGAATCCTATATAAAAATTTTTTATCCACTTGTCAGCAGGAAAACGTCCAGTATACTTATGCCATGCCAAAAACAGCAAAGAAAACAAAACCAGTTGTAGAAGAGATGGATGAATCTCAAGATCAGTCTTTGAGCACTAGTGCTGTTAAGCAAGTGGAATTGACTAAAGAAGGTCTTGAAGAGCTCACTCGAGAACTCCAAGAATTGACCAATGTAAAGTTGCCACAAGTAATTGATCGTGTAGCTAAAGCTCGTGAATACGGTGATCTTTCTGAAAACTCAGAGTACCACAGCGCGCGAGATGAGCAACAACTTGTGGAAGCTCGTATTGAAGAAATTCAAAACATTTTATCAAATGCCAAGATGGTCAAAGCCACCAAGAGTAATGATAAAGTCGGAATTGGATCTGTAGTTACCATCGCACAAGAGGGTAAAAAAGGCGAGTTTGAAGTGACCATTGTGGGTGAATTTGAATCAACCCCAGGACAAACCAAGATTTCAAGCGTTTCACCAATGGGTAAAGCCTTAGTAGGTAAGAAGAAGGGCGACAAGACAGTCGTCAAAGCACCTGCGGGGGAAACGGTTTATACAGTAATCAGTATTAAATAAAAAACTTACACAGCAACCACAAGCCCTCACAGAAATGCGGGGGCTTTTTAGTTGGTTCACATACAAAAGCGAGACCCACTAGGGTACAATACAAGGATCATATGCAACAACCACAATCACAACACTGGATCGACCAAATTGTTGGAAATATCATAAATTGGCAAAAAGATAAAAATATACGAGAACTACATGTTGATGACATGAAAACACCTTCAGGCCGTGTGCACGTTGGAGCTCTACGCGGGGTAATTTTGCATGATTTAGTAGCCAAAGCTTTAGCAGCAAAACTAGGCAAGCCTGTGGTAAGTACCTATGTCTTTAATGATATGGACAATATGGATAGCTTGCCGGGGTACTTGCCAGCTGAATATGCCAATCATATGGGACGTTCACTGCATAAGATTCCTACACCACCACTTGAGTACTCTGGAATTAACTTTTCAGGAGTTTCGGAAGCTGAAAAAGAACGCTACAGAAATGCTAAAAACATGGGTGAGTTTTATGCTTTTGATTTTATTGATGCCTTTAGAATTCTAGGGTGTAGCCAAGAAATTGTCTGGAGCCATGAACTCTATGAATCAGGTAAAATGGACCCGATTATCCGTGAAGCGCTGGATTCAATCAATGAACTTAAAAAAATCTACCGTGAAGTAGCAGACTATGAGCTTCCTGAAAAATGGTATCCATTTCAAGTTATCTGCGAAAATTGTGGTTTAACTGGTTCTACACTAATGACAGACTGGGATGGTGAAAAGGTCACATATACATGTCTAGAAAATAAAGTGGAATGGGCCAAAGGCTGTGGCCACACCAGTAGCGTTTCTCCCTTTGGTGGCACTGGGAAATTGTTATGGAAAGTAGACTGGCCAGGGCACTGGAAAACCATGGGGATTACAATTGAAGGCGCAGGTAAAGATCATACTTCTGCTGGGGGCTCACGTGATATGGCCAACGCAATCTGTGAGCGCGTTTTCAAAATACCGCAACCATTTGATATCCCATATGAGTGGATTTTAGTACGTGGCGCAAAGATGAGCTCAAGCAAGGGGATTGGGACTTCAGCTCGTGAGTTTGTAAATGCACTACCACCTTCAGTTGGACGGTTCTTGTTTGCTGAGCGCCACTATAACCAAGTCATTGACTTTGATCCACAAACCATGGCTATTCCTGATTTATTTGATGAATACGACCAAGGGGCTCGGATTTTTTGGAAAAAGCTTGAAGGAGACCAGCGATTAGGACGTTCATTTGAATTGGCACAAGTGGAGGAGACCATCCCAGAGCCACACTTTTTGCCCCGTTTCAGAGACGTGGCCGTGCAAATGCAACATCCTGAGGTAAATCTAGAAGAATATTTTGCACAAGTCAAAGGCAGTGCGCTTACTGAACTTGAAGTTGCAGAATTACATGACAGAGCGAAATATGCCCGGTATTGGGTAAAGCATTATGCACCCATCGAGTTCCAGCTCACACCTAGTGACGAAGTGCCAGAAGCAGCAAAGAATTTATCAGTAGAACAAAAAACATTTTTGCAACAACTCAACGAGCTCATCAACTCTCAAGAAACATGGGATCCACAAGAATTGCAACAAAAACTCTTTGAACTAGCTAAAAATACTATTGGATCAAAGCCTGCATTTCAAGCTATTTACCAAGCATTCTTAGGAAAAATGGCAGGGCCAAAAGCTGCTTGGTTTTTACTTTCTATTGACAAAGAGTTACGCAATAAACGTATTGCAGAATTACAGAATGGAGTCCTAACACAAAAACAGTACCGTTTTGATAATTTAACTACACATAATTACCTGAGTATTTCTAAAGCTGTGCAGAGAAAATATCCATCTATTATCCTCGGATTTGCCATTATCAAAGGTATACGGATTACAAAATCTACCAGCCAATTGGAAGCAGAGAAAGCAGCGATACTGACAAGTCTACAAGGTTTAACTAATGAAACGATTAGTGCGTATTCTGAAGTACTCAGTTATCGTAAACTCTACAAAGAGACTGGTATTGACTGGCACTCACGCCGCCCAAGTCCAGAGGCATTACTGCGTCGTATCTCCAAAGGCAAAAACTTATACACCGTTAATACCTGTGTAGACGCCTACAACTTAGCAGTGATTCGAAATCGTGTTTCAGTCGGGGCATTTGATCTAAACCAAGTTAATTTTCCTACAACCTTAGATATTGCTAAAGGAGGAGAACAAATTTTGTTACTTGGTGATGCTGAGCCAACTACAATTAAAACTGATGAACTCTGCTACTTTGATCAGCACGGTCCATATAATTTAGATTTTAATTATCGTGATGCACAAAGAACTATGGTTAAAGAAGAAACTACTGATTTACTGCTGAACGTGGATGGCGTCTATAACATCACTCGGGAACAAGTAGAGGCCACACTGCAAGATGCCATAGATTTAATAACAAAATATTGTGGTGGCCGACTAGAGCAAACTGGAATTGTAACTGCCCAACAGTAAACAAATACTATATCTAATACACGCAAACCTTTATTCATGTTGCTACCTTGAAAGGAAATATGTCTTTGCCACCTCGTGCACAAGCCGAACAACTACTAGCACAGTACATCAAAAATGATGCATTGGCACATCACTGCAAAATGGTGGCACGCGCCATGGAAGCATATGCCAAAGAGCTGGGTGAAGATGCTGAGCTCTGGTATCAAGCAGGGTTACTCCATGATTTAGACTGGGAGATGTACCCTGATGAGCATCCAAACAAAGCCATCAGTGAAATTTTGAAAGACTATCCACAGACTTTGAAAAACGCGATTGCAGCGCACGCACCAGACAGAACAGGCAAGCAGCCAGAAACAGTCATAGAAAAGTACTTGTTTGCTTGTGATGAACTTTCAGGAATTATGCATGCAGTTTCACTGATGCGCCCAAATGGTTTTTCAGACATGGAAGTTAAGTCCGTTAAGAAAAAACTGAAAGATAAATCCTTTGCTGCCAACGTCAGCAGGGACGACATCAGTCAAGGCTTTGAATTGATTGGTAAAACTCCAGAAGACCACATTGGGTTTTTGATCAGTGTCTTCAAGTAATAACTACGACTGCCAACCTATTTTTCCATTCATGCTGTACAATACGTGTTCAATATCCATAAAATTACACGTTTCGATTAGTAGTTTACTATACTAGTTTAATCAGCAAATTGATGTAGATATGTACGATGTACCTAAAATGCTCTTAGATAAGATAAAAATACAAAGTAACCGCAAATGATCACGTATGTTACCCAATGAAGTTTTTCTAGAACGATCTCCAGATTTAATTGCACTTGGTAATCAAAATAGGAATACAGACAACTCACATAAGCTTATCGGTGATCTTAGAAACACAACAACACTCACTGATATGTTCGCACTTTTACCGCCAAAAGCTTTGGCAGTAATACTTGCAGAAATCTCGAAGGATCTTTGCTCAGAGGACCGTATACATATTGCAACAATACTGTTATCCAATTTTTCATTACAACAACTAAATACCGTATTTCTGAATGTAAGTACTACAGCTGTGACTCCTGATAGCAATAAATCTACAGATACAATGCATCCAGCTGAGCCAGGGTTTACAGTCGAAAAAATTAATACTCAATTACTCCTTATTGAGTGCCAGCTTAGAGTTGAATTACTGACATGTACGGTATATTTTGCTAACTATAGTGAGGTATTAGGACGTCAATTGCTAGATATTTTTATAACATTATTAGAGGCTAAAGGGGAAGTTGTTAGTTTACAACCCACATTCGCAGTTGAAAAGCACCACTTGGCTAAAAAATAAGATTTGTTTGTTCTCGTGCTAAGGCTTCCG
>OMIS01000050.1 GCA_900299155.1 bacterium
ATAATAACCAAATGCATATGCCATGGCATCTTTTAAAGCCTCGTGATGCTGAGGATCCAATGGACTTTTTGCGTTAATAGTATCTAAAGCAGTAGTAGATGAACGTATTGGCTCGCTTGTTGTTAAACCAGACTTCAACCAATTAACCATACTCACTGCTGGCAGGTTGCTGCTATTGCTGGTAGGCTCAAATTGATATCCTAACCGCATCGCACATCCTTCAGCAAAATCTCTTGAATATGGATAGCCAGTTTCTGCTCCAAATCCTGCGTGAACTGTTTCATGTGCAGCAGCACTGATGCAGTTAGGATCACTACATTCAATAATCATCTCTGGGTGACCATCCATAATGGCACAGGATCGGATTAATTTACTATGTTTTCTTGAACCTACTAATACGATAGAAACCTGCTGGCTATTCTTCGTCTCACGCAAGAATCTCCAAGTATGCATAACTTTATCAATGATTTTTTGTGCAGTTTCAGATGGCACCTGACTGTCAATATAGAAATTTAAGATGTCCGTGCTGGACCGAGTGTCATAAGAAGTAGAAGGTTGTATCAACAATTCTGTTTGAAGTTTGAAAACTTTACCATTCAATATTTCTGGTAAATTTTGTGTAGATGAAGACAATCGTTGAAGAATATTCAGCAGCACAGAAGAGGTTTCTACTGAAAAAGTAGCTTCAATCTTAGGAGTAAATAGTTTATGAATGGCTATTCTCATCTTTTTGAAAAGCCCTTTGTCGGGTTCAAGAGAATTAACAGAGGCTTCACTAGTGGGAGAAAAACCTACTTCATGTGTCATATTTTTAGTATATCAGCCAAGAAGCGTTAATACGCTAGTGTATTTGCATTTGAAAAACCGAAACGCACAATTGACCCGTTCATTACTCTGATTGTGTTGGGTGTACATCTTTAGCAGATTCTGACGTATCTAGAGGATTCTCAGCTTGAAAAAGATTTTCTGTTGGGATACAACTAACGGCATTGTAGAAAATAATGTCATGCCAAACTCCACAATCATCTCCAGTTATGATGCGCTGCCTACTTTAGTTAAAAAATATCGTGCTGGTGGCAAGAAAATTGTGTTGACACAAGGTACTTTTGATTTAGTTCACATTGGGCATGCGCGATACTTAGCTCAGGCCAAATCGTACGGAGATGTTCTCTTTGTGGGAGTGGATAGCGATGAAAAAGTGCGCAAACGAAAAGGCCCTGATCGTCCTGTAGTGCCAGAAGATGAGCGATGTGAAATGCTCACCTATTTTACTTCTGTAGATCATGTTGTTTTGAAACCCAACTTGAGTGAAAAGTGGAAACTGATGAAGCTGATTCAGCCCGATGTTTTGATTGCTACACAAGAAACATACAGTGATACAGAGATTAAAGAACTGGAAAAAATTTGTGGCAAAGTGATTGTACTTGAGCCGATGGCCACCACTTCCACTAGTGCTAAGATCCGTCGCGTGCAGATTGGTGCAGCCAAGGAAATGAGCAAGACCTTGTCTACTCGCTTGATTAAAGCCATTGAAGATGCACTGGAAGAGTTGAAGTAATACTGCAAAACTACTATCTGATTGCTTCTCTAAAAACTTGCAGGACAGCACGCAAAAAGACTGGATCTGTTTCACTATCTGTACTGTCCGCTTCCAAGTGGCCCTGAAATGCCAACCAGAACGCTTTATCAGGATGAACAATCACTTCAACCACTCTTTTTTCAGAACGACCTACCACTACTAAATCGTGCAGCGTCTCTTCCCGCACCGCTTGATGATGCATTGACTTAATATATACCTCAACCGTCTGAGAAGACGGAAAATCTTCAGGCAAATATCTTGCTAGTATTTTTTCAAGTAATTGATTTCCCCGTTCCAAGATAACTTTTTGCTGTGCTTCTGGCGCATATAAATCTGCATATACTCCGCCAACTTTGCCATGCACTTCACCTGATATAACATCTGGCAAATGTTGCGTCAATTTGGCGCCATCTTCAACTGCCATCAGTTGTAACCCTCGGCAGAATGCTAAAACGGGCAAATTAAATTCATCGGCCCAACGCAATAATTTAAGCTCTAAGTTGTCCCTTGCAATATCTGATCTATCATTTTTTGGATGAGCATTTTCTCCATAGAGTACAGACTGAACGTCAGGACCGCCAGGGATACCAATCGCACTCGCCAATTTTAAATACTGCATGAGCAAACTATCAGACATTCCCCCGTGAACGACTACATGCAATAATCCGGTTTCTTCCAAACATTTCAAAACAGTATTTCGTACCATCAGCAAGCCACGATCTTCAGGTGTGTTTGTGGATACGAGTACAATTTTGGACTGTGATTCTTTGCTTGGATGCATACCAGAAACCGATTATAGTTTAGAAGGTTTTAATTTTATATGACTAAGTGTGCTATAGTTAAAAATTATGATTTCTGTTCTTGCCTATATTCCCGTCGTGCATACTGGATATCTTGAATTTTTCAATGAATATTTGGCAGCAGATAACTCACAGCAGCACAAAAAAATTTTATATTTGATTCCTCCTGAGCTAGGCAAAGAATTTGGCCCAACGCATAAGGACCTCCACGGCCTGGATGTAGAAGTGATAAAAAAATTTATTGAAACACTGCAGATTTTTGATCAAGTAGAAATTGTGAACTTTGAAAATGCAGCTCAGCTCAATTCTTCAGAGAACACACTCTACATCCCCAGTGAAGTGATTTCCAAACAATTTGTCCAAAAATACCTTCCTCAATGCAAAGTCACAGCCAGCGGTATTTTTCTGCGCTGGGACAAAGAAAATGCGCTTCAAAACAGTGAGCCACAAACAGCTGAACCTATGCAGAAAAGTGAGTTGCTCGCTCAAATCCCTGAAAATGTTGGAGAGTTTTTGAAGACTGCGCACGCTGAAGGCTCACAATCTTCAGACTGGTGGCGACAAGTAGGCGCAGTGGCGGTGCGAGGTCTACCAGACGGCAAAACTACTATCATCGCGCAAGCCCACAATACCCACCTCCCCAGCGAGCAACAACCATATGTAGAAGGTGATGGTCGAGCTCAGTTTCATAAAGGAATGGAAATTGATAAGACCACTGCCATTCATGCAGAAGCAAAGCTAATTGCAGAGGCTGCAAAAACTGGGATTTCGCTCTTGGGAGCAGATCTCTACGTCACAGACTTCCCTTGCCCGACATGTGCCAAATTGATAGCTACTGCGGGCTTCACACGAGTTTTCTATGAAAAAGGCTATGCAGTTTTTGATGGTGAGCGCGTACTGAAAGCTGCCGGGGTGATGATTTGCAAGATTTGAGCGTACTACAAATCCTGTACGCTATTTTTTCTGTTTCCCAATCTTAATCCGCACCGGCTCGTACCCATCTGCTTCAATGTCTGCCACCAAAAACTGAGCATGTAAGTGCGCCACTGTACCCGCCGAGTAATCTGTGTCCCCAAAACGCATAGCTATCCCGCCGCCTGGCACGTCATACTCTGCTGCCGCCCACTGCGCGAGCTCAATTAATTCTCTCCCCGCTTCAGGATTCATTTCTGGCAAGTGCGTCACATGTTCTTTGTAAATAAATAACAAATGCAGTTTGGTAAATTTGTACGGCCACTGATTATGAGTAACGAGCCAAAACTTGCCTTCGCGTAAAATGGGTTGCTTATGATATTTCTCTAGATTTTCTCGACAAAATGGGCAATGATCTGCTGCAATAATTTGCTGCATCACTTGGCGCTGCTCATCAAAGCGCGCATTTTCAAGATCTACATGTTGATTTTTGGTATCAGACATAGTTTTTCACCAGAAAAGCTGTGATATTTATAACCATAACTATATCGCCACCGGGATATTTTTTATGCCAGGATGTGGATTGTAGTCCGTCAATTCAAAATCGGTATGACGGAATGCAAATAAATCTGTTTTATCGGTATTTAATTTGACAGTCGGGAAGGCACGCGGTTCGCGCTCAAGCATTGTTTTAACCGCATCAATTTGATCGACATAAATATGTGCATCAGAAATGGTGTGGACATACTCATATGGTTCGAGTCCCGTGGCTTGGGCGATCATCAACAAAAGCGCACTATACTGAATCATATTCGCTGGCACGCCCACGGGCACATCACCAGATCGTTGCATCATGTGGAGCGTCAATTTATTCCCTACCACCCGCAAATGCACCCACCCATGACATGGACACACAACCACTTTTTGCGTCCTGCCCTGCACGCGCGCGGTGTACTGTGGCACCCACGGAGTGATAAAGTGCGTACGCAGTTGTGGCTCTTCTTTAATTTGCTGAATTATCGTGCCAAATTGGTTGTAGTTTTCTCCCTCACTAGTTGGAAAGTCGTGAAATGCTGCGCCATATGAACCGGGGCCTAGGTCGCCCGTTTCTAAACCACGCTTTTTACATTTTGCTTCAGTCCCCCATGGTTCCCACCAATAGCACCCAAACTCTTCCAGTTGTTTGAGTGTGCGCGCACCATTGATAAATCCAATAATTTCCGCAATCGCTTGACGCCAAATGGTCACTTTCAAACGGTCATTTTCTTTGGGTGCTAAGTTGCGCTCGGTCAGCATCGGGAAACCATTTTCCAGTTTGAAGTGCATTGAGCCTGGTCCAATATACATCAAGGCATCAACACCTTGTTGTGACGGGACACGAACACCTTCATCAAGAATTTTTCTCAATACATCGCGGTATTGAACATCAGGAGTACGTTCTGAGTATGGCTTGTAGTTTGGCTGCATGGCCAGAGTGTAGCAAGGCCAGAAAACAAAATCAATTACATGAAACGCTCTTCAATATCAATGAGCGAAGTGCCCACGGTGCGCACTCCCAAAAATGCAAGTACAGCCACAATGCTGGCAGTTCTGTCCCACCCTGCTTTTTGAGTTTCATGAAAGATAGTGACTAGCAAAAGTATGGACATACAGTCATATAAAAATCTAGGGTCTTGTGACGTTTAGCACACGCTAGTGTGTTAATATGGTTGTAAGATCAATGAAAAATAGATATTGCAATAGATCACGATTA
>OMIS01000051.1 GCA_900299155.1 bacterium
CTCAAAATGTCACCCATCCAGTTCAAACAGCAATTCCAAAGTCGTTTAAAATCTGTCTAAAGAAAGGGGTGCTTGACATACAGTAGCAGCATGTTATACTTGGGACTCATACATCGTGCAGAAGAATATAAAGTTACATGCTGACATTTCTTTTTGAACTGTACTTTACTGTATTACCACATCTTGCATATTTTTTTGAAGTTGTCTCAGGAAGCTTTTTTTCAATTTTCTATCTCCCCTCATATTTGAGCGTACTATTCCCCGAACCTCAAAACTACGTTCTTATGGAAAGCATATTTTGGCTATATTATGCAGTATTACTCAGCAGTGCAATTGTTTTTATCATATACAGTATCCGCCAGTTGCCTGAACTCATTAGATCGACACAGAAACATTTTAAGGTGATACAACCCAGGCAATGGTTTTTAATCTGGATTATTGTTTTTATCTTTTTATTTCCAGGACTACTTGCAGTACAGAGTATTGATTATTTTTTCCAAGGTGAGAGTGGTATTGGCTTTGCGGTAATTCTTACCTTATTTTTTTTCATAACTGCTGGCCACGCAGCAGTGCTTATTTTTATCTTATTTGGAATTAAAATGTATATTCTCAGTTTAGCGAAAAGATATGCACAGATAGCAAAACTTATTAGACTAATTCCAACTAAGGTTTCCACAATCGTACATGTGTTACTGTTGCTATATCCTTTTGCCATAGGCCTTTCCACTGTGGGTTGGTTTTTAACAGATGGGATCAACAATCCGCAATCCAGCAGGTTTTTTGTGATAAATGCAGCCATTAAAAATACTTGTTTTATTGATCAGAATCGTGCCAACTGTCCACACTCTAAAGAAGAGATTGGATATATTGAACCAGAAGAATACAAGAGAGCTACCGATTGCTGCCAAGTTCGCTATCAATACAATCCTGAGATCAATCAGTACTCGTTGGTTATTCGCTATGCACCCACCAAAGCAGTGCTTTTTGATTGGCGACTTGTGACGACACAGCATCAGATAGATTTTAAAGAATATGACGTTGCAGTTATCGGCCAAGACCACCTAATTAATCCACCTGATTGGGACGGGCCGTGGAAATTTGATGATTGGGAGTATCTTTAATTTATGCGTATCCTAGAAGCTAATAATACACACGCGGTACACATTGATATATTATAAGACGTTTGAGATAATACCCCTCAAGTAATTGAAAATTACAGCACTCTGATTTAGACTTATAGGAGTGACAGTAATTATGTTACTAAAAGGGGAGCCATGCAAAACCACGAAGGTCAAAATTTTACTACAACTCCACAAACTCAAGAGCTGTCACTTACTCAAATAACTTTTGAATCCATACGCAGAGGTATGGCAGGAAAATTACTTGGTGCAGACAGCGTATCAGAGCGTCGGAATTTTTTAAGAAATACCGCACAGGCTCCTGAATTATCTCTAGATACCACTGAAACCACAGTGATAACTTGGCAGGCTGCAAAACAGTTGCCTGAACTTATTGCACAATTCGATGAATTAAGTGAGGGTGCTACTCCAGAACAAATAAGAGCCGCTAAAGCATTAGCTCCAGAACTCGTACAGCAAATGACCGCTGAAACTCCAGAACAGACAGCTTCTGGGAAGCTGTTTAATTTTGGTGAAGTCAGTGAAAAACTTGCTTGGATAATGGCTACAATCATGCTGATAGCCACTTTAAGTGGAATACTCATGCCCACAACAGCATCTGCGGCGTCTATTGAACGAAGCACTAGTATAACTACCACTGACGATGAAGTAGCTTCCACCAAAACTCCGACACCGACTGCCACTCCTACTAAGGAACAACCTAAGCTTGTAGCTACGGCCACACCGATAGTGCCTGAGACAAAAACTGTGTATATACCTGCTGGAGTAAGAATTAGAGAACAGGCGGGTACTAGTGCAACTGTCCTGCAAGTTGCGCCTGCACCTATGAGTCCAGAAGCAACAGGGAAAGTTTTAACTGTTGAAGGTTATAAATGGTATGAAATTAAGAATCCCGAGTATGGTAAAGCAGATGCCCCCGAACTTGCTTGGGTAGCACAAGTAAATGGGGTTACGTTTGAAACTGTGCAAGTAGCTGCTGGTGTAGGTGGGGGAGGCAACACCGAATCGGAAAAAACACCTGATCAACTTTTCCAAGAAGCTGTACATGCATTTGGGAATATAGTAGTAGCTGTTGTAAATGGACCTCACGGTGAAGTCCAAGCTATAAATAGTAAGAATGAAGTAGTAGGTGTTTACGCCAATGGCGTGTGGAACAAAGAACTCCCTAAAACAAGTGCGGAAGTTGTGAGTACAACTACAGAACAAGCCGCTGCTACTGTGATGACCTATGCAGAATTCAGTGCAAAATACCCAGAGTTGGTGAGTCCTGAAATGGTTGCAGACGGTAAACTTCTTATTGTCTCAGCTAAAAATAAAATGGGGAATTTAGGTACAATCGATATCCGTAACTTACAATTTAGAGTCGTAAATAGTGAGCCACAAATTATTTTACCAGATGGCAAAGTTTTATTCCAAAAGTTAGAGGACAACATGGATACTAGCTTTAATGTATGGATGCAAAAAATGTGGACTTCAAAAGCTGGATTATTTAATATCTTCGTCTCAACTTCATATAATGATCCAAATAAAAAAGGTCATCTTTTACCTGACAAGCAGCGACACAACTTATGGGGTATATACCCAACTTCTCCAGATTTAATTTTGTCAGATGCTGATGCTAGCAAACTGGCTCTAAACCCTGATAAGGGTACAGTAGATTATCTTGTTCAGAGTGGATATTTGGAAAGCAGTACACCTGCAGATAGTTTTATAGATCCTTCTGAAAAAATGGATGAATTTGTCACTAAATTTTTTGAGATTTTGGCTGGTACTACAGGTCAATTGCCTGATAGGATTCAAGCCCTGCAAGCTGATGGCAAGACTTCAGCTATGATAAATCCTGCATTGGGAGTTAATTTTGCCATACACGGAACGCCTGAAGGATCCGATTGGATCGGAGAACAGGTTAATGCTCTTCCAACTGAATCCTATGTAGTAAATGCCAATGGACAACTCACCGTATATTTACTAACAAATTTTGAAACTGATCCAATTGAATTTATTATGGATATACAACGTAGCCTTGAGTATATTTTAATGAAGAATAATATGAATGGATCATTAAATAATAAGGATATCATGGGGATATTATCACATCCAGAATTGTCCAAATACATATTTGAATATGTTATAGTAAATGGCAAAACCTTTTTAGCTAATCCATTTCTTTTAGAACAAAGTTCTAAACCAAAAGTGCCAACAACTCTTGGTGTAGTCAAGTAATGAATCTTGAACCAATCAAATAAACCTTGTATGCTTGAAACATGCGGAAAATACTAGTATTTGTTGTAGCACTCATATTTATAGTACTTGCTTGTCTTGCATATATTTACAGATCATCACTATTGAGTCAAATTGCTATTTTGAATTATTTGCCAGCTATAAAAAATAACCTGCCATCCCTCGGTCATCAGGGCGTCGACTGTTTGCAGATCCACTCTGCGAACCGCTGACCCGGCCCGCGAGAA
>OMIS01000052.1 GCA_900299155.1 bacterium
ATAAAGTACTTTTGGACAACTTAAAATCTAACCCGCTGACGCTCTAAACGTCACAAGACCCTACTCAAAATACGAGCACAGCTGGCTGAAAATGGTAATGTAGTAGGTGTAAGTCCTGAAGCTGTACAGCAACTGGAAGCAACAATTGCACAAGACTTAAAAACAATTACTGAAGAACATTTTAAACGGTATGAAGAATACTTGAAGCAGCTTGGTCTTAATCCTTCAGATTACTTACCAGTCACTGAAGCTAGTTAAACAACTTCCAAGAATCTTTCAAAAGTACAGTACAATAAGAGTAGATGAAAGTTGCACTAGTTCATGATTATTTAATTGAGTACGGCGGTGCTGAGCGTGTCTTAGAAGCGCTGCATGAGCTATATCCAGATGCACCAGTCTTTACATCTTTTGTAAACAAAAAAACACTGGGCATTCATTGGGAGCGGTTTAAGAATTGGGATATTAGAGAAACATGGATTACTAAACTCCCGTTCTACAAAAAACTCCATTCTCCGTATAGAGTTTTTGCTCCAAAAGCATTCGCTGCACTTGATCTCTCTGAATTTGATATCGTCATCTCATCTTCCAATGCCTATTATGCCAAGGCTGTGCAGGTGCCCAATGGTGTCCATATTTGTTACTGTCACACACCACCACGCGCGTTATATGGCTACGCCACTATGAGTGACTGGAAACAAAATCCCTTATTTAGAGTGGCGGGGGCATTGATCAATCATTATTTACGCATAGTGGATTTTAAAGTTTCGCAACAGGTGGATTATTTTGTGGCGAACTCCGCTGAAACAGCCGCTCGGATTAAAAAATTTTATCGCAGAGATGCAGAAATTATTTATCCGCCAGTGGCAGTCCCTGAAAATCTTGCTGCCCAAAAAAATAGCCTTAAGCTTGAAGGTGTCACAGCAGCAAAAAACTACTACATATACGTCAATCGCTTGGCGTTTGCTAAACACCCTGAACTAGCAGTTCGAGTTTGCACCAAACACAATCTCCCGTTAGTTATGGTGGGTGATGGCAAGTTGCGAGAGTCACTTGCCGCTGAAGCTGGCCCCACTATTCAGTTTATGGGCGCGGTGGATGATCGAATGCTGCACAAGCTATATGCTGGTGCTCAAGCGTTGATCTATCCTGTGGAAGATGAAGATTTTGGGATTGTCCCAATTGAAGCTATGGGACACGGGGTTCCAGTAATTGCACATAATTCTGGAGGTCCAAAGGAAACTATTGTAGCGGGTAAGACAGGGGTGTTATTTGATCAACTTGATGAAGGAGGGCTCTGGGATGCCATCCAAAAATTCACTACTCAGAAATTTAATAATACAAAGATCCATCAACATGCGTTACAATTTGAAAAACAACAGTTCAAAAAGAAAATACAAGCATTTATTGCTTTAGTGAATAGATAAAAAATACACCGATATGATGATTAGATCCCCAGAAGCCGTGGATACTTTTCCTACATTTTGGCGGAGTTTTTTTGTTACGTTTCCCTGCTTCACAGAAGCCGTACTGTGCTCACGCCGCAAGGTAGAAGAGCAAATTGCACAGTATATTGCAGAGCACCAAATTAACATTCCCAATTTTTCTCAGATTCAAACGGTAGAAGAATTATTTGCTACTGGTTGGCGATTCCATACAACGCATTGGGGAGTTTTAGTACCTCCTGGTTGCCCTATTGAACATCTCACAGTAACGATTCACTGCCAGGTTTGTGGAAAAGCGGTCGGTGGCTGGCAAGATAAACTTAATCTTGTAAAAAATCCCACCGCATATATAGATCAATACACAGGAAAAAATGTACACGAATCACTCCTCGTCTGCACTACTCATGCTCCTTGGGTTACAAAAACTTGGGAACAAGCTCGAGAAAAAGTGGCCGCGTGAATTTAGAGCTGTTCAACTTCGACTAAAACTACCTCAGAAGGATTCATGGGGACCATCACTTGCAGTCCGAGTTCAGTGGTAGGCAGTGTGCTAATTTCTTTGGCTCTACTTAAATACGTCTTTGTCACGCGGTATGATCCTGGAGTTACATTTTGGAAGGTGATTGGTACGTTTTCTATATTCTTTGCCCATGGATCATAGTTTGCCAAAAGTACTTGAAAAACTGTCTCACTTTTTCGTGCTGCCACTGCTTTGACGTACGTACCTTTGCCAAGGAGTTGCAGGCGTTCATATCCAAGACTTTCAAGGAGTTGCATGCCTTTATACCGTGGCTTAATTTGTGAGCCAAACTCACGATGGGTCAGCATCCCCCAACGTCCCCAATATGCTTGACCACTTGGATCTTTGCCATCCTGAATCTCAAACACAAACGCTTTATCAATTACTCCAATCATTTCGATCGCTCCAGCTACAGTATGTGCAGCACCAAAGGCGGAATCATACCCTGCATGATTTTTGCTATCATGTCCCCATTCTGTTATATGAAACTCAAGAGTAGGTTGGTATTGTGGGTATTTTTGAATCCATGATTGAACCTCAAACATGTCCTTTCGATATTGATCCAAATCGTTGGAATATCTGTGCCAAGAGAAAAAATCAAGCCTAAGATTATTCTCTGTAACATACGTTAACAGTGCATCAAACCAGTTTTTATAAAGTGCAGTCGTAGCTGGTCCACCAATCTTAAATGGCTGAGAAACACGAGCATTCTGTGCTCCTTGTGCTGCTGCACCATAGAGCTGAAGGTAGTTTTTGCTGCCATATGCTTTCCAGCCACCAAATAAATCTGGCTCATTCCAAACTTCATAGTACACATCTGAAATGCCACGAGTGCCACTTACATGTTCAATAGTTCTCTGTACAACAAGCTGCCAGTCTGCATAGTTTTGTGGGGTAGCCACGATGTCGCCAGAACTTATGGCTGGTGGCATATAGGAAAGCGAAATATAGGGTTTTGCTCCTGTAGCCAAAATATCAGTGAGAATGACATCAAACTTTGAAAAATCAAAACTAATATTGCCAGGAGTACCTTTCACAATATCGTAAAAATCATAAATATGGTCGATACGAATATATTCAGGATTTAATGCTTTAACTTGATTATTAATGGGTTGAATGCGCCAATCAGCATCTTCACCACCTTGTGCTAGATACCTCCAAGGCCGAGGCAGTGGCCCGATCACAACTTTAGTATTTACTGTGATATTTGCAGGTTCAGAACTGGCTCGAGAAATATATTGACGAACGATTTGTACTCCCTGTACGCCAAACACAAGCGCTACAATCAACACTACCAAGATAGCAAAACGCCAAATAATGCTGTTTTTTGATAGAGTTTTTGATTTACTCATAGTATATTGATTTATACTGTCATATTTTTAGTAGCAGGAGAAGAGGAAGATATATGGGAATTGAAGGACAAGATCCTGGATTTAAAGAAGGCGTTACATCTATACCAGATTTAAACGCAATAACAGTACAAAAATTTTTAGAAAATCCTGCTACATATGTTCAAGCTCTATTAGAGTTACGGGGAGATTATTCTAGTTTGTCTACTGATGTGCTTTACACATTAGATGCTGCTATCAGTAATCTCCTAGGTACATTAAATGCAAGCCGAACAGATTCAGGTAGCGCGAGTGACCAAGAAAAACAGTTAAGTAATTTAAGTACAGCCATTAGAACAGCACTGATAACGCGAAAAAAAAGTGAAAAATCAGAAAATCCAGGTCCAAATTTTGAAGTCTCTTTAGAGCAGCGCTTAAAAGCTCTTACTGACTTAGATGAGTTAATAAAAATTTGTGAGACAAACGGAGAAGTGGGAGATTATAAGAGGGCTTTAGAGACAATTAGTCTAGGGTCTTGTGACGTTTAGAGCGTCAGCGGGTTAGATTTTAAGTTGTCCAAAAGTACTTTATACATTTCATTTCTGTG
>OMIS01000053.1 GCA_900299155.1 bacterium
CCACAGGAGAGTAAAAATGTTAATCACAAAGTAGAATTCATTCAAAAATTAAGACAAATTAAATCAAATATTAACGTACTTAATACTCAAGAAAGAAAATGGGAATATTTAGATTCAATAGAAGGAATAAAAACAGGGCTTACTGCACTCGAGTTCATTCAAGGTTGTTTATTAGAATATGGTGAATCTCTCTCTCAGAGAGAGCAATCTTTTGTAAATGAAATTATTGAGTTGGTAAAAAATCGAAATAAAGATTTAGCTATTCAAAACTATTCAGAGTGGGAAAACCTTATAGGTAGATACCCATGGGTTCAAGAATTAAATAATTTAGTTTCAATTGATTTAAATGCTATTAATCAAATTGATCAGTATGATTTACTTTATGATAAAGCTAAATCTTTAGTATCAACTTTAAGTGATAAGGTAAAAAGCCTTCCAGAAGCTCTTAAACCAGTCATCGAAAAGCAAAATCTTTACTTTGATAGATTAAATAAATTTTTTACTGAGCTTTCTAAAATAAGAGATCGTGTATGGATAACTGAAATAGCTCAGAAAGTTTGGATTAAGAAAATAGAATCTTTGCTTAAAAGCGACTTAAGTGCCTTAGTGAGTGTGTCTGATATAGAAAAAGCAATTATTAATTTAAATAATGTATTAAATGAATTTGAAGTAGAAATTAATAATCTTCCTAGCAACCTTACCCCTATAAGTGATCGTGAAAAACAGTATTTTACTGACAGAAGAAATTTACTCTTGCAACTACTTGAAAGGTTACAAGCTTTAAAGTTACTCAAAGATAACGAAATTAAAATTGATAAATTCCGAATAAATCTAAATAATGCAACGAGAGATTGGCAAACTTTAAAAGAAAGAATTCCTGCTAATAGAAAAGAAATGCGTTCGAGAGGTCTTAGTCTTAAACAAATGAATGCCTTAAGAGAAGATTTAATTTCAGAATATCAAAGAATTGATCAAACAGGAATTCTTAAAAAGACAGGTGATGAAGATATTGATAGAGAAATTACTCAGTTCGTTGATAATGCTAAGGGTTTAATTGAGTTTAGAACTTTAGAGTTGCTAAAATTACCTGATCCAAAGGTAATGTCTATAGAAGAAGTTGTTGAGGAGTTAACTACAGATACCGCTATTTATGATAGTGATCGTTTCTTATCATTAAAAAATAGATATGAAGCAGCTCTTTCTGAAGAAACAGATCTTTTTAAGCAAAGTTTATTAAAAGATGCTGTCGCTCTTACTTCAGCAGCAATAGCGGGTACTTCTCGTAAGAAGGATTTCGCTTCCAATTTAAATAGAGTTTTGAAGCCTTTTGCAGGAGATAACGGTACAATGCAAACTCTTGCAATGTTGTTTTACAAAGAGTCTAGAAATGAAGTCCAAATAAAGGACATTCTTGAAAATAAAGTAGAGATAGATTCAAGAGCCGTTCAAATGTGGCGATATATAATTGCAAGAATTAAACATGATCCCAAAGTGGGTGGAATTAACAATTCTGGAATCTTTGTTGAGCGAGATCAGAATAATGAAGTTTTATTCGATGATTATAGTGGCTATGTATTGAAAAGTCCTTCAGAGTCTGAGCCCGCTTATCAAGCAAGATTGAAGAATATAAAAGCTGCAGTTACATTGCAGGATAGACATGCCCTAGAATCTTTAGTACCAAACGTAACTAATATGACGACTGAAGAATATAAGGAGTTAATTGATAGTTTACTTAAACAAGATAACATTAAACCAAAAATGAAAATTTCAGCAAATGCTGTTGTTCGTCAAAAGAATGGAGAAACTGATCTGGAATATAAAAATCGTTTACTAAGGATTTCTGAGATTGGTAATCAAGAGTTTAAATATGGTTCTCTAAACGAACACGTTGTAGATGATTTTGTTGAATTTATAAATTTATGTTTTGAAGATATTAGTTCACAGAGAGAGTCAATATTAAGAAACTTCTTCAAAACATTTGGGGCTAAATCAATGGGCTACATACCACATTTAATGCGTGGAACTACTCGAGGACATGGATTCTCTCCTGGTGAAGAATTAAAGAAGGACGAGGCAGTGTATGATAATCCATATGCTTTACGTCTTTATAAAGCAACTAGATATGATCGTTTAACATTTGCTCGTTATATGGGCAGGTTTATGTACATGGATAAAGACCAATTTATTGCTTTAGCAGCACAGAATTATGATAAAAGAAATCAGCTTGCACGTACTCAAAGTGCTGAAGAATTTTATGAATTAGTTGAGTTGTATTACCACTCACGTTTTGGTTCAAAACTTCCTCTTTGGATCACTGATTCCAGAAAACTTTTTAGAGCTAGAAGTACTAATCATCTTCCACATATACATTTGCAGCACGAATCATATGGGCTCAAATATCTTTGGGATAAGATACGGGGTAAGAATCATCACGACTTAGAAAAGCATAATATTGCGGAAATTAAAAAAGTTGCCGATGTAAATATTTTTGATAATGCAATCATAAGTTTAGATGATTCAGTTTTTCCTTTATTGCCTGATTTTGTAGCAAATGTAATGGATTTAGAGTTACAAGCGCGTGAGCTTAGAAGAAAGTTGTCTCAGGCCACAACACAAGCTGAAGTAGACAATGTGAATAGTGACATTGATAAATTTATAGAAATCTACAAAAATCAAGGATATTTTGCTTCAGGTTTATTTGAAGAGTTGAAAAAGTCTCCTGATAAACGCGATAGAATGAAAATGTTATCCACATTTTATGGACAAAGGATATTGTTGGGAGGTCAAGAATCTTCAAATGTTACTACTGATCAATATGAACTTGCTGCTGAGCGCATGGAACAAATGTTTGATGAAATAGATAAGCCTATGAAAGCTGATTTAGGTGAGGCTGAAGCTAAAAGTATGATGAAAAATTGGTGTGATGGCTTTATAGGAAAAGTGAAATTAATCCCTGGTAAACATCACCTCTTATTCGCTCCTCTTACTTGTGAATATTTAACTAATATCTTACATAATTATGAAAAGGGTCATGATCTACAGGATGTAAATTTACTCTACAGAGAATTAATGAGTAAATATATTAAAGCTGGTGGATTACCAAGTTATCTTTACGATGAGGTTGTTCGTTTAATGGGGGGTAACGAAAATAAAGCTCCTGACTATTGTATTTTTGCTCCGCGAGATCCTTACAGGATTAGCTATATGAGGAAGTTGTGGGAGGTAGAAAATGAGGAAAACAGATCTATATCATATAGATTACAAAGATTAATCCCATTCTATTCTCCAAAACATTCTTATAGACCACCTTATGAGCATGAAGCAGAGGTGGGTAAAGATACTACATCAGGTGCAAAAGATGAAGCCAAGAAACATTAGAAAATGTAAGACGATTGATTACTTAGGCTCAGTCGTGAAATTAAATAGCAGAATGCATTTATATAAAAAAACTAAGACCTTCTAGTCGCACCTGATTTACCCAGGTTTTTAAGTTCCTGCACTCTATCTTTAATCTCTTTAGCTCTTTTTTCTCTACCTTGTGAGAGAATAACATTTTCCCATGCATTTGGATCAACAAATTTACCTTCAGTTAGCTGCTCAAATCCAGATGCGAAGCTTCTACCCATTGATGATCCTTGTCTAGCTCGTACAGAAGCATAACCAGTAATTTTTTGTAAAGCGACACGGGGGCTGCGTATAAAATCTCCATTCCATAGAGCTCTTCCTGTCCCTTCTACAGCTCCTCCTACATAACCACCTGTACCTGTGAAAACTGGTGAATATCGTGCCCCAGCTTTTAGGTTGTTCCATGCAAACCCAGCCAGCATGCTTCCAATTCCGCCATCTCCTGCGCCAGCTGCTTTTTTAATTTCTTTAATAATATCAGGTAATCCCAAAATAATAGCCAGACCAAGTAGTGGTCCCATTAAGTTTCCTGCAGTCCCATTTCCCATTAAAAATGGAGGCATGAAGCCACCCTGAGATGCTCCACTTACCAATACATTACCAGTTCCTCCACTGCGCCCGGTAAATTCAATATAAATAATCAACATGAGTAATACCGCTGGAAAAGCAATCAAGTTTCCAATAATTCCCTTCAACCACGGCCAGAATACATCTTTACCTGGAAATGCGCCAAACATTAAGAGTAGGGGAGCTGCAACAACGTATAAAATGACGGCTGCATATGATTTGAGTAGTTCAAAAAAGAGTCTGACAGCACCTATTAAAACAGCCACAGCTAGCACTAAAGTCAATGTTAATCCACCCACGACACCGCCAATATATGTAGCCAGGTTTTCTGTACCCGCCGCTGAGTTTAGAATTGAGGTAATTAAGTTGGTGTTGAGGTCTAATGCCTGGGCATTGATGTTTGATTTAAAGAAAAAGCCTATCAACTGCAAAATACTAAAGTTAATAATATTATCTCCTGTTACGGTTCCTCCAATACTAGTAAATGAGATCCCATTAAAGAGCCCGATAATCAAGAACATTAATACATACATCAAGTCGATCATAAAACCTGCAATTGCATACGAGAAGGTGACTAAGATTAAACTAATAATGATAGAAGGGATTGCTTGTTGTGCAGTCACCGCAGCTTGTCCACTAATCCGTTTACGCAACATGATCATGAAGCCGATGAATACAAAGATGATAATAAAGAAGAAGTAGGCCACGTTACGAAATACTTTCCACAAGTTCAAAATAGGATCTAGAGAAGAAAAGCCAATACCTTGTGCGTAGGCAGGCTGAACAAAGCCAGCCGTATCTAAAACATCTGCCACATAGGTTCCAGTATGAGCAGCTGGATTGGCATACATGAAAGCAGTTAAGCGCATAACACCCGCAAAAACACCACCTTTACCACTATCACTTTGCTTTGCTGCATCTGGTCCAATGCCACCTTGAGCGATGTCCTGTGCCCACTCCATAGCGGCAAATCGGGTCGTATACCGTACTAAACACTCTAAGGATGGGGTATCACAGTTTTGAACTGCTTGTTGGTATTGATTATATTCATCCACGGTATACTTGAAACCATACTTATTGTCTGCGGTACCGTTCTTATTGTTGTCTACAGCGGGTTGTGCCGTTGTTGAGGACTGAGCAAATGCAATTGGAGCAGAGGTAGCAAAAATACTTAAGACAATAAAAGAGAAAACTAGTAGTGCTACCCGTTTCAACATGATATGTGTAGTATACCAAAACTGAAGCAGAAAGTGAAAAGTACTTATAGACAATGATTGGTATGCTGTGATATCAAATAGTGATAGTTATATTGTCTGCCACTTGGAAATATAGAACATATGTTGGATGAAAACCTCTTACATCAAATTGCACAGTTACTTCAGTCTGCAAAAACCGTTTTTATTATTTTCCCACGTCAAATTTCCTTTGATCATGCATCTGTAGCTGCATCTCTCTATTTAGCAGCGGTGAGTGCTCAAAAATCTGTCATGCTCATTTCTCCAGAAAGACCTGAGTTCTCAGACCAAACTATTTCTGGTTTGGAGTTTGTACAACAAGAGCTGGGAAATCAGAACTTGAGCATTAGTTTTCCCTATTCACCAGAACAAGTGGATAAAGTGAGCTATCATATCGGCGAAGAAACAAAGCGTTTTTTTCTTTCCATTAAGCCTAAGCCTGGGGTTGAGCCACTCGATGCTC
Organism: bacterium; assembly: GCA_900299155.1. Lineage (GTDB taxonomy): Bacteria > Patescibacteriota > Microgenomatia > UBA1400 > PJMF01 > OMIS01. Next base: position 5,671 of record OMIS01000053.1, read on the forward strand.
GCCAAGTAGAGTTCTCGTATACAGGAGCATCAGCAGATGTCATCTTTTTGGTGGGAGTGAAAGAATTAGAAAGTCTTGAACAAGCATACTATGGATATGAGCAGCTATATCAAGAATCTCCAACTATTTCGCTAAATTCATACACTACCTCATTCGGCACACATACCATTGATGCGGGTTCAGTTAGCTCATTGAGCGAGCTTGCAGCAGAGTTTATACCTGGGGTGGGGTGGTCACTTGATAGTGACATTGCTACCAATTTATTATCTGGTATTGAATCGAGTACTAAAAATTTGTCAGCCCCCACTACAACAGCTGAGACTTTTGAAACAGTTGCACAATTGTTGAGAGCTGGAGCACGGCGGAGCTTTAAGAAAAGTAAGCCAGATGCATCTGTTCAAGTTTCTCGGAGCGAATCAATACTCCTTCAACAGGATAGTAATCAAGAAAATGAGCTCCCCGATGCAGACTCAGAGAGTGTCAAAAATGGAAAAGCTAATTCATTAGATTTAGTCAAGCAAAGTAAAGTGAGCAAATCAAAAAGTATAAAAACTAAAAAAGATTCATTGAATCCTCCAGAAGACTACGTCCCCAAACGATTAATGTAAGTTCCTACACCCATGTTCTAACAGATAGAAAAGCGGGCGGTATCTGCAGTACTGAATGTCGTATTCAGATATAAATATTTAGATAAGTGCTTACCCGCACTTAGGGTATGGATACCCAGCAGGTGGAGTAACTGGAGATTTATTGGCTCTCTTGACTAATTCATTCCATAATCTCCAAACATAATCTGCTTGTGGTGCATGCGCGTTCCAGATCTGGCCATATTGATTGTCACCGCGCTGTGAAAACGCTCTAATAAATTCTGCTTGATTGTTGTAGTACCGCTGAGCACCAGTCCAAAGTATTAACCTACAGGCAGCGTCTGCGGCAGCAGGGATATTGGTAGGAGAACTATAATCAAGTCCATCGGTGCTGAAAGTAGGAGGTTGATGTAACATACATTGGTTAACTCCAGTAGCATTTGGTTTCCACCATAAATTCCAAGATCCCGTAAATTGGAATACTCCTAAAGCACCTGCTGCGTTGGGCGTAGTGTGGTTCGTGTATGTTTGGCTTTCTGAATTGGCCACAGCAAGCACTAGGAATGGGTCGCAGCCGTGCTTTTTTGATGCTGCCATAATAGCATTCCAAAGTTCCTGAGAAGGTGGCCTAAAAATAATATTTTTATTGTACCAATACATAATTTCAAAACTAGAAATATCACTTAGTTCAGCAGAAACATTGGCTCCAACTGCAACTTGGGAAATTGTTGCGCCTCCGCAAGCATCTAGTAAGAAGTCTTCAGTACTATCACAATTTTCCAAATATTTGTGAGTAAGTGAAGCAGCTCTTTGCAGTTGCAGTTGGATGGTATGCGTCCAATAACCCAGCTTTGCTCCCAAAACACCTGCGTGGTATGGTTCTTTATTTGTCGTCAAACTAAATCCAAAAGTTTTTTGCGGACAGGTATATTTAGGTTGTCCAGTTACAGGATCTACACCAGATTGATCACAATCAGTTTTATCTTCAAATGTTTCACTGATAGAGCCTCCCGTGAATGTGATCTTGTCATCTTTTATCTCAAAATTTTGGTATTGATCAGATTTATCTCTCAAGTCCGCAATTTGATTACTACTAAAGAAAGTGCCAGACATAACCGCTTCTACGGTCTTTAAGTCATATCCTTCAGGATAGACAATAAAATGCTTAACAGTACGAGCTGGTTCTGATTTGCCAAATGCTCCCGCGTTATCTTTAGTTACATAAAACACTGATTTGAGTCCCCAGTGCCAACCTCCAGTTTTATTGTTATTTGTGTCAGCGTACATGGGGTTAAGTGCAGAAGCGGGATTTCCTGGTGGCACCATATGAGTTTGGTCAGTAAACAGGTTCTCCAAAATTGCGACTCCCCAGTCAGTTTTGAAAACTCTGCCAGGATCTTTGAGAGGATCTAGTGAAGCAGGGTCAAAAATGTAGTCTACAGTGTCAAAAGGTGTTTCATCATCACAATCTAATTTGAAGAGTTGTTCTCTCTGCGTTTGAGTCATCTCTTTTTTTTGTTCTTCTGTTAATTTGCCATTTTGTGCTTCTATCAAGCTTTGCGCATTGATAATATCCACAAGTGCCCCTGTTGTAGCATCTAAACACTGTTGACCCCCAATTCCCTCGAGTTTACACTCAATTTCCATAGTTTTATCATCCTGCGGGATAGAGGAAACATAGCGGCCCATAGTAAGTAGTTTTTTTCGTTCTTCATCACCATCTTTGTTTAACTTTTGTGTAATCTTGGAAGGAGTTAGTACGTCTCGAGTTAATAGGGCAGGATCGTTAAACTCGGTATCACCACTTTCAGGTTCTCCTTCAATGGTACCTTTGTTTGTAGTGATATCAGGGACTTTGAATGCGGTCACGATGACTACGTGCTTTGGATCAGGTGCCACATTTATTGGTCCACGCTTAGGATGCTGGAATAAATTGAGCATAGTTGAGCTACTAGGTACCGCGGTGCGGATTGTTGTGACTAAAAATGCAAGTCTATACGCATTCTGAATTTGTAAGGGCAAATTCATCATTCCACGGCGTAGTTCCGTGTCTGGACCAGAAATAATTTTTGTACAAACATCATGGTGATACACTTCTCCTGTGGGGCTTGCTGAGCTTGAATATGCAGTATATGCATCAAGAAGTTGTTTGACTGTTAGGTTTGTTTCAGGCACTTTTGTTTCGTATAAAGCACATGCTGAAGGATCTTCAAGTTTGTCACACATTTGCTTACGCTGTATTAAAGATATTGCGGACTGCACACATCTTTGATTATTGGAAAGTAGTGAGTTGATGGCTGATGACCGCATCTCAGCTAAGTTATAGTTGTTGTCTACACTGGGTTCTCGATATCCATAAAAATCTTCGAGAGATCTCTTCAATTGAGGGAGTCGGTTTTGATCCCGTAACACAGGTATCAATGCATCTCTATAATCGACACTGAGGAGTGAGACGACACGATCTCCTTTAGGATTTGGGCCAAGTGTATCTGGTGCTCCAGGAATTCCAACGCCACCAAACACCGCTCCCTCTGGATGATTGCAGCCTTGTGGTCCACATTTAAGATATCGGTGCATTGCATCTACACCTTCTTGATTCAGAATAATGTCAAAACTAGGCGCAGCACAGCGAGCTTCGTACCCCTGACGGACGAGGTCATCTCTGATCAATTCTTTATTTTTTTCTTTTAATCCCTTAATAGGTTGAATGTAGTACTTATCAAAATCATAGGGAATGGTTTGATAATTAAGATTTTTTGTAGGATCAGTACCATCTGCGTTAAGTTTAGGAGGCGCTTCACCAATATAAAATAACTTTCCCTGAGCTTTAGCTTGCTTGGTAGCTTCCAGTGCCAGTGCCTTTTCAGATGGATTGTAGTAGTGAGCAGAGCTGATCCGAATATTAGAAGGGGAGTTGGTAAATTCAAAATGAGACTTTCCATTGTAATCTACGCCAGGGCTATCACACTTGGTGGTGTTTTCACTGGCCTTTTGTCCATATCCTACATTTCCTCCAAATAGGCGAGCAAATGCTTCTCCTAGATCTTTATATGTTTCAAGAATCTTGTCATCACCACGACAGTGGATTTCATTAGCAAGTTCCGTCCCCCAATAAGAAGAATGTCCCTTTAACCCAGCAATATCAGCAGCCATTTTATAGAACTCATTAGAGGAAGATTTTGAATTAAACGCTTGTAATGTAGTTGTAAACCAACTGGAATCAACTCCAGAAGGTAGCCCTGGACTTCCATTACTGTAGTCACCTACAGCTACCAGTATTCGTACTCCAGTGCCACTTGCAGCATCTAGAACTTTTTTTACGCCACTAGCACCACCTGCTTTAGCAAAGATACGAACAACTGTAACTCCGCATGAATCATGGAGCCATTTGAGGTGAACATTTACTTTGTTCCCGTCATGTGCGCTACCGCCAGCATCCCACATATTTACGCCCACAAATTTGCCTGAAACTGCTGATTTTTCTTTCAAAACTTTACAAATGGCTTCCCCGTCTGGAGTACCTTGAAAAAATGCATACGGATCACTTGCGAAGATCTGGCCGTTACCTTTATTTCCTGAATATTGCCAGACAATATATCCATCTGCACCTGCCGCAAAGAACTCGTCAATTTCTGCTGCCAATCCGTCTGCAGTTGATTGAGCTTTAACTGGAGAGATACTAGAAGAAAAACCTATAAAAAGTACGGCGCACAAAAACAAAAACCTGAACAACTTCAGTTTCAACATACCTAGTATTATACCTAATTGTAAGTAACTCGCATGAGAAGATTTTTACAGTAAAAAATGGGTATACCAGAAAAATTAGTTTCCAGCTGATCCATTGGGGAATGTATCACCGGTTAATCCACGGTTACTTGAAGGAATAACAATCTTTGTCAAAATATCGATTCCAGTAAATGATGAAAGTAGATTTAGCACGATGAATCCACTTAATGCTACAATAATACCAATTACCATAAAAGTGAATGTGTTTTTTGCAGTTTCAGTGCCTTTAGTATTTCCGCCAGACAGCAGATAGCGGAATGCCCCTACAATAAACATGACAAAGCCAGCTAATCCAATTACTGTCAGTATGACTGTAAAAATATTGGCTAAGAGACACTGAATGCCTTGTAAGGTGGCTACATCAGTAGCTGACGTGCTGTCATTCAATTTATCAGGTCCCACGCATACACCGCTCCAGGTCTGGGTTTGTGCGTAGACTGGTGAAATTACCGCAGAAAAAATTGCTAGAGCAAAGATAAAACCTCTGATAAACGAAATTAGTTTGTATACTGCTGAACTGCGCTTCATAAAGTACCTTTTACCTGTATCTAGCATATTATATCTGAAAAATCAGTAGTTTGCGCAGCCTGATTCTCATCAGTACTAAAGAAAATCGTTCTTACTTATTTATACCTTGCAGATTATAACCTTCAGTTCATTTTTAGAGAAAACTGGTTACGGATTGATTCGCTTAATGGTAAGGAAGATTTGGTTAAATGAATCAAATCCAAGTAAATATGCGACAAGCTGAGCTAATGCATAGGCAGAAGATAAAATTAATATTCCAACTAAAGCCGCAATAATTCGTTGGCGTGCTGCATCAGTCTTTCCTCGATCTCCACCAGAAGTAATCCATTGGAATCCAGCCATAATCAGATTATAGAAGACAAGGAGCAGTGCCACTGCAATTATGAGTTGCAGCGCAAAGTTAATAAATGAGCCAAAATCCTGGGTATATCCTTGTGGGGCAGTAATTGGCGTATACAAGGCACTACTAATAGTAGCAGAGTTGCTGGCAGTTGTGTCTGCAGCTACTACTTTGTAAGTATTGGTATTTGTAGAACCATTTTCTTCAGAAGTGCTCAAGTAGTATGTGTCGCCATTTTTAACAAGGCGCAGCCCACTTGCTGTCGCTGGGGCGGCTATTCCAGCTAACAAAAATACTGAAATAAATAATGATAAAGCAATTTTTTTCATAATATTTAGTCTGTATATGTCTTCAGATTATATTATACAGGATTTAGTAGTGGAGTGGTACTGAATATACAAAGCTGTGGGAAACAAAAAACCCCTCCATGAGGAGGGGTTTTCAAAGTCATTTTTATAAAATTACTTAGCTGTAGGATTAATTCTCTGAACGTTATTAAATGCACTCCCAAGACCTTCGAATCCGAGGATCCAAGCGACGAGTTGAGTTAATGCATATGCAGCAGCTAAGATAATAATACCGATTATAGCAGCGGTAATTTTGTTACGAGCAGATTCAGTTTTACCTTTGTCACCACCAGAGGTGATCCACTCGATACCACCAAGTACTAAGTAGAGGAGGACGAGTAAGAGAGCAATGACCATGACGATACTCAAAACACTGTTAACGAGTGCTCCGAAGTCAGTTGCCCAGCCGGTACCTGGATTAATTTTAGTTGTAAATGGGATTACATCCGCAGCAAACACTTGAGCAGCGGTGAAGGCGACTGATGCAGCACCCACTATGGAAGTGCCATACTTTTGAAGTTTATTTAGCATTATGCTCCTTTTATATTACGCTTTTTTCTCTAGCGATATTGTACATTATACGCAACTAGTCAAGCAAGCTCAAGTTTAATTTGTACTATTGAACAGTAATTGATTCCTATTTCTTAGGATTAATTCTCTGAACATTATTAAAAGCACTACCAATGCCGTCGAATCCGAGGATCCAAGCGACGAGTTGAGTTAATGCATATGCAGCAGCTAAGATGATAATACCGATTATAGCAGCTGTAATTTTGTTACGAGCAGATTCAGTTTTACCTTTATCACCACCAGAGGTAATCCACTCGATACCACCGAGAACTAAGTAGAGGAGGACGAGCAAGAGAGCGATGACCATGACGATACTTAGAACACTGTTAATCAGTGCGCCGAAGTCAGTTGCCCAGCCTGTGCCAGGTGATATAGGTGTACCCAGTCCAGGAGCTGTTTTGCCATTATCAGTATCAGCAAATACTTGAGCAGCAGTGAACAGTGCAGTGGTAACACCCATTACTGAAGCGCTGTATTTTTGAAGTTTATGTAACATATATCCTTTATATTTTCTAAATTGTATTCTATTTCTTAAGATTAGCTTATCAAGTATATTTAACCCATTTCAAGAGGCAAAAGCACTTCCGTTTATTGTGGCCCATTTGGACATGTATTTGTATTACTTGGGATACAAGTGGGTGGTGTGTAGCTACTAGAACTACCAAAGGTGATGACATCAAGTCCAAGGAAGTACTGTACTAACATAAATAACGCTACTGTGGATGATAAGATAATAATTCCTATCCCAGCATGCATCATTTTACTGCGAGCAGATTCTAATTTGCCTTTTTCACCAGCAGAAGTAATCCAGTCAAATGCACCCCATACAAAGTAGAAGAAAACCAGTGCTAAACCTATTACCATCAAGGCTTGCAAGATGCTACTTAATAAAACTCCAAGTTGGTTGCTTGAACTTGCTGCACTAGCCCCAATAATACCTTGTTGCTGTGCTAAATTTTGGATGTCAAATACTTGTTGGTTCATATATGTACTATCTGTTTTTAGTTAAAGAAGAATACAGGTTTTAGAATATTAAACTCAGTTCCAAAGAAAATATCACTAATAACACCAATGATTGTATATAAACTCACTAAGATAACCAAGCCAATTACGGAATGAATCATTTTATTGCGAGCTGATTCTAGTTTACCTTTTTCACCAGCTGAAGTTAGCCAATCAAAGGCTCCCCAGATAAAATATCCCAGAACTAAGAAGGCACCGATTGTAGTAGTGGTTCCCCAAAGACGTACAAAATATGTGCCAAAGAGAAGTCCTGATTCTGCCTGCGCAGGAGAAGAAGATCCAGTTCCACCTAAATTTTTAATAGCCTTATTCACAATCTGTGCATACGCCATTTTTTGGCTGAGAGATAGCATCACAAGAGCTAAAGTAGTAGTGAGTACGGTCTTGGAAAATAATTGCTTCATTTTCATAATTTATTGCAATATTGTTTGTAGCACCTCTGCTGGTCTAAGTACTTGGAGTCCCACAACAGAACCGATCAGTCCGATAAGTCCATATGAAGCCACAACAATAATTAAACCAATTGTGTTTTGAACCATAGCATCACGCGCTTTGCTAATTTTGCCAGAGTCACCACCTGCGGTAATCCAGTTTACTGCTGCAAGAATCATGTTAACTATGAAAAATAAACTTGCTACCACCGTTAAAATCCCAAGAATTTGAGAAATGAAGAGTTCGAGATTCTTGAGAACTTGGGTATTTGAGTTTGAGCCTTTATTAATAACATTATTACCAACCGGTTTAAATGAACCAAGAGAAGTCTGTGCTAGTTTCAGTGGTGCGTGTAAATTCATATCTATCCAATAATTATACTACATCTGTAGCAAACTAATGTGCTTTCTTCCTACGTTACTTCAAATCTATTGCTCCTGTAACTTTTGGGTTAAGTATAAAGGTTGCATCATGGAAGAAAATAAGACCGATTAATCCAGCTAATAAGTATGCTCCAGCAATAATTGCTAAACCAATAGCAGTCATTGTAATTGACTCGCGAACGGTGCTCATGGCTTTTGAGTCTGATTGAGCCGAGATAAAAACATATCCTGCGTATAGGAAGTTATACATGGTCCACATTCCGCAGATAATAACAAAAAAATTAACTAGTCTAGAAATAAAAGTAATAAGACCGTTGCCCTGAGCTTGATTGTTATATGCGCTGATAAACCCAGGTGGTTGAACAGAACCAAGCTGTGCAGACCCACAATCAATAGGTCCACTATATAGAACGTCTTGAACCAACTCGCACTTCTTATTGTTCACGCATTGGCCTTGATATTCACAACCGTTTTGGCAGCTTACCCCAGTAGGACATGCGGCTAATACAATTTTAGGAGTCACGAAGCTTATACCAATGAATAACAATGTAAGTATAAGTATTTTTTTCATATTAAATCTTTGGGTCTAGGAATATACTGGCATCGCCGAAAAAGATAAATCCTACTAATCCAGTAAATGTATATGCCAGAACAATCAGCAGTAAGCCGATCGTGCTTTGAGTGATTTGGGTACGAGCTTTTTCAAAACCGCTTGCATCTCCACTTGAACTCAAGAGATAGTATCCTGCCAACACTCCATTAAAAAGAACCCAGATTCCCATAACAACAGAGAACAATGTAATCATATTTGAGATGAAGTAGATAAGGGCAATATTTTGTCCTTTGGCTTGAGCAGCAGCGCTAATTTCTGCTGTACCAGGAGGTGCCTTAATCGTGCCAATGCCAAGTGAGTCAGCGGTCTGAGCAAAGACTGTAAGTGGAGCAAAAAACTGAGCTACAACAAATGAGAGTATTCCAAAGAAAAGAGCAGCTGAAGTTTTACTATATGCTTTTATCATAGAAATGATTATATGCCTACATCTACTCCTGTTAAGACTTTAATAATCTGCAAAATCCAATATGCTGCGAGCATGATGACCAACCCAGCAATAGATGCAGTGAGAATGCCTTTGGCTTCTTCTTTGCCTTTTGAACCTTGAGAAATAAACTTGAAACCAGCCAATAAAATCAGAAAGAAAATGATTACGCCTGCGATGGTGAATAAATTGGTGACGATTAAGTTTACGAGAAAAGCCGGTGAAGTATAGACTTGGCTAACTGGTGTACTGTCACTTAAGCAGAGCGTATCTCCCAGATTCAGCTCATTTTGACCGAAGTTGGAACTACTACAAGCTGCATATACTTTTTGGACAAACAAAAACATATACTGGTATTATACGGTGTAGCTGAGAGAAAGTACACGCTTTGTATGAACCGAGCTGCTGAAGCACAACTAATCGAACTTTTGAAACTTGCTGATGAGAGTGCAGTGGAGTATTGGTTTTCTACATATCACCCCAAATTATTGCAATTTATCAAGAAAAATATCGAAAATAAGCAAGATGCTGAAGAACTTGCACAGCAAACTTTTTTGAACTGTATGAAAAACTTACCACTGTTTTTGGGAGGTTCATCATTGTGGACCTGGATGGTATCTATCGCAAAACATGAAGTCGCAGATTATTACCGAAAAAAATATGCCAAACGCGCTATCCAGACTTCACCGCTGTCACAACTTGTTTCTATAGATGCTGTTGATGATGCACACGAAGTGTCGGTAAAGGTCGTGTATGTGTTGAAGAAAATGGGTGGGTACTCTCAAGAATTATTACTTAAAAAGTACGTTGATCAAAAATCTGTGCAGACCATTGCTGAAGAAGTGGGAAAGACCGTTAAAGCGGTGGAGTCAGAACTTTTTAGAGCGCGAAAAGAATTTAGAGTATTATATGATGCAGAGGATTAACCAATTGATGAAAGCACATGCTCGACAGCAATTTTTGCAAAAGCTTCAGGAACAAGCCGAGCTGCAAGCTCGGCTGAATACGCACCGTTTTTTTCCAGCACAAATGGATGGCATAACTTCGTTTATAGGGAGATACCCGTGGCAAGTATTGTTAGCTGTTTCAGGACTAACATCGTTGGGTATCGAGGTTTTAACTTGGCTGTAAATTATGAAAACAACGACTGCTTTTTCTCTCATATATTCAATAGCCCAGATCACAGGCGGCTTGTTTTTGCATCCCTATCAGACCATGCAGTCCTTGGCGCAAGATAAGGTTTTTAGCTGGCTGACATTTTTACCAATACTGGTATTTGTACTGGCCAAAATTATTTGGATATACCTGTTTGTGCCAACAGTGCAATTTGTCTTTTCTTGTACGGTTACTCACTTTTTTGGTTGTGATCTGATTCCATTTTTTGCTAACTGGTTGCTGCTATTTTGCATTTATTGGCAGGTTTTATTGTTGTATTTGTTCTTGCGATTCTCAATTGTCTTTCAAGAAGATTAAATTTTTGCATTGATTTTCCTTTGCGTGATTTGCATATGCATTTGCGACTAAATAGATAGATGTCAAATACAGCAGAACTGTGGAGAACTAGCAGCACAAGATATTCTGGACCCTATGTCATAGCAGAAGGAAAAAGCGGCCCAATAGTAGTTCGCCGTGATTACCTTCCGCTGCTTCAAAGTTTATCGGAGGATGAGCTCAGCTCCGCTCCGCTCCGTCTCCTATACTTGAGTTCTTAAAAGCTGCAATTCTAAGAGCCGTATCTGGTACAAAGTAGAAAATATGTATGTCAGACAAAGTAACACTCGTAAACGAACAAGACGAAGTCATCGGTGAGATGGATAAGATTGAAGCACACCGCGGAAAAGCGCATTTGCATCGAGCTATTTCAGTATATTTATTTAGAAAAAATCCTGAAACAGAAGTGACTGAACTGTTGGTACAACAGCGCAGTCATAAGAAAATTGTGGGAGCACTTCAGTGGGCGAATACCGCTTGTGGCAATGTCTGGCCAGGTGAAAGTTATGAAGCATGTGCCCGTCGCAGACTTATGTTTGAGTTAGGTATTTCTGTAAATGCTCAAGAATTACCACTTCACCCAGTCGAAAAATTTATCTATCAGGTACAATGCAACGCTGAGTTTAGCGAACACGAGATGGATCAAGTTTTTGCAGGTTGGTATGACGGAGCAGTTACTCCAAATCCTGATGAAGTTGCTGCGGTGGAATGGGTCTCATGGGAGCCGGTGCAAGATGCAGAGCACAGAGCTCTGCAACAGAAAGACTGGGCGCCGTGGTTTAAGATTATGATGCTAAACCAAAAAATTATAGGTGAACTGAGAAAATTTACTAGGTAATCAAGATATGTCAAACAAAAAAGAACATCTAGGGGCCTATAGCTTTTTATTTACTACAACAGGTAAGTTTTTATTTTTATATTTGCCAGATGAAGATAATGGGAAACTCGAAGCTGTGCCAGGAACTGATGTCACCGAATTCATGGCATTATCTCCAGCACTGTTAGGCGTAATTAGTGGTGGTGTTGATCCAGGTGAGGAATCAGATCTAAGAAAAACTATAATGAGAGAAGCAGGAGAAGAACGAGGTATTTCTCCAGATATAACGCAAATAACAAATGGATATCCAAAATTAGAAGTTTTACAGCGACGACCAAAAAATGGGGCACTTGTTCAAGTCGGGTTTAGTGTGATTGGACATAAGATTATATTGCAACCAGAACAAGAACAGCATTTGGTAGATAACTATCCTCATGAAATAATTGCTCCTGATGCGCTTGCAGATCTATTAAGGTTAGAAGGTAAAACTTTATTTAGGCCATTCGTGTATGTAGCACTACTTAATACAATCGAAGCTAGATTGCATCTTATAAATCAATAAGAGAAGACTATGAAACAAAATATAACACTCATTAAACTTGGTGGATCAATCATTACCAATAAAGAAGTGCCGATGATGGTGCGCGAAGATGTCTTGAAACGCTTGGTGGCGGAGATTGTGAAAGCGCAAAACGAAACAGGTGAGTTATACATTGTGGGGCATGGTCAGGGGAGTTTCGCGCATGCGCCCGCACTTCGGTATAAAACAATGGATGGTTTTATCAATGATGAAAGCCCAATAGGTATGGCAATCACGCAGGATAGTGCTGCTCAGTTGAATAGAATTGTAGTTACTGAGTTTCTGGCAGCAGGTGTGCCTGCGGTCAGTTTCAATTTCTCAAATACGTTAGTGACCAAGAATGGTGTGGCAGAGCACTGGTGTAGCGCCGTGCTTGAGGAATATTTAGCGAAAGGTTTGTTCCCGATAACTGGTGGTGATGTGATTGTGGACTCTGCACAAGGATGTACGATTTGGTCAACAGAAAAAGTCTTGGGGCATATTGCGCAGCACTTTGCTGATTCAGCAAAATATACTGTTAAAAAAATGATTCATGTGGCTGAAGTGGAAGGAGTTTTAGATGGTATGGGCAAGGTTATTCCTGAAATAACCAGCTCCAACTTAGAAAATGTCCACCAACTGATAACAAGTACCAAAGGGTTTGATGTAACAGGTGGCATGGCTCATAAACTTGAAGAATCAATGAAACTAGCCGTAGGGGGAGTAAAAACGGGGATTATTACAGGTTTGAAAAGGGATGTGCTTTATACTTCCTTAACAACTGAAAAAATCCACGGTACAGAAATTACAATATAAAGGCATTTGTATGAATTCATCACCTGCAGTACCACAACATGTCGCAATTATCTGTGATGGAAACCGACGGTGGGCAAAAGAGCATGGACTGGAAGTATTTTTAGGTCATCAAAAAGCTGTCGATGAAGTGTTTGAGCCGTTGATAGATCGAGCTTCAGAACGTGGTGTGAAGTACATAACGTTTTGGGTGTTTAGTACAGAAAATTGGCAGAGAGCATCTCAGGAAGTCTCATATTTACTACAATTGCTTCGAGATGTTTTTGATAAGCAAGTCAAGCGGCTTCATGAAAAAAATATGCGTGTGCAAGTTATTGGGGATACCTCAAAATTTGATCAAGATATTCAAGATCGTATTACAGATGGTATAGAACTTACAATGAATAATTCTGGTATAACGGTAATTTTTGCTCTCAATTATGGTGGTAGAGATGAGATCCTGAGAGCTGTAGAACGAGTGCAGCTAGATCATCCTGATGAAAAAATTACGGAGCATATGTTTAGTTCTTATTTGGATACTATGCTTATTCCCGACCCTGATTTTGTGATTCGCACAGGTGGAGAGCAGCGCCTTTCAGGCTTTTTATTATGGCAAATTGAATATGCAGAACTCGCGTTTCCTGAATTCTATTTCCCAGACTTCACTCCTGAAAAGCTGGATGAATTACTAGCTGAATATGCTAGTCGAAAACGACGGTTTGGTAAATAACCCGTAGTGTAAAGTATTGCCAGGAATACAGAGTCTTAGTTTTATTGTGGGTAAATTTTTCTGTAGTTTTGACTCTTAATCTAAATGGTACAACACTGAGGGCTGCCTTTGCGTGGAGCCGGAACTGCAACGGTTGGTACGTATAGAGGTAATCCTATGGATAGGTAGGCTGGGTGCGTGACTACAGTATTTGAATACTGAAGATGATCTCGATAATTTGCATTACCCAGTAAGCTACGAAAAGCAGGATAAATCCGATAATAGCGGTAGTGGCACGTTGTCTACCAGCTTCAATTGATTTACTGCCTTGAGCTCCACCCATAATTATTTGGAAGCCTGACCAGACAAGCATCACAAAAAGAATGAGTCCAGCGATAGGGAAAGCGAAGAGTAAGACTCTGGAGATTATGCCTGCAGGCGAAGTAAAGTATGCATTAGTTACATTTGAATCTGCGAAGTCCTGGCGTAGTGGATCTAAAGATGCAAAATCCTTAGATGTAGGTCCAGCAAAAATATCGAAAGTACTTTTTGGTGGAGTATTCGGAGCTGTAGGATCTCCGACACCAGTATTATTTGTGGGTGGTGTAGTTGTTCCCACACCTGTATTTCCTACTGGGGCTGTAGGTGTTGTTGGAGTAGTGGGCACCGTTGATCCATCACATTTAATACCATTTTGATCAGCAGTTTGTTGGCAGGAATAGCCAAATGGACTACTTGTATCAGCAGTACATCTGTAGCCTTGAGCACAGGCTCCTATTGAACCACACTCCCCGACAGTGCCTGACATAAAGTTACCGCATTGTTTACCATAATCTACAGACATGTTTTCACATGCAGTTTGTTTCACACAGACTTTTGAGCCTGAGTCACACATATATCCTTGTGCGCAGCCACCATTGGATCCGCAATATTGATCTGTGAAACTGGTATATCCACATACTGCACCTTGAGTACCACTGGTTCTGTTATCACACTGTCCAGCATATGAAGTGCCTGCATCTGTTTTTTCACAAGTTCCATAGCCCAACCAGCCAGCAATACAAATTTCTTTCTCAGAAGTACAGCCACCTGTGGTTCCGCACTCACCATGGGTTCCAAATCCTCCGCAACTTACCGCAAGTGCTGTGGTGGGTAGCAGTAGAGTTAAACCAATAATGAGAGCGATACTTACAAGTACTTTTTTCATAATTTATGGTTTGGGGGTAACTCCAAACCCAGGTATATTAAAGATAGTAACACCAATAAACTGCAAAATGAAAACTGAGAAAATAATGAAGAGTAGGCCAATGACTGCTGAAGTTATCATTTCTCTGCCTTCAGACACTTGCTTTGGATCACCTTGAGAAGTGGTGATCATGAAACCAGCTGCAAGACACATTAAAAGGCAGATGCCACCACCCACACCTAAACCAATTTCAAGGAATGTTTTAACAATGCTTTGTGGAGTGCGTTGTATACAACCCACAGCGGTCCAAACACCTTGCTTACCATAGCATTCATCACATTTGCCTTTTAGTTCAGTATTTGTGATCTGGGTGCAGAGTTGGAAGACTCTAGGAGCCATGGTTGCATCGTCTGATGGCAGCGTGTTACTAGTTGGCTCTGTTGTTAAACAACTGCCACTTGTAGCATCATCACAGCTAGGTCTGTAATTTAAATTATATGAGCTACACTTACCTTCAAATTGTGCAACTCCAGTGGTTGCGCCACCCCAATTACTATTCTTTTGTGCATATAACTTAACAGTAACTGGACCAGATTTTATGCTTGTATGAGTGAATGATAAGTTCCCATTGGTTACTGATTTTTCAGTGAATCCATATTCTCCATCAATAAATAGGTAAACAGGTCCATTATATGGAGATCCATCTATATTTTTTACATTTGCTGAGACGTTAACAGGACTATTAGCTGCAATACAACTATTTCCATCCGCATAACAAGTTGTAGTGTTCCCATTGGGGAGTACACGCGTTTGTGATACTTTAATTACCTCATCACAGTGAGGAACCGCAGGTGTGGTGTTGTAAGTTCCAATGACACAAACATTTGTCCCACTAGAATTATATAAGTAGACATAATGATCGTCATTTAAAATATCAGAACCATCAGATTGTAAGGCTCGGCCATTGGGTATAGTAAAAATTAATTGGTTTTGACCTGCAACTTTTTGAGCAGGGTTGGATTCACCTTCTACATCTCTAAAAACATCTCCCTCATCATATACTTGAATTTTGTAAGTATCGTTTGCTAAATACTGAAGATTTGTTAAGGTTAGTTTGATTTCAGTTTGACTTCCCTCAGAAAAGGAGCCTGGCAAACCAGATATGCTTATAGCCAAAGGATTATCTTTACAATTGCCAGCAGCAGAAACTTGTGACGGAAATGTTAGAGCCAAAAGTGGGTACAACAAAACAATAAACAACTTGAAAACAGCTATCCAACGGATGGCATTTTTTTTCATAATACTAATTAGTTTTATTTATAGCCTAGTAGTGTATTGTACCTCATATGAGAAAAGAAAGGAAATAGAGGTATTTCAAGCAATCTGGTACATAGTTTCATTGAGGTTGATTTCTGATACACTACAGCTGTACATGCGCTCTTTTCTGGTCAATACTGCCCGAGTTTTGTTTGTAGTTCTCATCCTTGGAATAAGTGTTTTCTCATTGGTAAAGCAACCAAAAATTACTTATTTACTTTCCCAGCCCGCACTCGCACTAGATGAAATCGAATCACTACAAAAAGAAATTGACGAGTTAGAAAAACTGAAAAAATTCTCTGAAGATGCCACCAAGCCTCTAGAAAAAGAAGTCACTACGCTTGATAGCAGAATCAAGAATGCCCAGGCAGGAATTGTGAAGGCACGAAATGATGCAAAAGTACTTTCTGCAGATATTGATAAACGTGAAGGTGAGCTTGCGGTGTACTACACACTCCTTGCTGAGCGTGTGCGCAGTCAGTACAAACAAATGCGGATTGTCACTCCCTTGCTGGTGGCTTTCTCAAGTAAAGATGCTTCTGATCTAGAAAAAGGCCTTATGTACCACACAAATGTCCGTGAGAAAAATCAGGCGTTGATCGATACTGTGGCGAAAGATATTTCTCAGTTAGAGGCAGATAAAAAAGCACTCGAGGAGCGGCAAGTGGTGCTGGCTAATTTGCAAAAGCAGCTCGATGCACAGTCTGAATTTTTCAAAGGCGAAATCTCTAAAGCTAAGTCATATCAAAAAGAATTAAGTGGAAAGATCGCCGCATTAAGTGCTAAACAGCAGGCTATTTTGTCTGCTCGTTCTGGTACATCCATCACTTCTGTGGGAGAAGTGCCGCTTGCAGATGATTTTAATGCGTCTATCGGTTTTAAGGATCAAGCACCGAGTAACTCATTCGCTGTTTTTAGTTTTGGAGCATATACACATCGTAATGGCATGAGTCAGTATGGTGCCAAAGCTCGGGCTGATGCAGGACAGTCTGTAGAAGATATTTTGAAAGCATATTACCCTGATGCCACAATTAAAAAAGATTATGGTGAAATGGGTGAAATTGATGTACAAGGTTTTGGCAAAATGTCATTTGAAGATAGATATTTGCAAGGAATTTACGAAATGCCAGGCAGTTGGCATATCAATGCTTTGAAAGCACAAGCGATTGCAGCGCGTACCTTTGCCATCAAATATACAGGTAATGGCGGCAAAGCCATCTGCACTACGGAAGCTTGTCAGGTGTTCAAAAATAGCAAAAAGGGTGGGGATTGGGAGAAAGCAGTCAACGATACAAAAGGCTGGGTTCTGGTGGATGGTGGGGGAAATCCAGTATCTACGCAGTATGCTTCCACTCATGGAGGTTTTTCTAACACAAGTGGCTGGGATACAACGGATAAAAATGGCAGTGGTGATTGGTCAAATCGTGCCTATGAAAGTATCGCCAAGAGTCCGTGGTTTTATAAATCTTGGTATCGCAATGGATATTCTAGTAGCGGGGCAAACTGTGGGCGTAATCACCCGTGGATGTCTCAAGAAGAAATGGCAGATATCATAAATGCGTGGATTGTTCGCAAAGATCCAAAAGGAGCAGATACAGATCGGATTGTGCCTATCACGATCAACACTTGCAATGTGGGTCGTGGCAGCGGCAATCCATATTCCATGGAAGAACTGCGTAGTTTTGCCAATAATTCTGGCGGAGCAGTAACGAGCATTTCTGATGTCAGTGTTTCTCATTCAACTAGTGGGCAAACGGCAACGGTGACATTTCAGACCAATCGTGGCACCATTTCTATCCCTGGAAGTGAGTTTAAGTCTACGTTTAATATCCGCGCCCCGGGGTATTTGCGGATCCCACAGAGCAGCTTTGCATTCTTTAATGTGGAGTTTAAGAGGTAAATGAAGTTAATTATAGAGTAATTCTATTAATTCATTGCAGATTTCTGGAAGTTTTTGTTCTAGTGTGAGTCCTTCATCTGCATTCTGCTGCTGAAAATCTTTTGTATTATCCTCAGAC
>OMIS01000054.1 GCA_900299155.1 bacterium
CCAAAGACCACATCACGCACTTGGCCTCACCACACCATCTGCGTTCCTACAACAGTATTACTAGTTTTCCGAAATGTATCCGTCCAATACATCAGCTTGACTCATTTCTAAATTACATCCATACTGGAAACTAATTAGTAGTTACGTGATCTTGTCATATGCCCAAATATAAAGCATCCCCAATGAAAAATTTAGTGCCTTGGAGTACATTGCAGATTGTTGGTTTTTTAGTGCTCGTTGGTGGGCTTGCATCTGTTATGGTTTTATATAAACAAGACCAAGTTTACAAGATTTCTAAGGCCGCAGCAGCGGTACTTGCTCATGAACAAATCGTTCAGGGTGGATCATCAAGTAAAAATGTAGTGACTTCTCAATCTGTAGCTGCTGAACCCGAGAGCTTATACTTAGCTAGTATTTCCATGAAACCATACCGTGAAGTTACTAAAGTTGAAGGGCTTGGCTTAAATTGGACTAAAGTTAAATCACAATGTGGCGCTCGTAATACAACAGGAGCCGAGTTATGGATGGCCACTGGAAGTCCAGTCGCTGCTGGAGTTGTGACGGCTACTCTTGAAAAGGAAACGGAAAATAACGTCATTACCGTTTCTCGCTTTGATGGTGCTGATCTAACTAATCCATTAGGTACTACGTACGGTGTAAATACCAAAGGTACAAATGGGAGTTGCTCAGGCGGTTCTGATACAGAAAAGTATGCTTTTGATATAAATACAAATCCAAATAGTATCGCATATGCAGTAGTAGCCGAAAGACTGCGTGATCATGAACCACAAAATGGTTTTTCAGAATTGGTTGAGTTTAAGCAAGGTACTAGTAATGGAGATAAAGCTGGTATCGCTGTTATTTCTAAATCTACAGCTGTGGGAGGAAATCTAAGAGTAGAAGGCAAATTAAATTCAGATACAGATTGGGCTATTATCGCCACTAGTATTAATGGTTTAGCAGGAACAGTACCTACTTCACCAACTGCGCAACCGAGTAGTACCCCTGTTAGTAGTGTGACTCCTACGAGTACTCCAGGAGCTACCAGTAGTCCTAAACCAACTGCTACAGCACAACCTACTCCTGTGATGACTCCAACTCCAGTGCCTACTCCTATCCCTTCATTGCCACCTACTTCGGCAAGCATTGGTATTTGGTCTTCTAAAGAAGAGCTAGCAAGTAAGCCAATGAGCGGAGATGCTTGGAATGAAGTTTTGAAAGCTGCAAATGGTTTATCTACAGATCCAGTTGTAGATCTTGATGACCAAGATTCCAATGTTAATGTTGATGTATTAGCCGCTGCAATAGTGTATGCCAGAACTGGTCAAGAACAATATAAGACCAAAGTTGTTACAGCACTTCGTAAAGTTGAGACATTTGTCCCGAAGGGCCGCTCTCTAGCATGGGGTCGTGAAACAGGTGCATATGCAATGGCAGCTGACTTAATTGGGTATCGCACTCCAGCCTTTGAAAAGAAAATGCGTGATATGGCTGAAACCTATCGTTGCTCTGAAGTAACTGTTGGTGATCATAATGCTACTCTCCTAGAAATGTACCTCAAACGTCCAAATAATTGGGGTGCTATGGCATTTGGGTCTTTGGCAGCTATCTACAGATACTTAGGTGATACTCAGAAACTGCAGCTTATTCGAAATCACTATGTTCAAAATGTAGTAGGCCCTATGCCAGCTACAACTGATTATGATAAGGATCTTAGCTGGCAGTGTAAGGAAAATGATCCCAGACTTATCAACCCAGTCAACTGTGTCAAAGTCTGTGGCGGCAAGCTTGTAAATGTCGAAGGTATCATTCCTGATGATATGCGCCGTGGTGCAAGTTGCCAAGCTGATCCAGCCTATACCAATTACCCTTGGGGACAGTTAGAAGGACTGACAATGGCAGGGCGCATCTTGGAGCGTGCAGGTATGCCGATTTGGAGTGTCGGCGATAATGCGATCTGTAGAGCTGCTACAGTCTTACAAGAAGCTCGCTTTGGAGCTCAATGGAGAGCTGAAGGAGATGATCGCTGGCAGTTACCAATTTTGGATAAAGCATGTGGTAAAAACTGGAAAGCATCATACACTAAACCAGAAGATAAAGCTGGTCTTTGGCAACACGGTAAGAACACTGGTTGGGGATACGTTCTCTAACAATAATGCTATCGCTATAACCGAGTGATAGCTGGCAGATGAATTAAGAAAGTAGTCCCCTTACCGGGACTACTTTTTGCTTCTATGATACCTTGATGCCGATCAACTATAGAGTTGGCAATCGCTAATCCAAGACCGTAGCCGGTAGCATGTGAACGTGATTTATCAGCACGGTAAAATCGCTTAAAAATATTTGGCAAATCTACAGCATCGATGCCATACCCTTGATCACGTACTGAAACTAAAACTTTAGAATCAGCAACTCTAGAGTTTATCTGAATGGTTGTTTTAGCTGGACTATACTTAATAGCATTGTCCACTAAAATTACAAATAATTCTGTTAACTCACTTGAGTTTCCTAAAATAATTGCATCCTTTGGATCAAGATTCTGTTCAATCTGTATTTTCTTTTCATTCGCTAAAGTAGCAAGTTTTTTATGTACCTTACCCAGGGTTTCATTGATACTAACTTCTTCGAGGATGCTGGGTTTTTCTGTAGTAGGAGACTGTGCAAGTTGGAGTAACTTATTTGAGAGCTCTTGTAATGCAGAAAGTTCTTCTAAATTACTCGTAATTAATCTGCGTGCTTGGGCATCAGTGATTTTGCGCTCTAGCAAACTAGCTTCCATTTCAGCGCGTAGTGTGGCAATTGGTGTGCGCAGTTCGTGAGATGCATCTGTTATGAACTGATTATGCTCATCAAGCATTTCTTTAATTGGCTGGAGCGTTTTACCTGCTAGAAAATAACTTGCGCCACCTGCTACAAGCAAAATAAAAATATTAGTAATCATCAGTCTGATCCACAATCTACTTTTAACTTTATAAAGCTCTTCCAACGTCAAAATGTGTGGCGGAAGATGTGGCCGTCTAAAGATGATTGCATCACTTGCTTGTTCATCGTACTCAATGCGATTTATCAGTTGTTGAATTTCCCTTGTAGAAACTTGATAAAAAGCTGCACTAAATAAAATACTCACTGACATGAGAATTAAAATATACCAAGCAGTTAACTTCAATCGAGCTGAATTAAACATAGTTACTTTACAGTCATTTTATATCCAAAACCGCGAACTGTATGAATCAGTGGGGTGGCATATGGTGTATCAATTTTATCGCGCAAATGTTTAATATGTACTTCTACTGTGCTAGGTAAAATATCTGCATCATAATCCCAAACATGTTGTACTAAATGTTCTTTAGTGAGTACCGTATTTTGATTACGCATTAAATAGTGGAGTAGTGCGAACTCTTTAGCGGAAAGTTGTATTTCTTTATTCGCACGTTGCACACTTAAACTTTTTGGATCTAAGACTAAATCACTGATCTTTAATACTGGGTCAGTACTTGTAGCAGGTCTGCGAATTAAAGCTCTGATGCGCGCAAATAATTCTTCAAAGGAAAATGGTTTCACCATATAATCATCAGCTCCAACATCAAGCCCTGTGACTTTATCAGTGATTTGACCTCGGGCAGTGAGCATTAAAATAGGTGTTAAAACATTCTGTGCACGCAGTTCTCTGCAAACTGCAATTCCATCCATTCCGGGCAACATTATATCTAACAAAATCAGATCCGGTTTCTCGCCAACTGCTAAATCTAGCCCTTCTGCACCATCATGCACGATATCAACAGCATACTTTTGTAGCTCCAGTGCGCGCTTGATGGCCTGCGCTAGTTTCACTTCATCTTCAATAACAAGTATTCTCATATGTTTAGAGTGTATCTGGTGATTCTTAACGTTTGCTTAATTATACTCCTTACATCAGCGTACAAAGCCAAACAGCTCCGAGTGAGGCGGAGCTGTTTTTGAAGCTGAATTGTTTTTATTCAGTTGGCATAGTTGGAGCATCAGGTCGTTCAGTGGTGAACATTCTGCCACCCATTCCTCGGCCTTTTGGACCCATTGGCTGTAGGTATTGAGGATCAATACCATTTGCTTGAGCCCACTCCTGCAGAGCTTTGCTATGCTTTTCCATAGTAGCGCGACGTTCTTCTTCAGTCATTTTCTGAAAATTCTCGCGTTCACTTTGGCGTTCAGCCATGAGCTCTTGTCTTTTACTAAGAATAAGCTGCTTTTGTGCTTCTGTAATTTTCCCATCAGTCACGAGTTGTGAGAGTCGCTGCTCTTCACGCTGCTTCATCTCAGCTTCTCGTGCTTGATGTTCTTCATCAAATACAGCTTGTACCTCAGCTTTATTTAACCCAAACTTTGTACTGATTTTATTTACAAGTGATGACATTGGGTTCTGAGTTGTGTCACTTGTTTGTGCAAATGCGTGCTGCGCAGTCAGCAATGTTGTCCCAACAATTGCAAGTGCTGTAGCAGTAACAAATAATTTTTTGTGCATTTGTACCTCCTTTCTAAGTTTGTACTCTACTGCGCAATACTTAAGAACCACTTAACAATCTTGTGATCCTGTCTACAGGTGTATACATTCATTTCTCTCTTCTCAGAATTGAGTCGCTTGGATAGACTGTATTTATGCACGATACAAAAAAACATCCACAGATTCAGAGTCTCACTCTACAAACAGCATGGCTGAGTGTGCTGGGTGTTGGGATAGTTACAGTAGCAGCGCTACGGGCAATGGGCAGGATATGGTACTGCATTTGTGGTTACATAAAACTATGGCAGGGTGAAACTTGGAGCTCAGAGAATTCACAGCATATTACCGATTGGTATACGTTTTCTCACCTAATTCATGGATTTATTTTTTATTGGCTAACACAGAAGTTTCTTCCAAAATGGTCCGTGGGCAGTAGGCTACTACTCTCTATTGTAGTGGAGTGTGCATGGGAAATTTTGGAAAACTCACCAATTATCATAAATAGATATCGCACTACTACGATTTCATTAGACTATTTTGGTGACAGCATTATAAACTCCAGCGCTGATATACTTGCTGCGTTGCTTGGATTCTGGCTGGCACGCAAACTTCCAGTTTGGCTTTCAATAGTCTTGATTATTGCAATGGAACTTGGAGTAGGGTATATGATTAAGGACAATTTATTGCTCAATATTATTATGCTAATTTACCCATTTGGAGCAATTAAATCTTGGCAAATGCAGTAGTATGCAACGGTTTTTGATTCTACAAGTTATTGGTCCACATTATCATCAAGAAGATGCACTTTCAAATATGGCTGAGGCAGTATTACTGGTGGATACTTATGGTGGTCTTGTAGTAGAAAAATCTACACAACACAGGATTCATCCAGATCCAAATACCTATATTGGAAGCGGTAAACTAGAGTGGTTAAAAACAGCGGTACGGGAACAAAAAATTGATGTAGTAGTGATTAACGCAATAGTTAATTCTGGCCAACTTTTTAGGATGGAACGCGCACTTTGGGAAGTGAATACGAAGATTGCAGTATGGGATAGAGTAGATTTAATTTTGAATATTTTTGAACAGCATGACAGTTCGGTGGAAGCTAAGTTACAAATTCAATTGGCGCGTGTAAAGCATACAGGTCCCAGGATTTATGGATTGGGGAAAACAGCATTATCACGACAAGGTGGTGGTATTGGTACTAGAGGTTTGGGTGAAACAAACATTGAGATAGAACGGCGAAATATAAAGAAACTGCAACAACGGATTGAAAAGCAGATTGCTGCACGCGCTCATGAACAAAAAAATAGAATTTATGAACGTCAAAAGCGGGGTGTAAAAACTGTTGCGCTAGTAGGTTATACGAGTGCGGGTAAGACAACCTTATTTAATATTTTGACTGGAAAAGAGAAAAAATCTCACCAGTCTTTATTTACAACACTTGATACGGTAGTGGGTAAAATTAAGCTGCAGCAATACATTCCTGCGGTACTTGTTTCTGATACAATCGGATTCATTGATGAACTACCCCCAGTTTTAATTCAAGCATTTCGATCAACCTTGTTGGAGTCAATGGAGGCACAAGTTGTACTGCATGTTATTGATGTGTCTGATACAAAAATGTTTGACAAAATTACAATTGTGGAAGATATTTTGCATGAGCTGCAAGCCACACAAACACGTATCTATGTCTTTAATAAAATTGATTTGTTGAGCTTAGAACAACAAAAAATTTTAGCAGAAAAGTATACAGGCAAGAGTGTTGTTTTTGTTTCTGCAAAAACTGGTGAAGGCATAGAGCTGCTGAAAGAAAAAACTGAAGCTTTATTGGGTAGGTGAATGAGCTAGTAGTAATATTACGGTAAGTTACTATTGGCTTATATAGGGAAATGAGTTACGCTTAATTGAAGGGTAGTTATGGAAACAGTTACCGAATTACTATATACATTAATTTCAACGCCATTAAAGCTATCATTTTGGCTGATTCTTATCCCCAGTTGCTTAGTTTTATATAGTGCGATTATGTCTGCAAAGTCACTTGGTGGAGAGCTTGGAGCAGGCCTAAAGAAAATTGCCGCTGGTAGCGAGTTAATAGAAATTTCGTGTTGTTTTTTAATTTAAAATTCATTGAATAATAGGG
>OMIS01000055.1 GCA_900299155.1 bacterium
TGCTACAAGAATTTGATGCTTTAAACACCTTAGTAACAAACTATGTTGCGGGCGCACTAGATCAAACTACATTTAAGCCAACCATAAGTGACATGTTACATACTGCATTTACAATAATTACTCGGCAATACAATACGTTTGATGGCCATGTAATAGAACAAGATTTATATAACTTTAAAACTCAATTAGGAGCTCACAATAAAACTAGCCTAGACTATAGTCAATTTACTTTAATTGATTTATCTCAGGCAGGGAGTGCTCTGGAGTTTACTTTTGCACAATTGCTGCATCATCTTGATACACCTATTTACACACCAGTAAATCACGAAAGACCTACTATGCCTGTCTGGACACAACCCGATCCAGATGAAGAACTTACTCGTAATAACGGTATTTTGATCACGAAAAAAAGAATAAGAAAAATTAATAGCTATATAGTGAAAAGAAAGGATCTATGTCCGACACAGTAAAAGTACTCCTCGAGATCCCAGAAGGATCCAGTGTAAAGTATGAACTTGATGAAGAAACCGGTGAAATGACCGTGGATCGTATCGTCCCAGTGGCCATGGGCTATCCAGTGAACTACGGTTTAATTGATGAAACCGCAGGTGAAGATGGCGACGCTTTGGACGCATTGGTGTTCATTTCACAGCCAGTCGTCCCAGGTGTAGTGATCAAATGCAAGATCATCGGGATGCTGGAGATGGAAGATGAAGAAGGCGTGGATCACAAAATTGTTTGTGTACCTGCCAAAACCAAGATTGATCCAATCTGTGGAGCTTGGGAATCATTGAATGATGTACCAAAAGCCAAAATGGCACAGATCAAACATTTCTTTGAGCACTACAAAGACCTTGAAGAAGGCAAATGGGTAAAGCTCAAAGATTGGAAAGATGCAGCTGCAGCCACCAAAGTGCTCGAAGCAGGAAAAAAACGCTACGAAGAAGAAATGGGAGATGATGAAGGTTGCGAGTGTGGTGGCGAATGTAAGTGTGGTAACTGCTAATTAAATATTTTGAGTGGTGATCGTAGCTACAACACGACTACGAATCACCAGTACGTACAGTAAAAGGTATATATACTGAGAAAACTATTATGGTAGCCGACGATTTGAAAAAACCACAAGAAGATATTGTAACAACTCAGGAAGCTGAGGCGGTTATTGATACAGAAGCAGAAGCTGCACCAGAGGCAGTAGCAGCAGTGGTGGAGTCAAAAGTCGGCACCATTGAAGAAACCCGTTATGGCAAGATGAAGCACATCTCGATTATCCAAGAGATGCGCAAGAGTTATCTTGACTACGCGATGAGTGTGATTGTGGCTCGTGCACTCCCTGATGTCCGTGATGGTATGAAGCCTGTGCATCGCCGTATTTTATACTCCATGTATCGTTCAGGTATTCACCATACCAGTAGTTATAAAAAATCTGCTCGTATTGTGGGAGATGTGCTCGGGAAGTACCATCCACATGGTGATGCTCCAGTGTATGGCGCACTCGTCCGTCTGGCACAAGACTTCAGTATGCGGTATCCATTGATTGATGGCCAGGGAAACTTTGGTTCTGTTGACGGAGATAGTCCAGCTGCAATGCGGTACACTGAAGCTCGTCTTTCTAAGATTTCTTCAGAATTACTCACCGACATTGATAAAAATACCGTACCATTCACCGATAACTTTGATGGTTCTTTGAAAGAACCGCTCGTGTTACCAGCCAAGTTGCCTAACTTGCTGTTGATGGGATCTGAGGGTATCGCCGTCGGTATGGCCACCAAGATTCCACCACACAACTTGACCGAACTTTCTCAGGCAATCATCAAGATGATCGAGCAGGGAAGTGCCACACGCAAAGATGAGATTAGTACCCAGCTCAAAGGCGCTGATGAAGTGGAGCTTGCTGGTAAATCTGACTCAGGCAAAGTCGAGACAGAACGCATTAAAAAGCAAAACCAGATTATTGATACACTGTTGGCCATAGATTCACCAGAGCTGGCAGGTGAGTTTGAAACCGAGACCACCATTGATGACATTATGGAGATCGTCCAAGGACCAGATTTCCCAACTGGCGGTATCATTTATGATTTCAACGAAATTAAAAACGCCTACCGTACTGGTAAGGGCAGAGTTGTGATTAGAGCTAAGACAAATATTGAAGAAAACAAGATTCTCGTGACAGAGCTGCCATACCAGGTAAACAAGGCACGGCTCTTAATGAAGATTGCAGATTTAGTCAAAGACAAGAAGATCGAAGGTATCCGTGACTTGAATGATGATTCAGACCGCCGCGGTATGCAGATTACTATTGAATTAAAGCGTGATGCACGACCAAAAGTTGTGTTGAACTCGTTATTCAAATACTCAGAACTACAAACTACCTTCCCAATTAACATGGTGGCACTGACCAGCCAAGGATCTCCACAACTTCTTAACATCCGCCAGATTTTAATGGAGTACATTGCACACCGTCAAAATATCGTGGTACGCCGCAGTCAATACGAGCTGATTGAAGCCCGCAACCGCGCCCATATCTTGGAAGGATTGCTGATCGCGCTCAATAATTTGGATGAAGTGATCGAGACAATCCGACGTTCTC
Source organism: bacterium (assembly GCA_900299155.1). Lineage (GTDB taxonomy): Bacteria > Patescibacteriota > Microgenomatia > UBA1400 > PJMF01 > OMIS01. The sequence goes on from OMIS01000055.1 coordinate 2,591, forward strand.
CAGATACAGATGTGGCACGCACACGTTTGATGGAAAAATTTGGTCTTTCAGAGATTCAAGCCACAGCAATTCTGGAAATGCAGCTGAAACGTCTTGCTGCTTTGGAACGCCAAAAAATTGAAGATGAATACAAACAGATCCAGACAACAATTATTTCTTTGATTAAATTACTCCAAAATCCAAAAGGGATTCTCGGGGTTATCAGTAACGAAGTCCAAGAGTTGATCACTTTGTACGGAGATGAGCGTAAAACAAAACTCATCAAAGGCAAAGTGGGTGAGTTTAGTGAAGAAGACTTGGTGCCAAATGAAGCCACCGTTATCACCTTAACTGCCAGTGGGTACGTCAAACGGCTGAGTCCAACCGCGTTCCGTTCTCAATCCAGAGGAGGGAAGGGGAGTATTGGCTTGAAGATGAAAGCTGAGGACATGCTGCAAAGTATCGTCACCACGCAAACACATGACACACTGTTATTCTTCACCAACCAAGGCCGCGTTTTCAGAATGAAGGCGTTTGAGATTCCAGAAGCGTCTCGCCAGGCGAAAGGCACCGCGATGGTCAACTTGATGAACCTCAAGTCTGATGAACAAGTCCAAGCAATTCTTTCTATTGATGAAGAAGCAGACAAAGACAAGTTTATCGCACTGGCCACCAAACAGGGGTTAGTCAAGAAAACTGCGGTCAAACTCTATGACAATATTCGCCAAAATGGCATTATTGCGATCATGCTTAATGATGACGACAGACTCGTCTGGGGTAAGGTCACTTCTGGAAATGACGATATTATGTTGATTAGCCGCTCAGGCAAATCGATCAGATTTTCTGAAAAAGAAGTCAAAGCATCACAACGTGATACTAAAGGCGTGAAGGGCATTACCTTAACCAGTGACGATGAAGTGATTGGTGTCGAGATTATTGCACCAGGTGAAGAAAAAGATGAAACTCGCCAACTGCTTGTTATCACTAAAAATGGTATGGGCAAACGCACACTCCTAAGCCAGTATCCAGTTCAAAAGAGATCTGGTATGGGCGTCAAAGTTTCAGACGTGACAAAGCGCACTGGTATGATTGCCGATGCACGCAAGGTAACTCCAGAGGACACTGCTGTGGTGATCTCATCACAACAAGGTCAAACGATCAAGCTACCACTGCACTCCAAATCTATCCCTGTGCTCACCAGACCGACACAAGGCGTGATCCTAATGCGCTTGAATAGTGGTGATGAGGTTGTAGCTGTTGCATTGACCAGCAAAGAAGATGAAGGTGGAGAACTACCAGCGGAAATTGAACTTGCAGAGTAAGTGCACCCGCGAAGTCCTGCCTGTAAACTTCATAACCAGATTAGATCAGATACCAGTTTAATTCTTTGTAGGTGTACCTTTACGCACCCTAACAGGGGATGCTAGAGTAACTAGGTGTCGTCTATCCAATCGTATACACTAGCATTTAGTTTGAGCATCGCACTCATTGGGACTGCTGCTATTATTACCAAGCATGATCTTAAAAATGTAGCACTTGCAGAAATTCCTAGCGTTCACACCCAGTCATACACGCAAGCACTGCCATCACCGACCTCTGCAGTTTTGGGCATGGAAACCGTTACTTCGCTTTCTTCAGAAATAGTCTGGAATCTTGTGCCAGAGTTTTATCTTCAAGGATTGAACAAACCGGGTATTACTATTCCCCAAGTTGAGGTCACAATTGAGTATGTAGTTTCTGGATTGAGATACTTTCGATCATTTTCAGGCACTTTCATAAGTAAAAGTGGAGGAATATTGGCTCCTCAGCAAGCTATCGGGATCTCTAGCTTACCTGGGATAGATACTTCTCGCTCAATAGAAAAAGTTTCTGTGTACATCAAAACGCCTGTGTCGCTTAGAAAAAAAATTGGCACAATGACATTGATTCCAGGAAAAGAAAATGTGCTAAGATCTTCAGCTCGACTCCCAGTAGGTGATTTTGTACAAACTGCGGAAGATGAAAACTCCATTACACTAGCTGATATTACAGCACTGCAAGCAGAAGTTGAGCTGCAAACTACAAGTTCTGCAGATAAAATTGCACCAGCCACTTCTTCTGACTCTTATTCCAAGTTTGATGTTGATTATAATGGACTCATGGATACGAAAGATTTAAAGATTGTGCTACAAAACTACAAATCCTTAGATAACAAAGGGGAAAAGCCATGAAGTACAGCTTAGGTGATTCTGGCAATACAGTTCGAATATTTTTAACTATCTTGGTAATAGCAGTAGCGACTGCTGCAGCATGGTACTCTCAGCAACCTGCCCAGACTAAGGACTTTATTGCAAATACACCCGTACCCATGAACGACACGCCAGCCACAGATGCTCTTGAGATTTCAGATACAAAAAATCCTGTTATGGTGTCAGTTGTTCCTACAGATAATCAAGCAAATAGCTATCAGCTTATTGTAGATCCAGGAGAGTATTCACTAAGTGGAATACAACTTAAGTTTACTATTGAGGGAACTGCAAGTATCACTACTAAGCAATCAAACACGAGCAAAAATGGTTGGCAAACTGCGGTCAATTCTACTACCGTAACAAATAACAAAACTACTGTGGAGCTGAGTTACCGCACAAAATCGTTTAATAGTATGCCTACAGGACCACTATCGATTGCGACTATCACCTTGCAGAAAAATACTAATTCAGGATCATTACCTATACATCTTGATTCTTCAAAAAGTAAAGTTTTTACTACCGATGGTAGTGAAGTCCCACTTACACTTACATTCTAAATTGAAAAATATCTTCTAATCTTAAAATTATGGTGGACCGGAGGGGACTCGAACCCCTGGCCTCCTGCATGCCATGCAGGCGCTCTAGCCAACTGAGCTACCGGCCCAAGATTTTAACAGTCTGTATTGTATCAGAGTTTAGCAGTAGGACAAAGAGAGAAGGGGAGTATATCAAATGAATACTTAAGAGTATTAAATAAATCATTTACCATACTTCTTAGTAAAAAATATTTTGATATATCAATATTTTTCTCAAGTGACACGTATTAGCAGAAAGGCAGTATATTTGCTAATTTAAGAGTCGCTGCGCTATTGTTCGGTGAGAGTTGTTTTTGCAGGATCATGAGCACTCGATGTAGCTTCTTCTCTCGATGAGTCTGATTCGCCAGCTACCTTCTCATCAGCAGCGCGAACTTCACGGTGGGTGAGAGCAGTAGGTTGTGGAGCAGGGTTTTCTGCAGTGATGTAATCTGAGTGAAACTTCTCATGGATACGTTTTAATTGTGGGCGAGTAACGTGAGTATAAATCTGCGTAGTAGCAATACTTTTATGACCTAGCATTTCTTGAACATCACGCAAACCAGCACCGTTGGTTAAGAGATCAGTCGCAAAACTATGGCGCAATCCATGCGGACTGAGCGTAATCGGCAAGCACGCTTTTTTGCAGTAGTGCTCCACAATGCGCTGTACAGATCGTGTCGTTAAGCGCATTTCTTCACCGTCACTTGCCAGTGGAGCTTTTTCTTTTGCAAATCTGATAAAGAGTGGCCGCCAACGATCAGTACGAGAGCGCAGCCATCGATCAATCCAAACAGCCGCACGTTCACTTAAAAACACCACGCGGGGACGACGGCCTTTACCGATCACTCCAAACTCACGCGTCTCTAAATCCACTTGATCTCGGTTTAGTGAAACGAGTTCACTGACACGCAAGCCAGTAGAAAATAGTAGCTCCAGAATTGCTTTATCACGCAAACCCGTTTTGCTGGAAAGCTGTGGCTGAGAGAGTAGTTGCAACACTTGATCAGCGTGCAGGAACTTCATGTGTTGAGACTCCCCTTTCGGTAAATCAATTTTTTCGGGGTGGAGGACTGCAACATCTTGTTTAACCAACCACTTCAACCATGACCGTAGTGCAATCACATAATAACTCTGCGTTTTTTTGGTCAAAAGGCCACGCAGCGGATCTTCATACCTTGATAAATACACACGAAATTTGCGAATTATCTCTTGATCAATTTGTTTGAGATCTGTGATATTTTCCGTAGCTAGCCAGTCACAAAAACGACGTAAATAATGACCATAGTTTCGTATAGTTAACCGACTTACATTTCGTTCCACCTCGAGATGTTCTAAGAAATTAATCAATGCAACTTGTGGGATAGTTGAAACTGCCATACAGCTTATTGTACGCTACGACTTCATGATTGCACCAGACAGGTGCTGTGATTAGCAAATGAAAAAGTCATTTGCTAATTTAAAGGAGGCATTTTTTATGTTGATGATTTGGGCTTATTTGATTCTATATGATACTTAAAATACTATTTGTATATTGTTTTTAGTCACTTGAGCCTTTAAATATATAGCTGAAATGATTATTTAACAAGTACA
>OMIS01000056.1 GCA_900299155.1 bacterium
TGCTATCCCTGCCATATTCCCGCCTTTCAAAGATTACTTCTATTCTACTTTAATCTTTGTCTAGTTTATTGGGTGCAGGTCAACTTTTGATTTGCCATTCTCTTGGACCATGGCATAAGCAGTTTTCTTTCTAACGGTGGTAATAACGTGGAGTTTGCTTTGAAGAATGCCTTGCAAGAAAGCTTGATACCGAGGAGTGGTTTTAGCCCAGTCTTGAAATTTACCACCGAGCTTAGTATTGAATTCTAGTAAGCCACCTTCACCTTTCCAAACGTGTGTCACAGAATCAATAATGACTACTTCTAGCCCAATGCTTTCGGCTGATTTCAGCGCATCGATATATTTTTCAGGAGTGAACGGAGCTTCAATTGGTAGCACTTTGTAGGCGCCTAAATTTTCATACAGATCAGCTGAACCATTCTCAGTATCAATGACTCCGATTTTGTCCCAACTCGTTAAACCACTTGCTAATAACAAAGCTGAGTAGGTTTTACCTGAACCACTCGTGCCTGCTAAACCAATTCTGAGTTTAGCTTTTTGTTTTTGGGCTTTTCGCCACTGGTGGGGGTTAATTGACTGGTTGTTCATAGGGTTTTTGAAAGTCTTTGCCTTGAGACTTTTCCTCCTCTTTTTCGCTATGTTCCAGATATTGGTCAAAAGTGAGGTGGGGAACTTGCCACCACCCGTCAAATATATCGGCAGTCAGTGGATACGTCCGGTACCAGACAGACATTTGCTTATGAAAGTTAGTCATTGGTGACTCCTTTCTTGGTCTTTCGGGGATATTTTTGGCTAATGGCGGCTTTACTGACGCCTAATTCAAGGGAAATTTCTGTAGTAGTTACACCTTTTTTATAGAGGAGATGGGCAAGTTTAAGAGCATCTTCCTTGTAAAAGGAAGCGATCTCATGTAAAGCCCGCCCTATACGAGATTTTCTATCCGGTATAATATTTTCTTGTGAGAGGTGCATAAAAAAACCTTCTATTTCTAGAAGGCTTCTTCAGCACTGATTAAAGCGGGAGGGCTTTAATCCTTAGTATTGAAATTTTCTAATTAATCCCACCACGCGACCTTGAATTTGTACGTTGGTAGCATAAATGGGGCTCATTGTGGAGTTGGCTGGTTCTAAACGGACGCGAGTCATTTCCTTGTAAAACCGTTTTAATGTTGCAAGACCGTTATCTAACAGAGCTACAACGATGTCACCATCATGGACATCTTGCGTCTCTTCAATCACGACATAATCACCATCCGCAATGTGATCTTCAATCATCGACTCCCCTTTAACTTGGAGCACGTACGAGCGGCGTTTGCCACTAATCATTTCAGGTGAAACTTTGAAACTTGCATTAGGATCACGATGTGGCTCGATTGGTGAACCAGCTGCGATAAATCCAAGTACAGGCAAATCTACGCTGTCTGCTACTTTGATGAATGTTCTGTCTAACAGTTCAATGCCACGAACGGATCCTTCATGTTTGCGAATGACTTTTTTTCGTTGGAGTGCTTGCAAGTGTTCATGTACGGTGGCCAGTGAAGAAACACCGAGCGAATCAGCAATTTCTTTCAGCGTAGGTGAATAGCCATTTTTCTGCAAATACTGTGCGATAAAATCTACTATTTGTCGTTGACGTTTGTATAAAGTAACTGGCATACAACTCCTTGGCTTATGTGTACTACTCGCGGTTGTTTCGGGCGTATGTATCCCGAAGTACACCTAGAATATCCGAATATGATGCGAACTCGCAATTGGATCTTTATGAATCTAACTATATCAATAGCTATTTTAGAATGGCATGTAATGAGTAGAACGTTTCGGTTTTGGGTGTGAAATCAGATTTTCGTTATACCAATGCTCTCCCGGTCATAGAAGCTGGCTTAGGAATACCCATTACTTTTAGGATAGTAGGTGCGACATCTGCCAGAATCCCTGTAGGAATCATTGTGGGCTTGGTAAATTGTTTACCAATAATGAAGAATGGTACTGGATATGTGGAGTGCTCAGTATCAATTTCTCCTGTTTTGTTATTTATCATCTCTTCAACATTTCCGTGATCTGCTGTTATAAAAACCACTCCACCAAGTAACAAGACCTGGTTCACTATCTTCCCCACGACTTCATCGACTACTTCACAAGCATGAATAGCTGCCTCAAGATTCCCTGTATGTCCCACCATGTCACCGTTACAGATATTGGCAATCACAATATCAAACGTATTAGACTTCAAGTACTTAATCATCTCATCTGCGATTTCATGAGCACTCATTTCAGGAGCTTGGTCGTATGATTTTACTCCCTTGGAAGGAATAATCACGCGCTTTTCACCAGGGTACATATCCTCTTTTTGACCATTCATGTAGTACGTCACAAACCGTTCTTTTTCAGTCTCAGTGATGCGGAGCTGGCGCAAGCCACTATCTGCAAAAACTTTACCAAGTGGATTTTTGATGTTTTGTGGTGGAAACGCAATGTCCACAGGCAGCCCATCTTCGTAGTTTGTCATCGTTACAAAGTATAAGTTTCCAATCACTTTTTGTCGTTGGAACGTTGGTGAAGTTGTTTGCTGCTGAATATTGGTCTTCTCATATTTTTCTGTGTACGGGTCAAAAGCCACATGTGTCATACCTTGTTCAAAGTCTGGCATGACAAAGGCGCGGGTTAACTCACGAGGCCGGTCGATACGATAATTGAAAAAGATGGCAGCATCATTATCTTGAATTAACCGATGGGTTCCATCACCATTACAGACACAAATTGGTTCAATAAACTCATCAGTAATTCCTTGGTCGTACTGTGTTTGCATGGCTTGAATTGGATCCAAAATGCACTGTCTGCCATCTCCAAGGGTCAATGCATTGTATGCTTTTTCAATACGTTCCCAGCGTTTATCACGATCCATACCAAAGTATCGTCCCATAAGTGTGGCAACTTTCCCTACGCCAATATTTTCACAGTGCTCCATGACTTGCTGGACATAACTAATACCAGAAGTAGGCGGTGAGTCACGTCCATCAGTGAAGCCATGGATATATACTTTCTCTAGACCTTGTTGTTTGCAAAAATTAAGCAGTGCATAGAGGTGTTCAATATTGGAGTGCACACCGCCTGCCCCAATCAAGCCCATCAAGTGCAAAGTAGAACCCTGGGTTTTGACGTGTGCTACAGCATTGAGAAATGCTTGATTTGAATAAAATGAGCCGTCAGCAATGGCCATATTTATACGAGGTAGATCTTGGTACACGATGTGTCCTGCGCCAATATTTAAGTGACCTGTTTCTGTGTTCCCATCTTCACCTTGTGGCAGCCCGACCGCTTGGCCACTCGCTTCAAGCTGGGTGTGCGGATATGACAGCCAGAACTTAGTGAGGTTGGGGGTTTTGGCACGCTTGATGGCGTTGCCAGGATTATCTGGCCCGATTCCCCAGCCATCCAGCACGAGCAGCACCACTGGGCGTGGACCTTTGTACTGTCCAGTGCGGCTCATGGCATTAAAGGCAAGTTCTGAAATGATTGGTTCAAAAGAAGTGCGGGCAGTTTCTCCTGCAGAAGGTGCTGGCTCAGAAGCCGCCGGTACTGTTTCGACTGCTGGTTGTTCAGCATATGCAGTAGGTTCTACAGCTGTTGCAGTGGTATCTACTTGAGTATCTGAAGCTTGTTGCGTGTCGGCCATAAGTACCTCCTACTATACCGCGCTTTACTCTGAACTGGCAGGGGCAGTTGTCCAATTTCTTGAGTAGCAGCAGGTGTTTGTGTTAACTCTGGGCAGGAGTTGCATCTTGTTGATAATGTTGGGCTAATTCAAAGTTAATCTGTGCCAGGCGGTTATATTTTGCAGTACGCTCACCTCGATTGGTGGGCCCAAACTTGGCGTAGTCCGCTCCCACACCAACAGCTAGGTCTGCGATGAAATCATCATTGGTTTCACCACTTCGATGTGACATAACAATCTGCCAGCCTGCAGCTTTGGCTACTTTAATGACATCAATCGTTTCAGTAATAGTCCCCACTTGATTGGGTTTAACGAGTAAAGTATTACACAGTTTATTGGCGATGGCGTTTTCTAGTTTTGCTTTATTGGTAGCCAAGAAACTATCACCCACAATTTTGGTGGTCTCACCGATTTCATTTGTAACTGCCTGCCACATCTTGAGATCATCTTCTTGGTACGGATCTTCTAAGTAGAACACATTGTACATATCACGCAGCTTTTTATAGTAGGCAAGCAATTCTTCACCACTATATGGTTGGGAACGGTCCTTTATTGTGTAGCGTCCATTGTTGTAAAACTGCTCTGCAGCGACATCGATCCCAAAGAATAAATCTTGAGTAAACGTGTATGGCGTGGCTTTAATTGTTTCCACCATAATTTCAAACACGTCACTGTTACTGTACAGGTTTGGAGTGAAGCCACCCACGAGTCCAATCGAATGAATCGCACCTTTAAGTATCAAAACTTCTTCAAGTTTTTGGAAAATTGTTACTGCCATGTCCAGTGAGCCTTCAAAACTCAAATGACTGGCAGGAATGACTTGAAATTCTTGAATATCCAAATTGTTGGCACCATGTTCCCCGCCGTTGACAACCGTGTAGATACAGGTCGGTATGGCCATAGTCTGGGTTAGCTGGTACTTTTGCATGACGTAGTAGTACAGTGGCATGTTTTGGGATAAAGCCCCTGCTTTCAGCACTGCTTGTGAGATGGCAAGTAATGAGTTCGCACCTAGTTTGGATTTGTTGGCAGTTCCATCCAACTTGATCATGATATTATCAATTTCCTCTTGGTTGGTGGGGTCTTTTCCTACAATTTGTGGCGCAATATAGGTATTGATGTAATTGACTGCCGTCAGTACCCCTTTTCCAAGCATACGGTTTGGGTCTTTGTCACGCAACTCAAGTGCTTCATATTTCCCAATTGATGTTCCCGTTGGGACGCTAGTGGCCACAATCCCGCCTGTATCCATCCACAAAGTACACTCAATGGTAGGCCAGCCTCTGGAGTCTAAAATTTCTCGTGCGTAGATGCCTTGAATAATTGCCATATGTATCTAATAGGTAACAATACGTTTTTTACTGTAAATATGCAAGCTGCTTTTCTTCAATTTCCACAATCGTAGCGTGGGTAATTTGGGCGGCTGCTGGTTTTACAGTAATACCATGATAGCCGAGTTTGACCGCCAATGCCACTAGATCATGTGAGTACTTCTCCAGATGTAAATGGAGCTGCAACGGTTGGGTGAAGTTTCGCAAATCTTGTAACTCACGGACTGTGAGTGCAAGTTGTTCGAGCATTCGTTCCACTGCCAAGGTATCCATGGCATAATGCTCATGGATTTCTGGATTATCTGGATCAATCCCCAGGAGCAGTGCGTGTAAACTGGTCACATTTACTGAAATTCCAGCCAGTTTGTGAGTCGGATATGATCGCAAATTCAGGATATTTTCTGGAGTGTTCAGTTGAAGCCAAACCGAGAAGTTTTGTTGCTGAAATAATCCTGCGCGTTCTATTTCAGCCAGGATCCACTCCATCTCGTGTGGAGTTCGTACAAATGCAGGCATAAATCCGAGTGGAGCTGGCGATCTGCTGAGCACTGCTTTTAGTACTTCAAGTTCAAATTCGAGCAGTTGTGGTTGGCGCACCAATTGCAGTCCGCCGCGGTAGCCGATGTAGGGGTTTGCTTCTGCAGGCTCATAGTTTTCACTGTAGCGTAGCTGACGCAGTTCACTTGAAGTAAAATTTTGTGAACGATAAATAACTGGTTTACGGTGTAAGGCCGATTGGTAGGTGGTGATGGTTGTAACAAGTTCATTGAGTAGCTGCACTTTTTGCTTTGATTGAATGACATGCATGGGGTGAACGCCGAACTTGGCCAGCGTATACTCACTGCGCAGCACCCCTATTCCATCTATTGTTGGTAAAAGTGCGGGGAGATGCTTTTGCGGATTGCCAGTCGAAATATATAACTTAGTAACCGTCTTTTTGGTAGCATGAGCTACTGTAGGTTCAATCTGACTTTCGCGGATGCCTGTAACAAACACTCCTTCTTTAGCTAACTCCCATGAGATCACTTGATGTTCAAGCCGGCATTGTTTAATGGCAAAAATAATTTGTGCAATTGCAGTAATTTGCGCGGGATTCAAAACTGATTGTTTCTGGTACTGTTGAGGCACATGTACTGAGATCAGACTATCAGATTCACGACGATACTGTTTAGTTTTAGTGGCCACTTGCTGATCAATAATTCCCCAGGTACGCACATCTACAGAATATGAATCACTTTCTTCCATCAAAAGATGTTGATCCGGACTTCCCCAAATGGCTTGGATGAATACTTGTGTTTTACTGAGTTTTTGTGGATGGAGTGTGTGCCCCAGTCCTGAGACTATGGCCTGGTGTTGTGCTTGTAGTATCAGCGGTGCTGGTGCAAAGTGAATTGGTCTGAGTACCATATGTTTTTCAAAACACAAATAGATTAGTTCTGCCCAGGCTAGCAGCAGTGACTCAAGTGAGTTGGCTTCACCTTGAATATGTTGGAAGCGCTCTGTGGCAAATTTAGGAAAGTAATTCCCAGGCTGAATAGAGATAAATCCATCTCTAAATTTACGGTTAAACTGTGTGAGAATCTCACTGACAAACCACCCCGGCAGCTTTTGTGTACAGATTACCTGCTGAATTTTCTTCTTAAACTGCGCATTGCGAGCCGCATCATGACTGAGCTCAGGACTATTTTCTGAGAGCAGCGCATATAATCTGTTTTCTTGCGTTAAACGGTATAACGTTTCAGGCGGGATGACTATCGTTTCAGGAATAGGAATATCTTCTGAAAAAAGTTTTCCCAGTGTTACCCCAAGACTCCCAATCTGTGCGGGGCTAAAGTGGAGCGACTGGTCCAATGGAATTACAACGGGGCAAGCCATAGTACCATGATACTCTATGTTGGTGTCTTGGTTAAAGTAGGAGCTGTCTATTAATTGGCGTAATTTAGAAATCCTCGCTCAGGTGACGGCAGGCGTACAAATCCTGCCTCGATGAACTCACTACACAAAGATACTGCTAGTTGTAGATACAATGACGTTCGTTCAACGCACCTTCGCATGGATCTCTAAATTACTTCATCAATTACGCACGCTTCTTCAATTGATCTTTGAACCAATCCACCCAGGGAATTGGAGCTGGGTCAATGCCGTGCAGCATACTCAAGTAGAATGACGTATACGCTCCAAAGACGAGCATTTCAAATGCCTGTTCAAGTTTTGTGGCACTCTTCAACTGCATGGTGCGGTGTTCAATCTTATTTTTCTCAAGCACTTCAGCAGTAAGGGTTGTGCGCACTTGGTTGCTTTTCAGGTACAGCTCTGATTCCACCAAGAAGAACATAATGGCGTTATCTAAGTTTTCTGGGAATTTCAGACCTTCCATCAAGTGATGGTTCAACTCTGGAATGACACGGTACTCTGAGTACGTCTTGGCATTTTCATTGAGCTGATTGGCAAAAACGTGGGCGTTGCCTTCCAAGTGTCCTGCAGCAGTGATGACTGGGATATGAGTTGTGAACTCAAACGCCAGAATTTTTGCAGGATTACTGTCGTCAGCAACATCTACTCCAGATAGTAAATGTGCATCAGCAATAGCTCGCAAAACTGCGTTGTACTCGGTGTCTGCTACTTGCAGTAAGCCAGCTTGTGCAAATAATGCAATTTGGCCAAAAATGGAGTATCCCAAACCCATGCGTGGTTGGTTAGAAGGATTGAAGGTGGGTTCAAAAACCAACACAGGAAGATTATGGCTTCTCAGGAGCTCCGCAAGTTTACCTCCAGAAGTAATGCCAGTAACTTTTGCTCCCTTATTAATTGCATCTTGAGTAGCTGCCAGCGTTTCTTCAGTGGAACCAGAGTAACTTGATGCAATTACTAGTGTTTTTTCATTTACAAATTCTGGCAGCGTATAGTCTGGAACGATGGTGACTGGGACTTTGAGTTCGTCTTTGAAAACCGTTTGAATCACGTGCGTGCCCAGTACTGAACCTCCCATACCAGCCACAACGACGTTGGTAACTTCTCTGTATGAAGGATCAAATTGCAAGGTCTTGGCGATCTTCCAAACTTGTTGCACTTGGCTGCCGATCTGTTCAATCGAGCCAAGAACATTACTTTTATCTAATTCTTTAATCTGTTCGCGTGAGTTCAAAAGTTTGTCTGCCATAAAGTTCCTTTATATGTAGATCGGATAGGTACAGTCTACTAATTTTATTGTGCGTTGCAATGGGATAACGGATGCCACGAAGCGGCAGCATCTACTGCTGACGAATCACTGCCAACACTTCATCACGCATCTGTTCCATTTTAACTTGGGAAGTAGCTTCCAAGTTTAGACGAACGAGTGGTTCTGTGTTTGATGCACGAACATTGAAGTTGTAGTCTGGATAGATCATAGAAACACCATCTACATGCAGTACTTCTTGTGCGCCAGGACCATATTTTTCTTCAATACGCTTGAATACGGTTGGTCCATCTACTCCTTTGGTGTTAATTTCACCAGAAATAAAGTATTTCTGACCCAGTTCATCAAGCATTTGATCAAGCTTTTGCTCACTTTGACTGAGCATATCCATCACAAAGAGCATAGGAGCGAGTCCTGAGTCGCAGAGGAAGAAGTCCTTAAAGTAGTAGTGACCAGTCACTTCTCCACCAAATACCGCGCCTTCATCAAGCATTCTCTTCTTAATGAATGCATGGCCGACTCTGTTATAGAGTGGTTTTCCACCAGCAGCAGTAATGATATCTGGTACTGCGTGAGATGCGCGAATATCATAGACGATTGGTGAACCAGGATATTTCTTCAAGAAATACTTGGAAAGTAGTGCTGTCATGAAGTCGCCTGAGACAAATCTCCCTTTTGCATCAATACAGAAGAAGCGGTCTCCGTCTGGATCACAGGCAAACCCGAGGTCTGCACCTTCGGAAACTACTCGCTCCATCAATTCTTTGCGATTTTCTTCAATCAATGGATCTCCCCCGTGATTAGGGAATGTACCGTCTGGGTCAAAGTACATAGGAACCATCTGAATTTGTGGGAGGTGTTTGAATAGCTCCGCCGCAGAAGGACCAACCATACCATTCGCTGTATCAATCAAAACTTTCATAGGTTTCAGTGCAGCAACGTCCACCAAAGTGAGCATTTTTTCGATAAATCCATCCATAATGTTCCACTGCTCTACTGTGCCTGGAGTGGCAGCTACAGGAGGAAAATCATCTGCTTCTACTGCTTTTCTAATGTCTTGAATACCTTCATCACCTGAAAGTAGGTAGGGGATTTTCTTCACCATCTTGAAACCGTTGTATTCTTTAGGATTGTGACTGGCGGTGACCATAATACCTGGCAGCCCTTTTGTAGCACAGGCGTAGTAGTACATATCGGTGGAAACCATGCCCACGTCAATTACATTGACACCCACACTGGTTAAACCTGCGATGACGCCTGCATGTAGTGCTGGGCCTGAAACACGAGCATCACGACCCACAATCACAGTCTGTGGTTGGAGTACTTTTGCAAAGGCTTTTCCAATAGCGGGGGCGGTTTCTTCGAAGAGTTGCGTGCCGTAGACACCTCTGATGTCATAGGCTTTAAAAATGGAAGCGTCGACCTGCATACAATCCTTTCATAAAAAGTATGACAAAGTATGAACACTCACAACTCTACAGCGAGAGCACTAAAAGGTCAAGTTGCTGTTGGAGTGTCAAACGAGTGCTCGAGGTTTTCTGTTGGCGGTCTATCTCGAGGAGTTGGCTGTGAATTTGTAAGAGTTTATCAAGAGAAAATGCATGTGCCTGCTTCTTAATTTTTGTGACCATAAATGGTGCTCCAGTCAACTGCCCGTCATCTTTTGCACTCAGTAACAACCTGACCTGTCTGCTCAGCATCGCAAACAGGAAATCTGCCCCATCTTGTTCATAAATTTGATGCAGTTCTTGTAATTGGTGCGATTTATCCCTTGAACTGCCGAATCCATCAAGCCATTTGAAAAGAATTGAACTGGATTTGAACTCCTCGGCTTTGGCGGTGCCAAATTTTTTGAGCATTGTGGGGGTGAGCTGCCGTTTTTCCCAGAGAATCAGCGCAGGTACTCCTGCTATGGTTTGTTCAAAGTTTTCCACCTGTGCGCCGATCATCTCGATCAATTGATCTTTTTTCGCGCTTTTAGGCAAACTGTGTAGTTCTTCAATGACAATAATTTTATCGGTCCCAAATAGTGACGTGGCAGCAAATGTTTCCTCCAGAAGTGCAGGCGTCAGTTCTTTGCCGAGCCGCCGAACGACATCTAGTTGCGCATCTCGAGCCGCTTGCACAAGTGCAGTGAGTTTATCTCGAGATTTAATAGTATGTTCGCCATGAAGTATAAGCATCAGTGAACTTAGTATACCTTAGCACTATATTTTAGGATAAAGCAAAGAATGATTTATGTACCTTGTTACGATAATGCATGCCCTTGCCGCTTAAGCCAGCCGCGGTGTACCTGGTAGTCAGGATTATATTTTGCTACCAAGTTCCAAAAGTTTCTTGAATGATCCATATGCACTCGGTGAGCCAGTTCATGCACAATGACGTAGTCAATGATCTCAGGTGAGGCGTGTACTAGTCGCCAGTTAAAATTTAAGTTACCCGCACTACTACAGCTCCCCCACCTACTAGATTGTTCGCGTAAAGTGATCGAGCCATATGTTACGTTCATTTTTTCTGCAAGTTGTTCTGTGCGCTTGATGATATATGTTTGTGCGCTGGATTTGAGAAAGCGTTCTAGAGATTTTTCTTGCGCTTTTCCCCACTCAATCTGTTGAAGTGGTTGAGAAGTTTTCATACCAGCTTCTGGAGTATTGAAAATTACTGATTTTCCCAGAATGATAATTCCCAGTTTTTGATCTGGTAGGTACTTCACCACTTTTTGGTACTCCTTGCCATAAATACTGACAGAATCAGCCTTTTTTTGTACTTTTTTCAATGAAGCAAGTTTTTCTGTGATCCATACTTGATGCTGTGCCACAAACTGATCAACCAAAAGTTTCGGCACAAAACGCGGTGTGACTACCTCCACCTGCCCTGAGCGGTTAATTTTAATAGTTAGCCGGCGAGCTTTTGCACTGACGGTATGAATGAAAGAAATAGTGGTTGCTGGTTCATTACCAGAATTGCTGCCAAATGGCCACATAGATGAGTATAGAGTGCCACTTTACCACAGCATGGTGCCAGATCACAAGTCCAGCTGGAATCCGATTTTGTAACTAAAAGTAGGTATAACGTGCCAAACTAGTCCTTGAGCTGTTTGCGCAAATGATCCGGAGAGTTTTAGTGTAAAATATGCCTTCAGAGGATCACTCTAACTCTCTGCCGATGGGAGATCTTCATAAGCCGAGATGCTGAAATTGGTAGACAGGCTGGACTTAGAATCCAGTGCCCTTCAACAAGGCGTGCAGGTTCGATTCCTGTTCTCGGCACAATAAATTTGATGATTAAAAAGCTGATTTATCAATATATTTTGAAATTTAGAACTAGGTATTTACTGCTTTAGAAACCTCAGGAGCACTAAAAAACCCCACGCGGTGGTGGGGTGCTTTAGATTGAGAACGGCATTCCGGTGAGGAGTGTCCTTCTCAACTATGTATAACTATATCAAATTATTATAAGGATGTCAATAGTGGAACAAATATGTTCATACTATATCAATAAAATGCATGTACACAGTTAAAAGCGGTACTTTAGGGGTAGTTTTTAGCAATCCAGGCTAAAAAGAATATGGTTTACGGATTCTGAATAGGTGCGGTTGTGGGCTGGTTGGTTGGTAAGATTGTGGGGGTGAGTTTTACCGATTTTGTGCCAGGTGAACTCAACTCTGCTGATTCAGTAGCAGGTTCTTCTGTAAACTCGAGTAAATTGGCATCGGTTTTTAGCTGTTTACCCAGTGTTCGGTCATCATACCGCATCTCTGCCATCCACTGGTTCACACTAGATGCCCAGCTTCCATCGCGATTATGACTGGTAGGATTGTACTTTTTCTCGATCTGCTCAGTAGTAGTTAAGCCAATATCGATATAGTTTTTCTTGAGAATTTGCGCAGCAGCAGTGAAGTTATCACGATAGGTGTCAAATCCCCAAGTACCCCGCTTATGTACCCCTAGCCCGAGGCAATTGTGTGATTCCTCAGGGACAACTTTGCACAAGTTGCTCTCTTGCATAGCTATTGCTGGTAACAGTCGAAAATCCATGTTATTTGCATCTGCCAGTCCTACTAAAAAGACGGCAAAATCAGGATCTTCTGCCAATATGGGTGATTTGTGACGTTCAAGGAAGTTTTGTACCAAAATTACTCGAGCATCCCCTACTTCAGGCTGCGTTTTGATTTGTGGATCTCCAGATGTAGTCGTAGTAGTGCCAGTTGTAGCTTGAGATGTAGAAAACATCTTTAATCCTGGAATATTGAATTTTGTAGACAAAAAGTGTCCAGAAAATTGTAGATATGCCAGTGCAACACCAGATAAAGCCACTATCAGGGTTGTAAAAAGCCAGAAAAATGCTAATAATAGACGCTTCATATGGTGACACTTTATTGTACCAAATTATGCCCATTTTTCTGGACAAACTCGAGAAAAAATGATATCCTATAGCAAATGAAACGCCTGGCCAAACTACTACTTCCTGCCATTCTCATAGTAGTTGCAACTACTCAGGTTTTTGCGGCCGATACCTCCAAAATTGGCGTACATATTCTTCAAACAAATGAGCTTCCTCAAGCTAAGCAACTCGTCCAGGTGACACAAGATGACACCTGGCATTATGTCACGATTCCGTTTACTGTAGCGGATATCGAGCGCGAAGCCGAGTGGCAAAATTTCTTTACTGAGGCGCGAAACCAAAAATTGATCCCGCTGGTTCGGCTTTCTACTCGAGTGGAAAATGGTGCGTGGACAGTGCCTACCAAACAAGAAATTACACAAATGATTGCGGTTTTGAGTCGGTTAGAGTGGCCGACCGATGACCGTCATATTATTGTTTTTAATGAAGTTAATCATGCAAAGGAATGGGGCGGGACGATCAATCCAGATGAGTATGCAGAGATTCTAACGTTTACCAAAAATTGGGCAAATACTGAACAAAAAAAATATGCGGTTTTGCCTGCTGCAATGGATTTAGCAGCCCCAAATGGCGTTGCCACTCGAGAAGCATTTTCTTACCTCGCGGCGATGTATGCCTATGATCCAGAAGTATTTCAGAATCTGGGTGGGTGGAACTCGCATTCCTATCCAAATCCTGGCTTTAGTGCCGCCCCACAACGCCGAGGCAAAAACTCACTGCGTGGGTTTGAGTATGAGCTAGCCTTTCTACAGGGAAAAACTGAGCGAGAGCTGCCAGTTTATATTACTGAAACGGGTTGGGAAGATTCTAAGACCACAAGTAGATGGTTGGCCACATACTATACGTACGCTATGCAAAATATTTGGTCTGATGCACGGGTCAAAGCTGTGACTCCATTTGTCTTAAAGGGTGAACCAGGTCCCTTTGCAGGGTTTAGTTTCCTTAAAGGTGACAACACTCCGACGCGCCAATACTATGCCTTTCAGGCTGCTCTCAAGCAAGTCAGTGGTCAAAATACAGCAAGTAGAGAGTAAGTTACTTCAATTCTTGTTGAGAAACATTGACCATTTGTCTTGCAATTGCTGCAAGGGCGAAAGCATACTGTGTACGTTCTTGTGGTGATAATTGCTTAAATACTTTCGCAAATTCAGATTGAAGATCTGGGCTATTTTGTATTTTAACCAATATTGCTGAAGTAGTGAGCTGGCCAAATATGTTTGCATCGTATGCTGTCTGTTCTTTATGGTATCTCATACAATCTCCTTATAAATAAATTTATAAACCAATCAATTCTACTCCTATAGCTGTAATTTGAGAATCATATATCTATTAAAGCTATAAGCTATGTATTTTTTGATTGCCTCCGCTGCGTAATTGCACTATACTAGCCACTGTTATACGAAGGAATTTATGCATTTTGATTTATTTGAGTTACTCCATTCATTTGGTGGCTATGCCATGTGGGTGATTTTTTTAATTGTGTTTGCTGAGTCTGGGCTGTTCTTTGGCTTTTTCCTGCCTGGAGATAGTTTATTATTCACCGCAGGTGTCTTGGCCAGTCAAGGGTTTATGAACATCGCGCTTGTATGCGTTGGTTCATTTATTGCTGCTGTTCTCGGTGATTCTGTGGGATATTGGTTTGGTCATACCTATGGCAAAAAATTCTTCAACAAACCTGATTCAATTGTCCGTACTCCAGATCACATTGTTAAAGCTGAAAAATTTTATGAAAAGCATGGCAAAAAAACCATAATTATTGCTCGCTTTGTACCAGCAGTGCGTACCTTTGCTCCGATCGTGGCTGGAATTGGGAGTATGGATTACAAAACGTTTATCAGTTACAACGTCGTGGGTGGATTTTTGTGGGGCGTCGGGATGACTTTGGCAGGATTTTTCCTCGGAAGTTTGATCCCAGCTGAAAAAGTAGATAAATACTTGCTGCCCATCATCGCAGTAATCGTGGTTGTTTCTATCATCCCAGCCATCCATCATATCTGGCAAGAGCGCCAAGAAGCCAAAAAGCATCACGCATAATAAAGGTCATTTTTTCTCTGTTTGCGCAGTATTTGAATTGAAGTACAACTAGTTTCTAGTACAAGCTGGTATATATTGAGCTCATTACCTATTCTACTTTTTTATATACAAATAGACTTCATCAAGGGCTTTTTCTGGCTTCCAGTTGGGAAATGGAAAGCTATTGCAGATCACTTTTGCTCCTGGTTTTAATTCTGTCATCAATTTTTTCTCCAGGTCTTTCATAATATATGTCATTCCAAAAAGTGTGACGACGTCATAGTCGCTAAAGTCAGAAGTCCACATATTTTTCCATTTGAAAATTGGGCGGAGGTGCTTGGGGAGCAGTCGTGCCTGCCAGTTTGACCAGAAGACTAAAATGGGGTTAATTTCATAGCCATATGCCTGTGCCCCTGCTCTGGCAAGCGCAAACGGAATTCTCCCGTCACCAGATCCAATATCGATAGCCTTTTGTCTCTTGTTCAAGTGTGCGAGTTCTAAGATTGTGGCGATTTGTTTGTCTGAGCTTGGGTAGTAAATCGCGCCTTTCACCGTGGGGAGTAAAAAGATCATGTCCACAATAATAATCAGATTGGCTAACCCTATGATTGTGTAGCCGATGAAGCGGAAAAAGCCAGGCTGGTATGCTGCGGGCAGAAGAAAATAAACACACGTTTCAATTATGAGAATACTGATGATAGCAATGAGCCCAGGAATCACAATTTTTTTTGGTGGCATGTGGTGATTGTAGCAAAGAATCAAGACAATAGCTTGTATCTCAATAGCTTTGTGAAACTGGGATGCATCTGAGGTAAAATGGTAGTACCCTAAATTCAATGATGAAAACGGTATTGTATACTTCTAAATGAGAACTATGAATAAAAAAATTTGGTGGATTATTGGTTCAATACTCTTAGTTGTGGCGGGTAGTGTGGTACTTGTTCAGATTGCATTCATAGTAATGATCAGCCCGCTTTCAACCTTATTTGCGCTCAGTACAACCAAAACTCTATCTGGTTCTGTAATTGATTGTCAAACTCAGCAACCAATAGAAAATGCTGAAGTGACTGTATATGGCACTGGTTGGGGTTGGGATAACGGACTGATTTGGGATAAAAGCTACTCGAGCCAAGCACGTACAGCTGCTGATGGTAAATTTTCACTAAGCTATTCACTGGGAAATGTGGTTATTACCAGGCTGGATGGATATCATATGGCTGAAAGTTATACTGGTTCTGATCAAACTACTATTCAACTGCTCAAAATCACCGATCTTGCAAAAAGTTCTGAACGTACCTTTAATTGTAAACTCAGCTCTGAATGCTATAAAACTAGAATTGAGAATGATGTGGAAATTTCTTGGAACGACTGTACAAATCCACAATAATAGTACTTTACTTCCCTGCTGCCAACCCATTTACAATGCTGCCAATTACTGACAGTGCGATGGCAAAAAGAATAGCAGAAAGCACGCCACTGAGTTCAAAACCTGGGATAACTGCATCCACTAAAAATAGTATGAGTAAATTGATCACAAAGTAAAATAATCCAAGTGTTAGGAATGTGATGGGGAGTGTTAAAACTACGAGAATGGGTTTGACGATGGCGTTCATAAAACCCATGACGATAGTCACCAAGACTGCGGTAAGAAACGAATCTACTCGAACTCCAGGGATAATATATGCAGCAATCAAAACTGAAAATGCTTGGACTAGGATGGAAATGAGTAGTGACATAGATGCTTTCTAATATTTAAACATCTATAGTATATGCCAGCTTTTGTGAAAATTTGGTAATAAATGAGGAGTGAGCCAGCTGGGACTCGAACCCAGGACACTTTGCTTAAGAGGCAAATGCTCTAACCAACTGAGCTACTGGCCCTCACTAATTGACGCTATATTTTACCATGCACCTTGCAGATCTGGAATTATCGAGTCTTGTGCGTATGTAACTTGCTGCATGTGCACCCAGAGGGAATCGAACCCCCAACCTTTTGTTCCGAAGACAAACGCTCTATCCAATTGAGCTATGGGTGCGTATACGCGAAATTATACCATCAAATCCTACTTCACAGATCGGAAAACAGTACTATACTTACTCAGTAACATGGCTTCAAATCTATACGAATCCTTAGTTAACAAAGCGCTCAACTGGGTCAACCTGCGTGAATACTTGCGCGAAAAATTTTCTCTCACAGAAGAATCATTTAA
>OMIS01000057.1 GCA_900299155.1 bacterium
TACAGTTTTCTTACATATTGTGTATGAAATTAAGTAGTCATCTCTGCAATCTCCTCCACACTCCACTGATGATCAGCCACACCTGCAGCCATCGCAGGAGTAATACCTAATGATCTCTCTTTATTTAGTGCTTTATGAGGTCTAGAGAAATTGTAGTACATGAAGTGTAGTGCAACTGCTGCTTCTAGGTTTTCTATCTTCTTTGAGAATGCGTTAGTTAATCTAGTAAATCTACGCATACTCATTCTCATGGTTAGGTTCTGACGCTCTACATAACTGGTAGAGACTTTATCCATCTCAGGCATACCAATAACAGGATCTTTTCTTAGTGTCACATATTCAGCAGGGCTATAACGTCTTTCATCCTCCATGTTACCGCCATATATCTTGGTAAGCATGGCATAGTCAATTTCATTACCAAACACTGTTTTTACCTGTTCTATGTATGCTGGGTAGCCATCAGAAGTGAGCTGTATACGATCACTCATACGCTTTTGAATGTCTGAAAGGAACTCATAGGCAGACTCAGCACTACGATCACCAACATACCAGCTAGGAACTAACTTTGTATCAGCATCAATCGCTACCCAAGTCCAGACATCACCATACCCAGGTACACCCTTGTATTCTTCTGGTACATTCTTTTCCTTGGCATAGCAAAATGACCAGATTTCATCACATTGTAAGTTGTTACAGGTAAGGTCAACTAAGTGCTTATCTTGGTACTCACCACATGCAGTACCAACGCTTTCAAGTAGTCTAGTTACTGTACCTTTAGCAGCACCAGTCATACGACAAGTAGAACGAATTGAATTACCCTCTACTAGACAAGTAATTATCTGTGTCCGCTTCTCTAAACTTAGTTTGTTCATAAGGAATATTATAGTACATTATGCTTGAGCGGTCAAGCATAGTTTATTGACACTTGTGTTAGAATAAAAATATGAATATACCGAAGAATGCCAAAGAATATATTGGGCAATTTATTATTTTTTTCTCTGATGAAGAAGAACCAAAAGTCTTGTTTAGTTCTGCCATATCTTCTGAAGTGTATGAAGAAGCAGAAAGAATAAAAAAGAAATTGAACAAAAATCCTGTTGTTTTGAGAATAGCAGATACAGATAGTCTTTCAGTAAGTTTTGCACTACGGTCATAAATATGGCGGTCGCTTCGATTCCCTATACTCAAGTTCCTCCCAGCTCTGGATTTAAGCCATATTTGGAGATTGTTTACTTTTACAATAATAGTTTTTCTCCCAAAACTTTTGGACTTATGGATTCAGGTGCTGATGTTAATGTATTGCCTTATTCTGTTGGGAAAAGCATTAATCTGCCTGATAAAACAGAAATTGAAGAAATTGAAGAACTTAAACAACTTTCAGGTGTCGGAGGTGGGGTATCTATTCTCGAAAGAAAATGTAAGGTCTTTATTTTCAATGACGGAAAAGCACATGGGTTTGAAGAATTAGTTTGGTGGGTATATCCTGATCAACAACTTATTGATGCTCAAAATAAATTAGTAGGTGAGATAGCAATGCTACGCAAGCACAAGAGTGAAACAGTAGTAGGAACAGACTTAGAAAAATACTTTGAATTAGAAATAAGTGGGCGTGTGCAACAAATTATATCAATGAATAATGTACTTGAACCAGGTATATTACTTGGAAGACCGTTTTTTAATAATTTTAACTTTGTACAGTTTTGCCAGAGAGATAAAGCTGAAGAAGAGAAGTGTGTTTTCAATTATGAAATAAGAAAAAAAGCAATTAAGGACACTGTAGACCTAAAAAAGACAACAGTCTAACTACTTTTTCCACCTCTTCGCAGCAGCAGCCTTAGCAATCTCTTTCCGTCTCTCAGCACTTAACTTCTCAGCTCTGACCTTACCACCTACTAATCCACCCATTCTTCCTAATGCTACAGCAGCAGGATTCTTTTCTTCTGTGGCTTTGTTTACTATTGATTTAGCGAGTTTGTTTATATCTATCATGCATACATCATATCTTGATGAGCATGAGCGGTCAAGCAAGCTCAGTTTCAAATTGACCCACTACCCGTCAAATCTAGGCATAGAAAAAATCGATATTACTAGATATAATATTAATATCAACGCATTCCCAGAGACTAGCACTCTCTGAGTGTTTCGCTTGAAACCGCGTTGTATAGGGTAATAACTGTACCGGGTAAGCCCGTAATAGCAGGCATTAAGAATTTTGAGGTGGCACCGTTTTTTTGCATTTCAAGTTGCATGAAGAACCCTCTTAAGTCCATACGTTTGTGGATTTAAGAGGGTTTTTTTGTTTATATTAAAAGATGTAGTGATAAAATTAAATGACAGGATATTAAGCGAGCGTCAAGAATAGCTTGAATATAATTCTAACTACGGATAGCGAGCTTACTAAGCTGCTATTGGCAGCAACCTGTCAGGTAATTTTACTACTACATCAAATAAAAAAACCCTCGAAAGGAACTATGTTAGATCTTAAATATATCCGTGAAAATGCGGAAATCGTAAAACAAGCTGCTCGCAATAAACAGTTACCAGACGCTGTGCAAAATATCGACGATTTAGTGGCTGCAGATGAGAAACGTCGTGAGTTGCAACAAAAAGTAGATGGACTTCGCCAGGAGAGTAATGCGCTCGTAGAAGCAATCAAACAGCTCGTAGGCCAAGGTCAGAAACCTTCTTCAGAGCAAGTTGAACAAGGCAAGATCATTAAAGCTCAGTTAAAAGAACTTGAGCCACAGCTCAAAGAAGCTGAAGAAACTGTTAAAAAATTGGCCTATACCATTCCAAATGTACCTGCAGCTGAAGTTCCAATTGGGTCTGATGAATCAGGCAACGTCGTGGCACGGCAAGTAGGAGAGTTGCCAAAGTTTGATTTCACCCCGAAACCACATCAAGAACTGATGGAAGCCTTGGATCTCGTTGATACCAAACGAGCCACCATGATTGCAGGATTTCGCGGCTACTTCCTCAAAAATGAAGCAGTACTTTTGGAACAAGCATTACTCAACTATGCAATAAATATCTTGGTCAAAGATGGCTTTACCCCAATGACCGCACCAGTGCTCGTCAATGAGCCAGCCATGTGGGGGACTGGGTACTTCCCATGGGGAAATGAAGACCACTACAAAACTCAGGATAATCAAATCTTAGCAGGTACTGCAGAAGTAGCACTCACCGCATATAGAGCTGGTGAAACTTTGAATGAAAAAGATTTACCAATCAAGATGGTAGGTATTTCACCATGTTTCCGCCGAGAAGTTGGGTCATACGGCAAAGACACTCAAGGCATTATCCGTGTCCACCAATTCACCAAAGTCGAGCAAGTGGTCTACACCGTGGCTGATGAAACCGAAACACAAAAATGGCATGAAAAAATGGTAGGGTATGCAGAAAAACTACTCAGTGATCTGGAATTACCATATCAAGTGCTCCTAATGTGTTCTGGTGATATGGGTGCTGGTCAGCGCAAAAAATATGACATTGAGACTTGGTTCCCAGGTCAAAATAAGTATCGTGAGACTCACTCAGCAAGTTACTTCAATGACTTCCAAGCTCGCCGACTTGAGATCCGCTACCGCGCCACTGATGGTACAACCAAGTATGTGTATACCTTAAATAACACCATGGCTGCATCACCACGGCTTTTGGCTGCTGTGTTAGAAAACTACCAACAAGCTGATGGATCAATTAAAGTTCCAAAAGTGCTGCAACCATTTATGGGCGGACTTGAAGTAATTAAGCGATAAATTTAAGCAAGACTTAAGGCTTGTACCGTACGATTTGTAACGTACATATATTTGCTGCCGCTCTCTACTAGCAATTAGCCATATCTTCTGCTATAACAGAGCGGCACATATTTTATAGTTACGTAGTTAACAGGATCTACATGTTCAAATTTTTTTCACGTCTGTTTGATGATAATCAAAGAACTCTAGATAAATATCGTGGCATTGTAGAGCAAATCAATGGACTTGAACCCAGTATTAAAAAACTTTCTGATACAAAACTGGCTGCACAAACTAAAAAATTCAAAAAAATAATTGAAGAGGGAAGAGCAGCAGGCAAAGCTGATGAGGTGATTCTAGACGAGTTACTTCCAGAGGTCTTTGCAACGGTTCGTGAGACATCTCGACGTGTGTTGGGACTGCGGCACTTTGATGTACAGTTATTAGCTGGGATAGCACTACACAAGAGCAATATCACTGAGCAAAAAACTGGTGAAGGTAAAACGCTCACCGTCACTGCTCCAATTTACTTAAACGCACTACTTGGCAAAGGTGTACATTTAGTGACCGTCAATGACTATTTGGCAGAGCTGGGTGCAGGCTGGATGGGACAGATTTACCACTTTTTGGGCTTAACAACTGCAGTAATTGTCCATGATAAATCAAGCCTTTTTAATCCTGAATATGATAGTGAAGTACGGGGAGACGAACGCCTTGAGCACTTCCAACCTATCTCACGCCAACAGGCCTACAATTCCGATATAACCTATGGAACCAATAACGAGTTTGGCTTCGACTACCTGCGTGACAACATGGTCCAATCTGTAGAAATGATGGTGCAACGCCCTGATTCTGGACACCACTATGCAATCGTTGACGAAGCTGACTCAATTTTAATTGACGAAGCGCGCACCCCATTGATTATTTCCATGCCTGATACCGAACCTACCAAGAAATACTACGATTACGCCCGCATGGTTTTGAGTTTAGAAAAAACTAGTGACTACACAATGGATGAAAAAGCACGCACAGTGACTTTAACTGATCTAGGTGTGAAGCGAATTGAGCAAAAATTGGGAGTAGGGAACCTCTACGAAGAAAGTTTTGAAACCATCCATCATGTCGAGTCTGCGCTCAAATCAAAAACACTCTTTTTGCGAGACCGTGATTACATCGTTAAAGATAACCAGGTTATCATCGTGGATGAACACACTGGTCGTCTGATGTATGGACGCCGCTACTCCGACGGTTTACACCAGGCTATAGAAGCAAAAGAAGGCGTACCAATTCAACAAGAATCTCGTACCTTGGCGACAATCTCAATTCAAAACTACTTCCGTTTGTACCACAAGCTTTCTGGTATGACAGGAACTGCCATCACTGAAGCTGAAGAGTTCAAACAAATATATAATACTGAAGTGCTAGTGATCCCCACCCACGTCCCCGTGGCACGTCAAGACAATGCAGATGTTATTTATAAAACTACCGCAGTTAAGTACTCCGCTATTGCCAATGAAACAGAGCGCATTCATCAGTCGGGCCAGCCAATTTTGATCGGAACCCGTTCCATCGAACATAACGAAATTATCTCTGAATTCTTGAAACGCAAACGCATCCCACACCAAGTTTTGAATGCTAAAAATCATGAACGAGAAGCATTTATCATTGCTGATGCTGGCAAAAAAGGTGCAATCACCGTGGCGACTAACATCGCAGGTCGTGGTGTGGACATTGTGCTTGGAGGATCAAAACCTGAGCTCAAAGACTTCCGCGCAGAGAATGCTGCCAAAGACAAAAAACCTACTGCCAAACAAGAAGAGTTGGCGCAAGAACTGAAGCTAGCACCTTCTATAAATCCTGCCAACTACAAACTTTCTGAATACAAGAAAGCACTTGATGCCTGGCAAAAGAACCACGACGAAGTTGTGGAACTTGGCGGGCTATACATCATTGGTACCGAAAGACATGAATCTCGTCGCATCGATAATCAGCTACGCGGACGTTCAGGTCGTCAGGGAGATCCTGGCGTAACCCAGTTCTTTATCGCTCTTGATGACGATATCATGCGCATCTTTGGTGGTGAACAAATTGCCAAAGTTATGGATTTCTTGAAGATTGAAGAGAATCAACCCATCGAACATGGCATGATTGGAAAATCCATTGAAGCTGCTCAAGTTAAAGTGGAAGGTTTCTTCTTTGATCAGCGCAAGCGCCTCGTGGAGTTTGATGACGTCATGAACAAACAGCGTGAGATTATTTATAAACGCCGTCGCCGCTTGCTTGAACAAGGAACCTCAAGAGATGAAGCAGAGCCTACCGCACTTAAAGAAGAAATCATGGGCTATGTCGCAGATGATATTCAAAGTGTAGTTTCTCTCTATGCACCGCAAGATTTCACTGATGAAGAATATGCAGCTATCATCAAAGAGTTCGCCACAATTATTCCATTTGATGCAGCTTCTCAAAAACAACTTGTTACAACAATTAAAGAACTACACACCGTAGAAGACATTTCTGAAAAATTGCAAGAAATTGCGCTTGAAACATATGCTTCTAAAGAGCAATCACTGGGGATGCAGCACATGCGCTTACTCGAGCGACTGGTCTCACTTTCTGTGCTAGATCAAAAATGGATGGATCATCTTGATGCCATGGAAGATTTACGAGAGGGTATTTGGCTGCGCGGTGATAAGCGCACGGTGCTTTCAGAATATAAAAAAGAAGCGTTTATCTTATTTGAAGATTTAATTGGGACAATTGAATCTACCATCGCTAAGCGAGTATACCGAGATCAACTCCAAGGTCCAGGCATGCAAGCCTCGATTATGCCTGAGCTGATGATCGAGCAAAAAGAAGATATCCATGAGTCTTTGGAAAAAGAAGTGGCAGACGCCACCACTCCAGAACCTGCATTACAAAACCAGCAGGGATCACTGAGTGATATGGCTGCTATCTTGAAAAAAGCAAAAGCCACACCGAAAGCTAACCCTGGAGTTGAAAAAGCCAAAGTTGGCCGCAATGATCTCTGTCCTTGTGGCAGCGGTTTGAAGTACAAGAAATGCGGCTTAATTAACGCACCTGAACACAGAGGCTAAACCAACAGTGGTACAATAAATCCATGAAACTCATAGCTGGATCATCCAACCTTCCGTTAGCACAAAAAATTGCAGAGAAACTCAATCTGCCGCTCGTGGAAACTGACAGCTCTGAGTTTGCCAACGGTGAGCGCAGGGTCTGGATCAAGGAACAATTGGCAGGAGAAGATGTCGTTATTATTCAATCTTTTTCTGCACCTGTGGACGAACATATCATGGAGTTTTTACTCTTAGCAGATGCCACTGAACGACTTGGGGCACGAAGTATCCATGCCGTTATCCCATGGCTAGGGTACTCACTCCAAGACAAAGTCTTTGTACCAGGGGAACCAATTGCCGCTAAAGTTATCGCCAACCTAGTTTCTACCGCACATATTGATCGTGTTTATTTGCTTGACCTGCATAACAGCAGCACTCCAGGATTTTTCTCAATTCCATCAGCTCATCTGAGTGCTATGCAACTATTTATTGCAGATATACAAACTCGATTTGCAGGCAAAGAACTGGTAGTGGCCAGTCCAGATTTTGGAGGATTGAAACGTGCTCGCCAATTTGCTAGTTCACTCGGCACAGATCTGGTTAATATTGATAAAACAAGAGATCTGTGCACGGGAGAAGTGACAGCAGTGGGGTTACAGGGTGAAGTTCGTGGGAAAGTTGCCTTGTTATTCGACGACGTGATTGTTTCTGGAAGTACGGTAGTGGAGACTTCTGAATTACTCAAACAACAAGGTGCTACTGAAACTCATTTTTTTGCGACACACGGTCCACTTGTGGAGAGTGCAATTGAAAAATTAAGTGCTTCATCTATTGATAACATAATCGTTACCAACTCAATCCAGCATCAGAGATTACCACAAAATTGCACAGAAATTGATATATCTCCTGTACTTATCTCTGCACTCCAAGAATGGTTATAAGATAATTTGCAAAATTGCAATGTGGGCGTATAATCAAGTTTAACTACTGAAGCACACGTCGTGTTTCGTTCTAGCTCCTAACTAGAATCTTATGACCGAAGAGTAGATGTGGAACTCCTTGATAACTGTAGAGAAATAAGGCACTAACACATCCGGCAGCAAGCCGTCATCATCTTGCAGGGCTGACATATGCAGTCCCTAAGGCTCAAGGCAGTAATGCCTTGAGCAAAATGAGGTGGTACCGTTTTTGTAACCCACAAAAACCCTCATCAGTTATTTCGCAGTGCGCGGGATGATTGATGAGGGTTTTTTAGTACTATATAAGGAAATATATGAAATACTCGCAGCTCCTGACCAAAACACAAAAAACCACTAAAGAGTTTGATTCCGTCAATGCAACTTTGCTGACAAAAGCAGGTTTTGTGGATCAAACGATGGCTGGTGTGTATACATTTTTGCCTTTGGGCCTGCGCGTTCTGACTAAAATTGAGAATATTGTTCGCAAGCACATGGATGAAATTGGTGCTGAATTATTGATGCCATCATTAGCACCAAGATGGAACTGGGAAACAACTGGTCGTCTTGAAACTGTAGATGTTCTTTTTAAAGCGGTAGGGGCTAATAAAAACTCTCAAGCCAAAAATGATGCCGAGTATATTTTGAACTGTACTCATGAAGATTTGATTACCCCGATTGCTCAAAAATTTCGCACCAGCTATAAGGATTTCCCTGTTGCGGTGTATCAAATTCAGACCAAGTTTCGCAATGAAGCTCGACCCAAGTCAGGCATTATGCGAGGCCGTGAGTTTCGGATGAAGGACTTGTATAGTTTCCATACTTCTCAAGAGGATTTTCAAAAATACTACGATGCCGCAAAAGCTGTATATACCGCAACCTTTGCTGCTCTGGGACTAGGTAAAGATACCTATATGACGTTAGCTTCTGGTGGCGATTTCACCAAAGATTTTTCACATGAGTTTCAAACCCGCTGTGAGGCTGGTGAAGATATCGTTTTTTATGATGAAGTCACAAATACATACTACAATCGAGAAGTTGCACCCAGTAAAGCTCCTCAAGTGACGCAAGACAGTGAACAAAAACCAATGGAAGAAGTCTACGGCGAAAATATTACGGGCATGGATGCACTCGTTAAGTTTTTAAATGTTCCAGCTGATAAGTGTGTTAAAACAATTATCTATCAGGCAGATGATCAAGTAATTGCCGTGGCGGTGAGAGGTACTTATGAGGTCAATGAAGATAAGGTGAAAAAGATTGTAGGCTGTTCTAAACTCAGTCTGGCTACACCAGAGGTAGTTAAACAAGCCACTGGCGCCATTATCGGGTATGCTGGACTCGTCAATTTAGCCGCAAATGTACGAATTATTGCTGATGAAGCCCTTGAAGAGATGGTGAATTTTGAGTGCGGTGGCAATAAAGATCATATTCATATCATTAATGTAAATTGGGGTCGTGACTTACCCAAGCCTGCCGCATTTTATGATGTGAAAGTTGCGCAACCAGGTGATCTCAACCCACAAAGTGGCAAAGTTATGGAGTACTTTAAAGCAGCAGAAGTAGGTAATATTTTTCCGTTACAAAGCCGCTTCCCTGAAGCCTTCAAATACAGATTTGTTGATGAACAAGGTAAGGAACAGCCAATTCTGATGGGCTCGTACGGGATTGGTACTAGTCGGGTGATGGGGGTGATGGTAGAAAAATTCCATGATGAAAAGGGTATTATTTGGCCTAAGCAAGTAGCACCATTTACAGTTCATCTGATTTCTCTGCGCGGCGGTGAAGAGCAAGCCACTGCTTTGTACCAGTCATTACAAGACAAAAACATTGAAGTGCTGTGGGATGAGCGGGATATTTCTCCTGGTAGTAAATTTGCCGATGCAGATTTAATTGGCTGCCCAGTTCGGTTGGTTGTTTCTGCCAAAACCAATGGACAAGTGGAATGGAAAGAGCGCGCTGCTGAAAAGGCTGAATTACTTTCAGAAGCAGAAGTTTTCGAACGCATCAACCAGTTGTAGTTGCGCTATACTAAGATATGGCATATAAAGTTGGATTACTTGTCCTCGTCATTGGCGGACTTGCTGCATTTTATATTGCATATGGGGTGCTCACTGGACACGGAAAGTCCTGTGGTGGAATTGCAGCCAATTTAGCCGCGAATCAGTGCCCATTCCCACTGCACTGCAACTCCAACTCTACCATGCCAGATTCGATGGGAACGTGCACGTTATAGTATATATACTTCTTGCAAGACTACTTGAACGTGAACAATTTCAGTCTCTCAAAGTTGATAAAAAGGTCCTAGAATCCGCTGAATAATTTTAGCGATAGTGTCTTTCACATCTGGTGCGTAGGGAAATTAACGCATAAACTGCCTAAAATATTTAGACCCATAGTTTTAATTCTCTGAATCAGGAGTCATTGTTATAGCTTGCGTGTTCAACGCTTTTTAATTCTGGGTAATTTCTGTATCAGGAGCTATAGTACTCATACATTCCGGTGAGGAACACCCACTACAATTGTCCTGGAAGTCCTTAAAAAACTCCACGGCTGTTGCGGTGGGTTTTTTTATGGGTAAACGCAGGTATCGTAGCATATACTAGTAGCAGGTACACTGTGCAAGCTATTAATCTGACAGTGCTATACTTTATATATATGCCCAATTCACTCAAACCACTCACAGGATATTGTGATAGTTGTATGATGCCATTTACCAAAGATCCGCTTGGGGCAAACCGCGAGCATGAAAAATACTGTAGTTACTGTTTTACCAATGGAAAGTTGTGCTACGAAGGAACTGATCTCAGTGAGTTCAAAAAAGCAATGATTGCTGCAATTGTAGCGCGTGGAGAAAGTAAGTTAAAAGCTCACTTGTTTGCGTTCATGGCTGGTTTCGCACCGAGGTGGAAAAAGAAATAGATTACAAAAAAATTTTCTGTAATAAGCTGGTATACTAGCCTCATGGTTACACGCAAACTTCTTGTTACCCATCATGCTCCAGATTTAGATGCTATTGGTGCGGTTTGGATGCTCAAACGATTTGATGCTCAGCACTACGCCACCGCCAAAGTAGCATTTGTTAATCCTGGTGAATCTTTATCTGTGCCTGAAATAGAATCGCGTGGGATAGCACCACATGAAGTGACTCATGTTGATACTGGGCTGGGGGAGTTCGATCATCACCAGCCAGATCGAGGCAAAGAGCATATCAGCGCCACTTCTTTAACCTATGATTTCGTGTGTTCACTTCACCCTGAGTTGGAAGATGATGCAGCTCTGCACGAAATTAGCGCATTTACTACCGATATTGATCATTTTGGAGAAATACATTGGCCAGAAGCAGATAGCACCAGGTACTGTTTCATGCTTACGGATTTAATCAGAGGCAGTGAGTTTAGTGACAGACATGATGATGATGCACAACTCAATTTTGGTTTGCAATGTTTGGATTATGCCTACGCAGTTCTAACCCAACACTTTTCTGCCCAAGAAGAAATTCAACAGAGTGGCCAGCCATTTGAACTACCAGCAGGCGCATGTTTAGCGATTGAAACAAGCAATGATGACACGATTAAACTTGCACAGAAAAAAGGCTATGTGTTGGTAGTTAAGAAGGATCCAAAATTAGGGCATATTCGCATAAAAGTTCGACCTGACACAGACCTCACTTTGGAAAAACTGCATGCTGCAATTATTGCAAAAGACACGACTGGAACATGGTATTACCACCCCAGCGGTAAAATGCTTATCAATGGTTCACAAAAACATCGTAACCAAACTCCTAGTCCGCTGAATCTTAAAGAGGTTGTCACTCTTATTCAATCTATCTATGGGAGGTAACATGGCTGATACATCAATATTTAGCAGAATTATTGATCGGGAAATACCTGCCACGATTCAGTACGAAGATGATGAGTTTATTGCTATAAACGATATTAAACCATTAGCACCGATTCATGTGCTCTTAATTCCCAAAAAACCATATAAAACACTTGAAGAAGTGGAGCTGGCAGATGAAAAATTTCATGCACGCTACTTACAGCTCGCTCGGGAGATTGCCCAGAAACTCGGAATCAGCGAGAACTACAAAATCATGATGAATGTAGGTGAGCAAGTGCAGCTTGTCCATCATGTTCACATGCATATTTTAGGCGGTTGGGATCAGACAGCAGGTGCGGAAACACTCGCATAGTCCATTTTGCTATTCCTCTGAAAATAAGATATAATTCAAGCTTCAGGAAAGGAGGTGATAAGACATGCCAATAGTAATTAAGGCTCAAGGTAACGAAAGTTCCTTCGACGTCATCAAAAAATTCAAAAAAGCAGTTATGGCGAGTAACATCGTTCAGATCGCTAAAGATCGTGCTGTCTATCAGAAACCTTCTCAAGTTCGCGCAGTTAAGAAAATTGCAAAGAATCGTTTGCAAAAACGTGCTCGCAAACTGAAGAGAATGAAAAACATTTCTCCAGTTGTCCTGCAAAAGATTGCAGATCGCTTGAGTCAATAGTTTTTGTAGACGTGCACTGAAACGTGCTTATACATGAATTTAAAACCGCTCTCGTAAGAGAGCGGTTTTTTGTTGCTAAGTAGCAATTATCTTACTAACCAGTAATCACCCCTATTTGTAATTACTTCAAAATCTGCAGCATCACGTTTTAAATCATGCACTAAATTATTGTTAATTATGATTTCAGTATTTTTATCGTTATTTGCAAGTAATCTAACCAAAGTTTGGTAGGCATTTGGATCAGTGCTTAGTGGATACA
>OMIS01000058.1 GCA_900299155.1 bacterium
AACCACAGAAATGAAATGTATAAAGTACTTTTGGACAACTTAAAATCTAACCCGCTGACGCTCTAAACGTCACAAGACCCAAATTTGGACTATTTTCAGGGCCTACTCCCATGAATTACCCCATCTTTGCTTTTGGGAGGTTCATCAACTCTGTGAACTCATCACCGTCTAAACTCTCTACATCAAGGAGTTTGAGGGAAACTGAATCAAGTTCTTTTTTGTATTTCTTGAGAATGTCGAGTGAACGCTTTTTACCTTCATCGATAAGTTTTAAGACCTCAGCATCCACTTTTTCTTGCAAAGCTTCAGAAATTTTTTGTGGTTCACCCCATGAACGGTTGTAACTCATGTCGTATTGTGGGGAAAAGTTCATAGGACCGAGTGGACTCATTCCATAATCCATGACCATGGCGCGAGCAATTCTAGTAGCGCGCTCAATATCACTACTTGCACCAGCGGTCAGCTCTTTGAAGATTAGTTCTTCAGCTGCACGACCACCGAGGAGTACTGCAATTTCATCAATTAGTTCAGACTTAGTGGTCTGGACTTTATCCTTTTCAGGAGGTGTTAAGGTGAAGCCCAATGCTTGACCACGAGAAACTATAGAAATTCTATGAACAGGGTCTGCATGTGGAGAAACGTGTGCCACAATTGCGTGACCTGCTTCATGATATGCAGTCATCTTGCGTTCATGTTCATCATGGAGACGCTTTTTACTCGGCCCAAGTTTCACTTTCAATGATGCTTCTTCAATATCATTGGTGGTAATTTCTTCTCGATTTTCTCGAGCTACTGCGATAGCTGCTTCGTTGAGCATATTTTCAATATCTGCTCCAGAGAAACCAACGGTGCGACGTGCAACCTTATCCCAGTTTACTGTCTTAGCAAAAGGTTTTTTCTGAGCATGAATTGAAAGAATGTATTTACGCTCTTCTAGATCTGGCAAACTGACGGTCACTCGGCGATCAAACCGACCAGGGCGCACCAAGGCTGGATCCAGCATGTCACCACGGTTGGTAGCTGCCATCACAATCACGTTATCATTTGGTGTGAAACCATCCATCTCAACCAAGATTTGATTCAAAGTCTGCTCACGTTCATCGTGACCACCCATACTACCATGACCACGGACACGTCCGATGGCGTCAATTTCATCAATGAAAATAATTGAAGGAGCAAGTTTTTTAGCGGTTGCAAATAGATCTCGAGCACGAGAAGCACCCACACCCACCAACATCTCCATAAACTCACTACCAGCGATAGATAAAAACTGAACATTGGCTTCACCTGCCACAGCTCTGGCGAGGAGCGTTTTACCAGTTCCAGCTGGACCGACAAGCAAAACACCTTTTGGAGTACGAGCACCCACCTTTTTATACTTACGAGGGTCACGCAAGAAGTCCACAATTTCTTCGAGTTCGCGCTTAGCTTCGTCCATTCCACCCACATCTTTAAAGCTAATATTCTGCTTACCTTTTACAAAAAGCTTTGCCTTGCTACGACCAATTCCCATGATGCCATCTTGCGCACCACGAGCTTGGCGGAAAATAAAGAACAACACACCCACCATCAGGATGATTGGCAAGATTGTGAGTAACAGATCCCAGAGCATGCTCCAAGCAGAAACTGTTGCTACATCAATGTTTGTACTATTTAAGTCAATATTTGCAGCTTCAAAGATAGAAACTAAGTTTTGTCCATCTTCTTTACGAGCAGTTTTTTTACTACTGTCCTTGTACTCTATGTTCAATTCATTGCCAGAAACTTCGATTTTTTTAATTTCTTGATCTCGGACATCCTGAACCATCTCTGAAAGCGTAATTCTTTGTGTTTCACCTCTTGAGAAGAGTGAGAAAATCATCGGCAGGAATAACAACCCGATAAACACATAGAGCAATCCCTTATTCCAGCTTGGACCAAAATCTAAAGGAAGCATATTCATCCGTCTGCCAGTATTTTTCTGAGAAGCAGAATTTTGTGTCTCTGGAGTAGTGGGTTGTACTGGAGGTTTGGATTGTAATTTTTCAGGTTGTTTTGCCATAACTATATATGCCTAGTAATCGTAAGATTGGCACATTTTAACACATTGCTGTAATTATTACTGGTAAGATTTTAGTAAAAATCTACTAAGATTAGCGAACAATTTCACCTGCGGCTACTGCCTTATCTGGATGCACAAGCGCAGCGTCTACGCCACCAGCAGCAATGATCATGCCCTGGCTCTCCACACCTCTAATAGTGCGTGGTTCTAAGTTTGCTAAATAGAGCAGCTGTTTTCCTACAAGTTCTTCAGGCGTATACCAAGGCTTTATACCAGAAGCCACTGTGCGGGTACCTAGTTCTCCTGCATCAAGTACTAGCTTCAGCAGCTTGTCTGCGCCTTCTATGGCACTGGCTTCAAGAACCGTGACAACACGGATGTCCAGTTTTGCAAAATCGTCATACACAATTGTGGGTTTTTGTGGCATAGCTTTGGTATTGTACCTTATCCTAACCCCATTGCCGTTCGTACTTGTTCCACAGTTTCCTGAGCAATGACACGTGCGCGGGCTGCCCCAGCCTCGATGACCGAGTCAACATATGCAGGATCAGCTTCAAGTTGGGCTCTTTTTTCTTGTATAGGTTTAAGTTCTGCAAAAATGGCAGCGGCTAACTCTTTTTTCAAATCACCATAGCGGATACCGGTACTTTCATAGAGAGTTTCATACTCAGCGCGTTTTGCTGTGCCTTGAAATAACTCAACAAACTCTAGCAAACTTTTGACACCTATAGATTCACTGCCAGCTTGGTCAGTATAGGTAGTGACGGTTTTACCCTTTTCATTTTGAACTCTTGTGACTGTGCCTTTGCCTGAATCAGTTGGGGCACTTGAGAGCCGTTTGGTAATTGTGCCCAGATCATCGGTTAAGTTAATAAAACTGCCTTCCACACTTTTACTCATCTTCCCTTCACCTTTGAGAGATGGCACGTACTCGCCTTTTGTGGCGAAACGTTGTGGTTCTGGGAAATCCAAACCATATAGTTCATTCATCTTGCGTGCAATTTCTCGTGACACTTCTAAGTGTGGTTCTTGATCAATACCCACGGGCACCAATCCAGCTTTGTACACCAAAATATCGGCACTCATCAAAATAGGATAATTCAGAAGTGCCATCGTGGCATAATCTGGATATTGCTTGACTTTATCTTTGAATGTAGGCAAATGCTGCATCCGCGCAATACTCATCACTGAAGAAAAATAAAACGAAAGCTCGGTGTGCTGTGGCACCATGGATTGCAAGAAAATAACTGATTTTTCAGGATCAAGACCTGCAGCCAAGTAATCTAAAACTACCTGACGGCGGTTGTCGCGCAGTTCCTCAACTTTATATGGCGTAGTAATTGTGTGAATATCTGCCACCATGTATAAAGTCTGGATATTTGGGTCTTTTTGCAGTTCAAGCATGCCTTTTACTGCGCCAAGATAATTGCCTAAATGCAATCGACCAGTAGCGCGAATTCCTGAAAGGACGCGATTTTTACTTTGTTTGCTGTTTTCAGTTTGTGTATTATTCATAATTTCTTTCTTAATTGTACATGTATACCTACAAAAAAACTCTCTTGCGAGAGTCTATTTTTCCACGAAAAAATGCTCTCGACTTAGATAGAGAGTTGCCACCAAGAAAAGCGAACTGTCTTAGTTTGTGACATAGTAAGAAGTACTATACGCGAAAAATAAACTAAACCAAGGAGTTGGTTTACAGCTCCTCAATTTGAATATTTGGCTGCATATCTGGAGCTTCGATCAGCTTCAAATATTTTTCAGTTGTCGTAATGCGCTTGTGACCGACCAATTGAGAGATGTACACGAGCGGGGTACCAGCTTTAAGCTGCTCAACGATGAAAGTATGACGTAAATCATTGACTTTGGCATCTTTAATACCAGCCAAGCGGAAGTAGCGATCCAAAGCAGTGCGGATGTTACGCACTAAAAATGGACGACAGGTCTTGGTCAGGAACATAGTTTTCTCACGAGCACGAGGGCGAACAGCCATGTAATCCATGATGGATTGCTTGGCGGCGGTGTTCAAAGGTACGCGGCGAGCACCACGAGCTTCTTGAGGTTGAATGGTAATTACGTTGCGATCTAAATCTACATCTTGTACTTGCAAAGCAGCGAGCTCACTAATGCGCATACCTGTCTGGAGCAACAGCTCAACGACGGCAGCCATGCGAGCATCACCACGACAAGCATCACGCAGTGCGCGATACTCTGTTTTGCTCAAGATACGAGGTGGAGATTGATCATACTTTGGATGGGTAATAACATCAGCTGGATTATCACCAATCGCACCTTGGTTTTGCAAATAGCGGAAAAATGCTTTGATAGAGTTAATTTTTCTAGAGATAGATTTGCCTGTATACCGTTGTTTTTTAAGCAATTCCTTGAAGTCTTCAATATGGGTGTCATTTACTTCACTAGCATTCTTAGCGTTTTTTTCACGTTCTACAAAATCAATCAATTGCTCGATATCTTTACTATACGCAATAACCGTAGCATGAGCTTTGGCAGCTTGCTTTAAAGAATCGACAAACTGGCTGTGTGCATCTCGCAGTGTAATACTAGCGTCCATAATTTCTTTCTAATTGTTTCCCTATGCAAACCTCGAGTTGATGCGTACAATTGATTGTGAATAAGCACACACCAAATTGAAATTTGCAGGACTTATAATATCATAAGAAGGGATTTTTTGCAATGCAACGACTGCTTTCACATCCCCTGACAATTGCGCTCTTCACTGCCCTAGCCATCATTTTTTATGTATCTCTGGATAAAAGTGCCCAAACGGTACAAAGTTCCTCATCAACTTTATTGAAACTTGAGGAACAAAATAAAAAGCTGGGAACTGAGGTAGCAAAACTAGAGGAGCAGGTGGAAACTGCACAAACTGGGCTTTCCAAAGAAAAAATCATCCGTAATGAATTATTACTGCAAAAGCCTGGTGAATATGTCGTTCAGCTGCCTGATGGCATTGTGCAGCCTGAGCCAGTAGCCGAGCCTGACGTGCAAGAGAGTCCGTGGGAGGCGTGGAAGAAGGTGTTGTTGTAAGGTGCAGGCAGGGTTCTGAAGTGTAAAAATATGTTTTTTAGAAATTTTCAGAGAAAAACAGATTATTTTTGTAAATTGTAGGGTGTTTTGGGTTAGAAAAAACCTGAGTCACAGCGCTGTGGCTCGGGCTTAAATCGGTTTGGTTGCCGATTAGGTGGCTTTGTTTGGCCACCCCGGATTAGTTACCGAAAAATTGCAAAGCCTAAGGCTTGCAATGGGCGATGATCAATTAAGCGGCCATACCAGCGCTTTTGCTGGCTGCCAGTTAGTGACACACCCTGGACTGAAACCAATGCTGCCTGAATTCCAGGCAGCTGAGATATAGGTGTGACTTTCTCTTCAGCACCTTTCTGGTCTACATTAGCTACTTGGTTTTCACTGTCCATTCCACCCTCCCAAAAAAAAGCATCATACACAAAAAGCAGTCTTGGCCTTTCAGCCAACTTCAAATTATATACGCATCAAATATGTATGTCAATAATTTGTGTAACACAGTATAAATTGTGTAAACTTATAAATTAACCCCTACCCCAAAATATACAGCTCTTCCTCTGCCCGAGTGATGGCCGTGTAGAGCCAGCGTGCGGCATGTTCTTTGAACAGATACGATTCATCAAACACCAGCGCCCGCAGCGCTTGAGAGCCTTGTGCTTTATGCACCGTCAGCGCATAGCCAAAATCAAACCGATCGCCAATTTTGGTAAAGTGCACCCCAGGCAACTGATCCACCATCTTCAGCGCGTTAAACTGCGCGGTGCTAATCCTGCCTTCATAGACTTTGCCATCATCACTAAACTCCACCTTGGCGCGGTACCACAGCTCCGGCTCAGGAATAATCAAAAGAATCGTCCCGATCATCC
Source organism: bacterium (assembly GCA_900299155.1). GTDB lineage: Bacteria > Patescibacteriota > Microgenomatia > UBA1400 > PJMF01 > OMIS01. Next base: position 5,950 of record OMIS01000058.1, read on the forward strand.
CGTTATAAATTGGGCCAGATTTATTTTCATAGTTATTTTTCAAACATACCACTTTGTCGCCTTTTTGCGGTGCAGACGACTCAATACCTTTGGCAGCACGCACTTGTTGGTTGAGCTTCACTCGCGTTTTATTGCTGCCACACAAAATCAAGGTATCGTCCGTTTGGGTAAAAAAACGCTCCATCAAATCCGAAGCATCTTCACTGTATCGAGAAACTTTACGAATTTTTTTGCCAAAATTTTCAAACGGAATTTCTTGACCTTGGCGCGCCATCGTGGCGAGGTGAATAATCGGGTTTCCATCTGCTTGGCGGTGGATTTTTTCCAGGCGCAGCATGGGCTGTTCCATCAAGTTAAAAGTATCGCCAATTGGCGGCAGCTGCCCATGATCACCAAATGCCAGAATGGGAATTTCATAGCGCAGTAAATCACGCCAAATATCCTGAGTGATCATCGAAGCTTCATCCACGATAATCAAGTCATACTGCAATTTTTTATTGCGCTCCCATGAGATAATCCGTCCCTCTTTGTCCATCTGGGCAATGTACATCAATTTATGAATCGTGCCGTTGGTATCAAGCTCTGGATTAAAAGCTTTTTGCAGCTGTAGTTTATTGCCTAAATTTTGACTAGATCGTCCAGTAAAACTGGCAAACGCAATCCGCTTTTTGGGCTGATGCTTTGCAATGTATTTGCGTAAGACACCAATCAATGTAGTTTTACCTGTTCCTGCATAGCCGCCGATACTCAAAAAAGCACCCGTTGGGTGGTTCAGCCAATCGATGATCGCAGAAAACACCTTAAGTTGGTCAGGTGAAAGATCAAAGGACTCAGCCAGTGATTGGAGGGATGTTGGCATAGAGAGTAGTTATACACCACGAAAGCCAGAATTACAGCCAAGCGATAGCATTTTGCCAGAAGGTACTGCGTACCTACTTCTTCCGTGCCACCACAAACAAAGAATCTTTGAAACCAGGCGCAAGTTGTTGTCCAAGATACCCAGCCCATTTTACAGCTTGAGCAGAAAGTGGTTCCTGGCGGACTTTTCGGCGAGTGGGTGGATATAAACAGACCTGCCGACTCTCAAAAATCTCAAAATCAGCGAGTACCAGCAAGGTTTCTAGTTCTGATAAAGTGTACTCACGGTTATGGAGGTGATACAGCGAGCCGTTGCCAGGAGAAACTGTCAGTAATTGTTCTACAGGAAAAGATATTGATTTACCCATCAATACACGCAGACGATTATGTAGTTTTACCGCATTGGGAGTGGTAATAATCATGTAGCCTCCAGGTGCAAGAACTCGATTCAGTTCCTTGAGAACAGTCAGGGGTGAATGTGGCAAATGCTCGATCACTTCAGTCATCACCACGAGCTGAAAACTATTGTCTTTCCAAGGAAACCGCTCTGTTTCAATATTCAAAACCTTGATATTTTTTTCTTGCATTTGCTCATGTTGAGAAGAAATGCCGTATGTTTCAAAACCTTTTTCCTTGAGGAAGTTCAAAATAATTGGTGGATAACACCCTACATCGAGCACTTTAGCAGCGGTAGGAATGGCAAGTTTTGAAATCTGTTCTTTGAGAAATGTAAACCGATATTCATGAATCAGCTCATACGTTTGCGCATTTTTGTCATCCTGCATATCTAGATATTGTATACCAGAAAGTAGTTGAGGTAATTTGCAAAGCTACAAAAGTTTAAACTTATTTTTTGCGCTTTTTGGCTGTGTCGCTGACAGACTCAGGACTTTTTTTATTCCAGTGTGGAATCCGTGGGATAAACGCCACGGCCACTGTGACGATCATGCCGATAGCGTGATAGTTGAATCCAAATGCCATACCAATCGCACCAGCCACCCAAATACTAGAGGCGGTAGTGAGGTTTTTGACATTGGCGCCCTCTTTCACAATCAATCCAGCACCCAAAAATCCAATCCCCGAAACGATCTGAGCCGCAATCCGAGATTTGGAAGCAGGATCTACTAAGGAAGATAAGAAGGTGAAGAGCATTGCGCCTACAATCACCATGGTGTGGGTGCTGATTCCTGCATCTTTTCCTCTGGATTCACGTTCCGCACCGATTATAAATCCAGCAAGTAAACTTAAAGCTAAGTCTATAATGAGGTACCCTTCAGTAGAAGCGAAAAATGAGTGCAGCATGCAAATAATTTCAATGTTGCGGGGCTGGGAGTCGAACCCAGCCTGTGAGATTATGAGCCTCACGTGCACCGTACACTACCCCGCGCGTTGTGTTGTTATTATTCAAGATTGCTCTTGAGGACTCCTGATTATACCCCATATATTGCCTGGGAGTCAAAGCAAATTTGGATTCTGCCTGAACATTGCAGTAAAACCTGGTATAATTTGCGCGTTGTGCGGTACAATATGTATAGCCCCACGCGCCAGGGTAGCTCAGTTGGTTAGAGCATGGGATTCATAAACCCAAGGTCGTGAGTTCGAATCTCACCTCTGGTACACTACACCTTCCATTACCTACATCCACCTGAGAGTGCACAGACATGTTACGATTTTCCTTTTCTGATCCTGAAGTTATCTCCGCCACAACGTATAAAACAAGCCCTACCCAGTTGCCCAATCTCCCAGAACTTGCATATACCCATGTAATCGGGATGAACCAAACCCACGGCTCAACCTGTGCTGTAATCACAGAAAAAACCACGCAAACGATCCTGGAAACTGATGCCGTTCTCACGACACTCCCCAACCTCACGCTGGCCGTGAAAACAGCCGACTGCCTTCCTATTCTGCTCTATCACCCAAAAGGCATCGTCGGTGCCATTCACGCTGGTAGGCTGGGCACGAGACAACACATTCTCAAAAAAACGCTGCGGTTGCTGAAAAGTGAGTTTGGTATACGAGAAGGGGTTGAACTGGTTTTTGGGCCTGCAATCTGTGTGGACTGCTACCCCATTCAAGAAAATCCTCGGATACATTTCGACCTTGTAACTGAGAATCTCAAGCAGGCACAACAAGTTTTTCCTGGAAATACCATCATCATCCAGCGTTCACAACGATGCACCGCCCACGAGCCGGAGTTTTTCCATTCGTACAGAAGAGATGGCAAAGGTGTGCCCATGAACTATAGTGTGATCTGTAGAAGAACATACTAGTGCTAGAGAGTTGAGGTATCAGTGAAAGTCAGTGAACATCTAACTAGGAGAAGCCATCTGGAAGAATTATGGGGAGACACTACCCCATTTCCTCCTGAAATACTTGAAACGTTGATTTATCAGGCACAGATTACTCATAAACCTGATGAGCGGTCACTTCTGGAAGAAGCTATCATTGCCAGCCATATTGGTTTAATAGTTACCGCTATTGCTACTTACACCAGAGTTTTATACGATACAAATCCCTATCTGTATCTTGCAGCAGTTATTGAAGGTGCAGAAAGTATTCGTAAAGCAATTTATAAATTTGATTTTAATGCTAATTCAAGCTTTTTCAATTATGCGCTGAGAGTGTTACAAACCTACATTAGACGCTTTGTAATGAACGAAGCTGACATGATTCGTATTCCCATTCATATGCACGGTCATATCAATCGTTTGAATTATATTGAGCATAAGGTAGACAAGCAGTGTCATCTCCAACGTGAGTCAAGTGAATATATGCAACTTGTAATAGCTGAATATGCCAAGATCAGCAAAAAAATTACTGTAGAAAGAATCCAGGAGTTGCGAAGATATGCAGCAGTGCAGCAACTAGTACTCTTTGAAGGTTCAATGCAAACAACTGCATATGAAGATCCATGGATAGAGAGTTTCTATGGTCAAGAAGGATTTGAGCAAGCAGCAATTGGCCGTGCTGATTATGAAAGTTGGCGATATGTGTTTGAGAAGTTCACGAATGTCTTAACTGCATTTGAGTTACAGGTTGTATTATTACGCAATTCTCTTCATGAGGAAAATGCAGTACTGAGCTATGATAATATTGCTGAAATTCTTGGGGTAAGTGGTAATCACACCAGACAAGTGTATCCAAAAGCACTCGAAAAACTACGCAAACAATTTGAGTCGCTCGATCCAACTGAAAAAGAGATACTGTTAGATAGATTTTTAATTTCCCCATCACTCAGCTGTTAGCCCAAGCCGAATAATCGTCGGAAGAAACCTGGTTTTTTAGCTGATTCCTGTGTAGCGGCAGCTGTTTGCTGCGATTCAGATGTTGGTGCTGGACGTACAGTATTCTGAGGTACAGTAGTAGTCGGCACTACGTTCTGTTGTGCTGCGGCCTGTTCTGCAAGCATTTGTGGAACTGGGACGAGTGGTGCAATCTCTGCGGCAGATCGCGGAGCTGCCATTCTAGTAGCCATGCGTGATTCAAGGGTTTGACGAATTTGCGCTACTTCAGATGCACTTACAGATACATCAGGTTGTCCTTCAGCACGAACTTCAGCCATGTCCAACAAAACTTCTCTCAGTAAACTGGTAAACGCTTCTTCACGTGGCATATTTTCCATGCGCTGATTCATCATGGACTGCCAAATTTCATCAGTAATATGAGTAATTATTTCCTGGCGATCCTGCCGTGGTTGTGCTTCGAGTGGATTCGGTTGCCCTTCTGGAGCCTGGTTTGAGACCTCTTTTGCAACAACTGGATTAGCAACTACATCTGCTTTTACATCAGAAGCAGATGGCTCTCCAGTAAAATCATCAAGTCGTACGTCTTTCATCGTGGCAAGCGTTTGAAGCATTCTGCTTGTTTGGTTTCTGCGTGTTTGTAAGGAAGCTGAAACAGTCTGTAATAATTTATGTGCAAGAGCTAAGCCACCTGGCGCATTTTCCACCACTCTAGTCTGCTCAGCTTGACGAGTTGGGGCTGATGACTCTGTATTTTGCACAGTTGGTGAAGGAGAAACAGTTTTACTAGATTTCACTTTTTGCAAAGTATTATTAAACTTCTCCCAGAGCTGGAGAGCACGATCCACGACTTTCATCTTGTTGAGAATGTCTGCATCCTTGAGTTGTGAGTCTTGCAAGGCAAACATTATGAGCTCTTGGCCAGTAACTTCCCTGTATGGGAAACGCGTCCTAAACTCCGTTAAGATTCTGTCTGCATGAGTTTGTACAAATTCTTCCTGTTCTGCTTTGGCACGTTCATCTCGAGTTGCACGTTCCTTTGCCTGAAGTTCAGCCTGGACTCGTGAAATATCTCGTGATTTTTGAGCTTCTTCACGATATTCAGCACGAGTTTTTTCTTGTGGCTCTGCTGATTTGGTCGTTACTTGTGATTCAGGTTCTGTTATTTCTTGAACAACTTGGTTTGAAGGGTTTTCGGTAGCCTTAACAGGGGCAAGCAAATTCACACCTTCAATTCTTTCAGTTGTATTTGTAACTAAATCTGTACCATCTCTGGACCCATCTGAGATGCCTTTATCAGCTGCTCTTTTAAGCACTGAACGCATATCTGCTATGAGTATAGGATCTTGCCCACCACGCGGTCTTGAAATCAATCTAAGCAGACGATCCCATGGTCGTTGTATTTTCGGAGCCATATCTTTGCGTCGCTGTTGCTCTGCAGTAACCGCTTGTAGTTGATCCATCCGACGAGCTTTATTCATTTTATCGGTAGTGTCACGAATTAAAATTTTTAGATGTAATGCCAATGCTGCTAGCTCTTGGTCTGAGGTCTTGTCATCTACACGCATCTGTCTGAGAACATCTGGTTGAGAGTCACTACCACTCTCTGCACGAGCTGGCAAAGCAACCTGAGTAGGTTGTTCTAATAATACTGGTGAAGATTCAATTGATGACATAGAAACATCATAGCAAAAATTTTAAGTATATAAA
>OMIS01000059.1 GCA_900299155.1 bacterium
CTTGACTTAAGACACTTAGAATTGTTTCCTCAATAAAGTGACCTTGGTTATAACTAGGTGTAATTACGCTAATTTTTGGCAACTTCTTTTTCATATTTCTTTATTGTTTTTTTCATTGCATGTTCTCTAACAAGTGTTTCTATGCGCTGTTCCATAAATTTATGTGTAAAATAATTTTTAAAAGTAAGTATTGATAGAATCATTAATGTACAGACTACTAACAAATCAAAAACTCTACTAAAATGCAATAAATCCGTCAATCCAATAAGTACATTTGGGAAAAATGCAATAAAAATAAATCCTGCCCAGATACTGTACCAAAAACTACTTTCCATTTCTGATAATGTTTTCTTTTTAGCATGAATATTAACTGTTAAAGTCATAAACAACGCAAAGCAGACAGCTATAACCTGGAATATACTCATATAATCAACCTCCACCGCAGAATACGCGGAATTATGTTAAAAGTATCTAGAATCGTCATTCCTCTGTCAAGATCATGATATACAGTGGGTATAGCAACAGTTTGGAACTTGATTTTATGATGTGAAATTCGAGCCGCAATTTCCATTTCAACTGCATAATCATTAGATTCCCATCTAACTTTAGAATAGGCTTTTCTTGTTATAGCTTTATATCCGCATGGTATATCAGGAATATATTTACCAAATAGTAGTAATGTGATAACGGATGCTAATCTATTTATAATTATTCTCATGAGTGGCATTTGATTATTAAATGACCTAACACCTAGAACTACCTCAGTTTTACTAAGCGCCCTCGTGAACTGAGTCAGAAGTTCAGGGTCATGTTGATCATCAGCATCAAAAAATATTACACCCCTTCCTTGTAAGTGCTGAAATACGTAATCACATCCAGTCTTCATTGCAGCACCTTTACCAAGGTTTAATGAATGATGTAATACATGATCTGCATGTCTTGCTGCTAAGTGTGCGGTGTTATCACTAGATCCATCATCAACCACCACAATATTCGGAGTAATAGCTACTACTCGTTTAAGTACACGCTCTATATATTTATCTTCGTTATAGGCAGGTATGACTATCCAAATACCATTTTTTTTCATGTAATTTTATTATTTATAGTACTTTACTAAATCAAAGCAATTAAAAGCATACAGCACCTTTTCAAAATATGAAAGTAAGTGTTATAACAAACAGGCATGTTAAATTCAAAGAATCAAGTTAGTGTGATAATCCCAGTACATAATCCTCCGTTGCACTGGGAGGAGAGTACACTCGAACATATTGTGGCCTTACAGACGCTCTTAGCTGAATATAAATTTCATTTCATTCTCATAAATGATGGCTCGCCTATGAATGTAATACGAAAACTTCGTAAGAAGCTCGATAAAGTGCAGATCCGTCATTCGATCTACCACCTACCTGAGAACCTTGGTAAAGGTAAAGCTCTACGAACTGGCCTTCTAAAGGCTGCTCAAAATTCAAGCTATTACATATGTGTCGATTGGGATTTCCCCTTTGGTATTACCCCAATACAATCTATTCTAGAAGAACTTGCAGGAGGTGCTGATGTTGTCTTAGTTGATCGAGGAAATGAGTACTTGCGTAAACTTCCTGCATCACGCTCATGGCTTACTAGATTGTGGCGAATCTTTATACGAAAGTATCTTGGACTTGATTTACCCGACACACAAGGTGGATTAAAAGGCTTATCACACAAAGCTCAGCAAGTAGCAGTCCAAGGTACCATTAACTCTTTTTTGAGTGATCTAGAGCTGATACTACTCTGTAGAAGGCACAAATTACAAATTAAAACAGTCAAAGCATACTTACGCGGAGGAGTACGCTTAGCAAGCTTTTCCTTATCTGTATATTTTCGAGAACTAAAGTCACTTCTAGAGATACTTAAAAAACTTCAGTAGTTGTTTTGTAATACTTATCTTGATTTATACCAGGCCACAACACGTTCTACACCTTCATCGAAGGTAACGGTTGGTTGCCAACCTAAAATTTGCTGGGCTTTTTTATATGAAAGTGAACTTTGTACTTGTTCACCTGGACGTTCTGGGCCATGAACTTCCTCAATAGAAGCTCCAAAGACACTTACTACTTTGCGGAATACTTCATTAGTACTAATTTCTGTTGTTGTACCTATATTCAAAGCTCCAACATACTTTGTAGTCAGTGCTAAAAGATTTGCCTTAGCCACATCATCTACATATACATAATCTCGGGTATGCGTACCATCACCATTAATAATAGGCTTTTTACCCTGAGCAATCATTTCACTAAAGATGGCAATTACACCAGATTCTCCATGAGGATTTTGGCGTGGGCCATATACATTTGAGTAACGTAGTACAGTATACGGAATTTTATATTGCTCATAGTAATAGTTTAAGTAAAGTTCTGCAGAGCGTTTAGAAACGCCATACGGTGAAACAGGTTCCTCTTTCATATCTTCAGTGAATGGCACTGGCTTATTACCATACATAGCACCACCAGTTGAAGCAAAAATTACTTTCTTAACAGCGACATCCTTAGCTGCCTCCATTATATTAATTGTAGCAATAATATTATTCTCTGCATCAAATTGTGGATTTTTTACGGAATTACCTACCTGAATATGTGCAGCATGTAAATTTAGTACCTCAGGTCGGACCTCACGAATTATCTTTTGAATCATTTCTCTATCAGTGATATCTGCCTGGATAAATTTTGCAGCAGCATTTACCTGTGACTCAATACCTGAGGAAAGATTATCTACTACAACTACTTGATGCCCTGCAGCAATATAGGCATCTACCACATGAGAAGCAATAAATCCCGCTCCGCCGGTCACTAAAATAGTCATATTTCCTTTCTACTAGGCAATCCAATATCCTTGGATGAATAATACCGTATTTATAAGTAATAAGGTTGCTGAGAGCACATATAGAGATATCCATATATAGTTCGGCAACTTTTGTAGTGCAAGTATAACAAAGAATGGGAAAGCAACCAATACATATCTGGGCATACTTGAAAGAGTTCCGGTAGTGGTGGGTAAGAGTATTGCAAGCAAACTAAAAAAGGTCCATGCGTATGGAATCTTGAACATTTTTCTCAGCCCTATAGTTAAGACAATAAAAAAAATAACTGTATAGGAAAACTCTTGCAAATACGTTAGATACCTTAAATTAAATGGTACTGTTATTAAAATTTTTAGTGATCGCCACAATGTTTGCGGCAGCAATATAATATGTTCTTCCCTTCCTGAACCAAACTCTGACTGTACATGCAAAAAATATAGTGGATCACCATAGGTTAACCATAAATACAGCATATACGAGCACAAACCAGTCATTCCTAAAACGAGCCAACCTAACCCCAAATTGATTTCTGAAAAAATACTATTCATGCCATGTTTTAGTCTAGTCATAAGAGCTATATCATTTTTCTTATTCACTTTTTGGTACTGCTCTACTATTACTCCCACTACAATTGCTATAACAACAAAAATACCCACTACTCTCGTCGCAGAAGCGAAACCCGCCAATATCCCAGCAAATAGCCAGTTCTTTCTATATCCTGCTAAAAATGCACCCAACGTAAAAAGTAAAAAAAGTGATTCGTTATAGGTAGCTCCTAAATAGAATGAGGTGGGAAATAGTAAAAATAGAACACAGCTCCGCCATGCTATAACAGGAGAATATATGTCCTTTAGTAATTGATACAACAGAAGCACTGTACCTAACGCGGCAAGATTGCTTACTACTAAACTCAGGGGAAGTAAGTAGTGCCAATTTAAGTTCAAAATTTTAATTATGAGTGGGTAAACCGGGAAAAATGCCTGTATCAAGCCTGTTCCTTTATACCCGTGTTCAGCAATTGTGAGATAGTGCACGCCGTCAAAATTTGCCCAAGAATATACCCAGCGTGGCAAATCATATTTCACCAATACTGCATCAGCATACGGAAAAGACGGTTGATAGATAAGAAATGCATCAGCAAAGTAACCAACTCCAAAAAGCACTATTCTCCAGATTAAAAACAACCCCAAAATCAGGCTAAACTCTTGCTTTGTAAGTCGTAACATATTAATGCGATTGTGCAATTTGCTTATAAATAGTTTTTGTCTGTTCCGCAGTCTTTTGCCAACTAAATTTAGCTGTCCATTTTTTACCTTTTTCTATCAAAGCTTCACGTTCTGAATGCGCAAGCTGTTGTATTCGTTCTATACCATGAGTAATATCTTCAGCAGTGGGTTCTATATATACGGGAACTTCTCCACCAACTTCAGGCAAAGAGCCACGATTACTTGATACTACGGGACAGTTGCACTGCAATGCTTCTAGAACAGGTAATCCAAAACCTTCAGAAAGTGAAGGTTGTACATAGCATAGTGCTCCAGAATACAAAGCTGCCATTGTTACAATATCATCACTCGCGATGTCTGTTACAAAGTGTACTCTATGAGCTACTTGAGACATTTCTAGTTGTGCTGCAATCCACTGCCATTCAGGAATATGTTGTGGAAAAAAGTTTTTACCAACACAAACTAGATGCATATCTTCAGGTAAAAATTTCAGTGCTTTTATCAATTGAGGTATATTTTTATTATAATTTATGTCACCTACATATAAGAAATAAGTTTTTGGTAAGTCATATTTTTGAATAACTTGTTGTATAACTGAGCTTGGTTGGGCTTGCAGTGCTGGATTTGCAGCAAGATAGGTTACCTCTATTTTAGGAAGTGGGATTGCAAGGTGTTCATGAATTTTTTGTTTTGAGTACAATGAATCTGTTATTACTCTTTGAGCAAGCTTCA
>OMIS01000060.1 GCA_900299155.1 bacterium
AATTAATTTTGTGGTTTGGGTGAATAAATATGATTGCTGCAATAAGTAGCACACAACTGAACTAGATATATTTTTGTAGAATTTGATTTTATGTATATAGATTTGTATTAAATATGGGTATTTTCTTGAGGAAGTTATGGCAATTAAAAAAAATGCACAAAAGCTCTTGCTTGCATTATTCACTGACCCAAATAAAACTTCAGTAATGCTTCCAATTACAGGACTCAGACACCTGGTACCTGACATGAGTGAAGGTGGGTATCGGTCATTACTACTGTTTTTAGAGCGTAAGAACTTCCTTTTTAGAGAAAAGGTATTTGGCTCTGTATCTGTTGGCCTAACAGAAGAAGGAAGAAACGCTTTATTAAGCCAGTTTCCGGCTTTAGATGAACGCTGGCGTAGCTGGAATGGTAGGTGGATGGTTCTTATCTTTTTAGAGGCTCCTAAATCAGATCCTAACTTCAGATATCTCCGTCAGTTACTACTAGCAGAGAAGTCATTAGTACTCTCCAGAGGTGTCTACCTGGCAGCAGGTAGTTTCTCTAACAGAGTTCTTATGGAAACCAAACAGCTTTATCATCAGTCGGTTGCTATACTTTCGGCAGAAACGTGGCACATTGGACTTCAAAGGCCTCTAATTGTTTCCTATTATGACTTAACGAGCAGAGTGGAGTCTTACTCTGGTTTTAGCAAAGAAGTTACTAGATTGCTAGAGATGTCTGATGCTGCTAAAAAGCTTAACAATCAACAAAAAAGTGCATTGTGTTCTTTATTTGATAGAGTGGTGGATTCTTTGAGAGATGATCCTGGCTTTACATCGTATTATTTTCCAGATTATCCAGGCATTTCTCCTCTGATAGCTCAATTACAAAAAGTTATCATGTTATAGGTTTTTATTAAATTTCCGAATAAAACCAAACAAAAAAATGCATCTTTCGTCTGGATTATTCGCTTTTCCATGCGTCAGCGTAACGGCATAGTTCTATGCGGTTTCTTCAATATGTTGTTTCGGGTGTTGCGGATGCGCCCATCTCAGGTTTATATATTGATATACTTTGTTTTAAATATAGTATAAAAATACTCATGCGTTATTAATTTTTCCAGATCAGCGGTATAAATATAGGAATCATGCGTCTATATTTATATCGGGTGATAAATAGATAAATCTATGCAAAATAAATACGAAGCAGGGTGTGATGCCAGCTGTTCTTAGCTATGTTGTGAATTACTGACAAACTAGCAGGTTCTTTTTATCCGAATATTATACAAATGTGCTATCGCCTACAAGAACTAGCTAATGTAAATATTATAGGTAAATAATTATAAGTATATCAAAAATAAGCTGGCCATTTTAATTAGCAGTGGGGTACTACTTAAACTGTGCGATAGCGTATTAATTAAATATGGAAAATAGTGGTTCTTGATTTGTAGAAATCTGAGTATTTAAATAGGTTCATGTTTATTGAGCGTCGGGTATAGATTGTTTTGAGTGGGGAGTGGTGGTGCATGGTTTTGTAGCTGTTATTCAAAGCTTTATGAGTGAGTGAATCGCACAAGTGAACTGCAAATAGGTGTTTCTACTTACAACACAAATCAGTATCACAAAAAATAGTATCACGGGAGTTAGTGGCTTGCCGCAACCACTAGAACAAGTGATTTAGACTGAGTAGTAGTATCAATGACAACCATGTTTTTGCTGCTGGACGGTTGGGGTAACGGCTCAATGACAGAATATCCAAAATCTATTACAGAAAATCGAAACTGTTTTTTATGTGGCTGCAGGGTAAACTCTCCAGCCTTGGTGGTCTGTATAACCTCACTAAGAGTTAATTCATCGGTATACGAGAAGATAACCGCATTGTGCACTGGCTGTTTAGCAACAGTCACAAGTGAGCCATGAAGTACGCTCTTCCACAAGCGTCGGTGAACCACGACCAGTGTAACTGAGTAAAATATCGTTGCAGCGATGTTTATGTATGATGTTGCCAAGACAGTGGCTATGATAGAGAGTCCAAGAATAGAAATAGTACTCATTTTTTGTGTTAGTATCCAATGAGAAATATGACTATACACAGAACTTTTTTGCGAAATATGATCAACAGGAATTACCAATGAAGGCTCACTCACTGTTTCAGTAATCGTAAATTCTTGGCCCTGATAGTACTGATTTTCAGGCAGATGACTGGGCTTATGTGTGAGTGTAGGGAAGAGTATATCAGGATGTGTTACTGCTATTTGATAGGTCCCTGCTTCTAAATCACCAGTAAAGTATATTCCGTTAGCATCAGTCAATCTTGTATGGGTTGCATGTCGATACGAATCTAACTTCCCTGAAATATGTATGGTAGCAAAGCCTACCGGTTCTTGAGTACTCTGGACGATAACAATTCCCTGTGGTTTCCTTGAAGGAAGAAGTCCTATTATTCGCCAAATTTCCACTAAACTAGCTACTGAAAAGTTGCTTCCAAACTTGCCAGCTAGTAGTAATGTCTTGATGACCGGTAACGTACTGATAATCCCAACAACAATAATTGACCATATGCTGAACTGGCCTACAGGCTTTGGGGTCGCGTTCAAGATAGGAAAAACTCCCATCAATTGAACTAGAGCGGGAGGTGGCGTAATTTGTGTTATAACATCTTTAATAACTTCTTTTGGTGGGGGAATTGGTATCTCTATTGGCTTCTCAGGGGGAGGTAGAAAGGGAATGGGGGGGATAACTACTTTTGGTGTTTTGAGGATGAGAGGCACATTTTCAAGTATGCTGACATGATCTACTTGATCAATAATTTTAAAATCTAAATACACGATCTCATCTCTAGGAAGTACCCCAAGTTGAATCTGCCACGTTCCATCATCTGCAATAGTAAATGTGTAGGTAGCTAGTGTTGTAGAACTTGTTCGCACCTGTACTGTTACCGTACTTTTTGCTTCACCAGTACCAGAGATAATGGGTTCATTAGCTGTTAGTTCAATTGGCGTCGTGGGGACAGTACTGGTGTCTTGTGCAGAAATGCTCTGCGTTTGGGTATCTACCTTTGTAATCACAAATACTGGTGATTGGCTATCTATCGTAAAACTCCAGGTAACTGAACTTGCAATGTTGTTATATGAATCTACAGCCGTAATTTTCCAAGTGTGTGCGCCATCTGAAATGGCATTTTTGGGAGTAATGGTGTAGTACCCAGTTATAGTGTCATAGGTAAGGATAAAATCATCGTTTTCTGTGGCTGTTATAGGAATGGAGGGATAGAGTTCAGTCCCATCGAGTGTAAAAGTATATTTTTTTATTCCAAATGCGTCAGTAGACTCCTTCCAGATAAAACTCGGGGTGCTATCTGAAAGCAAACTACCATTTGGTGGAGCAATCAAAATTGGAATAGAAGGAGGGGTGAGATCAATAACACTGGCCGTAACTTTAACCACCCGCTCCTTGGGTTGCGTCAATGTTTCCCCTGTTTTTATTTCATAACTATTATCTTCTTGAGCTAATACAGAATAATTGCGCGATATAAATAAAAATGAACACAAAAAAAATAGTGCAATAGTTACAACTTTACCTAGTAAAAGAGCTGTTCTTTTTGGCACATAGTGTAGGTTATTCTTCAAACTTTTGTAGTTTATCTTTTTGTAGCTCTTGAAGTTTCTGCTCCAGCTCAGCAATTCGTTGCGACTGATCTTCTTTACGATGCAAGATATGTCTGCGTACTGAGATGATAATCGCAAGTAATGTTAATAAAATTATGCCAAGAGCAATGAGTAGTTTGATCGGGATGAGCCAAAAGGAAGTTCTTTGGATCACAACTTTGCCTTGCTCTCCATAACTCATTTTGAGCTCAGCACTATATCTGCCAAATCCCCAAATTTGTTCCCATTTTCCTTCGATAACTCTACTTGTAAAAGGAAATATATTCTTTGTTTCAGGTTGTAGTGTTTCCACTGTGCGTCCAAACATGTTCCTGATGGTTAACCCGATTTTTGGGGTGATATGCACGTCTGAGCGATTATCTACACTAAACGAGAAGGGGACCGGTCCAAACTCAGAATACTTTGGAATCATAAAGTTATTGATGTAGGCTTCTTCATTGACTGGGCCATCTACAACAACATACAACAAGGTTCCTACCTTTTGGTTAACAGCAGAAACAGCTTGACCGTCTTGTGTAGCATTCCCCAACACTGGCTGGTGTGTGATCATAGCGTAATGACCACCGGGGAGAGCATCATCTGGTATTTGAATAAGTACATTGATTAAACCTATTTTCCCTGATTGCAATGTTTGCTCATTTGGAGTCATTGTTAGCCATGAGGCTAAACTCCAACGATTTGATCCGCCTACTTTTTCTGTAATTGCAACTGGTGTGGCACCATCTTCTCCTACTGTAAAATCAACTGCTTGTGTGCCTATTTTCATAGGTTTAGAGCTTGAGTTAACCACGCGTACTTCTACTTGGCGACTTTCTCCAGGTTTTATCTTAACTGAGGTGTCGTCCCCCAATCTTGTAGGAATAGCCGTTAATGAAGATTGATCGATGCCACCTTGATCAACAATAGATGTAGGTTGCGCATATACGGGAAGTACAATGTGTCCTGCCAGTACACAGGCTCCCAGTACTGTGGCAACTACTATTTTTTTTAGGGAAGAACTGGGCAGAGTTATCTTCATATACTTTCTCGTAATACTTTTCTAAAAAGTTGAGGTTGCCGTAAATGTTAAGTAATTTTCATAGTCACCAGCTGATTGTATACTCCCAATCACCGCTCTATAGCAGATATAGGCATTATGATTCTCGGCTGGGATCGTAGCACTCATAATGGTTTCAGGATTTTCTGGGGTTGAGTTTTCCGCATCAGCAAATTGCCTAAAACAGTTCCCACCGCCACTGCAGTTCCCGCTATTGGTGTTGTACTGGAAGGGGAGCGTCATGTTACTGACAGAATTATAATTATGCAAGGTGTATGCAAAGCCTTTATTTGTTGTGGTTCCCCATTCTGCAGATGCAGTGTGTGTCATTGCTCCACCATCTCCAACCGTATCAGGGATACAGGATGTATTCTCAGTTCGAGAATCTGAGTTATTTGTTTTACCAGGATCTCCAGTGCAAGTACCACCATTTCTTCCAAGTTGGTCATTCTCAATGACAGTTACTGCGTACCCATTAACAGCATTTGTTGATACAGATAAGCTCTGTGCAGCATTGGTAAATGTGCCGACCAATAGTTCTCCAAGCGGTACGACATTTGGTGTCGTGGATACAGTTGTTGTCCCACCACAAACACTTCCAGTTCCACCTGCTACTGGGAGAATCTTGAATGTAATTTGAGGTGACACTGATGCAGTAACTTTAACTGCTTCAATCAGTCCAATTGCCACTGTTGTTTGATCAACAACTTGTAATGATGAATCAAGTTGTTGAATGATAACTCTTGGAGTGTCAGCAACACCTATTGTATGCGTACTTGATGGCGCAGGGTTTATTAAGTTGTTAATAACAAAATAGCCTTGTGAGATGCCATTAAAAGCAGTTGTATTAGTTCCAGCTCCTGAATAAGCACACTCAAATGTGTGATAGTTATTTCCTGCAATGGTAACCGCTGAACGAGTCGCAGCTCCATCTACAAAGTCGTAAGTCGCGCCGACGTCTGCAGGGCAGGTGACCGTAGCATTAATGCTTGTCGGTCCACTGCTAAATCCACCATCAAATTTATCTACATCAGGAATGCCATCTGTGGAGCGGGCTGCGTTTGAATCAGCTGGCACCAGAATGCGGAACCGTCCATTTGCAATTGTATTCACTGTCGTGAACCGCACTGTTAAATTTGATGATGCGGAAGCAATTACATCATTTCCTGCAGTAGCATTGCCTGAGGCAAGTCCAGACGTAATATAAACCAAGTTGTTTGCACTAGTACTTGCTACAGTGTAGCTTCCCATTGTATTGTTTGCACCAATTCTGACAATATCACCTTCAACGAGCTGGGATGCGGAAGTAGAGGGGTATGCTTCCTGAGTCGTATTAATGTATGCAAAGGTGGCTCCTACAGCATTACCTGATGTTAAGGCACCTTTAAATGAAAGCCGTGAATTTGAAAGTGTCACTGAAACATTACTTAAACTGAGTGAGTATGATTTTTTGCTAAATTTACCTACAACTGCAAGTGACGTCAAAATGATAAGTATAATGAAAAGTGGGCGTAGACTTGCAAATTTGGGCATAACGTACTAAATACTAGTTAGTCTCTCGGCTAACTTATACAGAAACAGTTTAAAACAAATTGCAGAGGCTATGCAAGAGGCAGAAGCAGTCTGAGATATCATGTTGTGCGTATATACTGCTTATATCCAAACCAGCAGAATGGTATAAGAAAGCATACTACTACTAATGAAATTGGTAGCGCAATAATTGTTTTCGTTTGCAGTAAATGGATTGGTTGGTCTTGATTTTGTATAGTGAGATCTACCTGTATTTTGTACATTCCCAGTAGTATTAATGGCTTATATCTAAACACAGATGTATACGCTTCTGTAGAACTGCTTGCTTCTAGTTCCCGACTAGAATTTCCCAGCACAACCACAGGGCGGATCACAAACTCTGCAACGGTTTTCCCTTGCCAGTCGGTGATCTTTGCACTACCAGAAGCAGCAGTAGCTGCATAGCCAGTATTTGTAACAACTGGAGTGAAGGTGATCGGTCTAAAGCTGTCCACGATACCGCTTGTTTTGAATGAAGTAATGCCAAGCTGTGTAGCAACAGCAGTTTCAGAGGATACTAAAACGATCAGATTACTTCCAATGGTACTGCGGACACTGGTCTCACCTGCTGATACTGAAAAGTCAGTATCGGGAGTGCTCTCGAATAAAACTGTAAGTGGAAACTCCTGATTGGGAACTCCGCTCGGTACGGTGATTTTTAATGCTAGCTCAGCTTTGCCTTTAGATGGAAGGGTAATGGGTTGTAAGCTATCTTGATCAAAGTCAAAATAGGGAAATCGCGTAGTATCTGAAAGTATTGGCACACCATTTTGGTTATTACTGGAAAAATCAACTATTTTTGGTTTTATTGTCAGCAACTGTTCACTGACATTTTCAATGACAACAGTGTGTGTTGCAGTACTACCTTGTTTAACTTTTATGTAAGCACTGGGTGGTGTAACTGCAAGTTCAATTGGTGACTGTGCAAATGCATATGGTGAGAAAACTGAGGTCAAGAATATACTTATGAGTATGAGAATGCTTGTGTAAAAAAATTTATTCAACATCATATTAAAATCCTGGTACAGCTACAAATATAATATTAGTTGAGTAGTTGCCACCTGCTTGATTACCACTTACTCCAGCCTTGTAAGTAATGGTGGCAGTTCTGTTGGTTCCTACGTTGGCAGAGCTCATAATTGCTTGCATCGGTTGGCCTGCAGAGTTATCTGCAAAACTTCTAAAATAAGTGGAGTTGATAAAGTCACTCGAGATATCTTGTCCAGTCATATTGAAACCAAACCCAGCTATCGTGGTTGTTGTCCAGATTCCAGCGGTGGTATAACTACAAGTTCCACTGTTGCAGGTTGTGTTGGGGATAGTATCTGAACTGAGTTGGTTTTTGAGCGGTCGAGCTTCGTACGCGTAGACTGTATATCCACTTGAACCACCAGTCGTAATGACAATAGTGTGTGAATCGGTATTGTGTACGCCAGGGGTGAGTGTACCAAGATCAATGCCAATCTTGGAAATGCGGAAACGAAATTTATCAATTTGATAAATATATTGAAATCCACCACCAATAAAATAGGATGAAACGCCATATTGACCGTAGGGTCCAGCCCCAGTTTGACCAACTGTATCTGTCACACTGTAATTTGAACTAGATTTTGCTCCAGATGTAACATTGAAGTTCCCAAACTGGATCTTATATGAGTTTGATTGCAGATTTTCTGCATATGCTAGGGGGCTGAGTAAGGGCAAACCCAAGACAACAAAAATAGCTCCGACAAGCGTAAAATATCGACTGGTGTGATGAAACTGATTAGAGTTCTGGATCGGTAGTTTGAGCATTGGCAGGCACCTTTTCATCGCTTGCAGCATCTTTTTTTTCTCCAATAGCTTGAACGCGCTGAGAAATCTTTTCCAGTTCTGTTTCAAGTAAGACCACTTGCTTGACGATCATTTCCTTTGGCTCATTTGGATCTGAAATCAGTTTTTTGAGCAGTGCGAGCTTGGGCTTGATAAAGGTAGTAATTGTGTGTTCTAACGTTGCCTCTCTTTGCACTGTTTCATCAAGATTCTTCATTTCCTTTTCCAGAGTAACTTCTTTGAGATGCACCTCATCATATTGTTTCTTGGCGAAGAGAAGAATGATGCCGATTACAGGAAGGCTCAGGAGAGCGCCGATTTCATCGGCGCTCAAGACTGGTTCTTGTGCATAGTGAAAGAGCAGTAAAAAGATGATTGTTCCAATAGAAGTAAATGGGGTTGAGCTAAAAATTAAGAAAAATAAGTGCACATAGCTGAGTGGGTAGAATACTGAGTGGGTATTGCCTGTTGCACCAATTAAATAGACAAATGCAAACGTCAAAATTGCTACTTCCAAAGACATTTTGTCAGGGAGAATATGCCAGAGTTTTGCGCGCTTGATTCGTTTGAGAATAAAAAAAAGTGCAATTGATCCTGTAAAAACTTGCAGCGAGTATGCATGCAATGCTGGAAAATGCAAAATGACGTATGCCAAGAGTATTGCTCCAAGAAGCATCAACGACTGAAGTTTGGCAGGATGTGGTGTTTGCATCTATGGTATACTATAGCAGCATGCAAACAACTTTGCGCTCATCACTCCTTCTTCTTACTGCATAATACATGTGGGGGAGTTGAGTGTGTAGTAAATCCCCCAGAGAAGGGGATTTTTTGTTTTTAGGGCTACAAGTTGTTTGTATACATATAATAAAGATAGATATTTAATCATTCAGGTGACGGCTGGCGCCTTCTCCAGCCTGCACGAGTTGCCTCTACAGTATCTCTGGTACATTCAAGTGCCAGTATCGGCAACTCATAGCCACCTGCATAATCAAATATCTATCTCATAAATATATGCACAAACAAACAGTTAATTGAATAAAAACAAAAGGAGTATATGACCGCAGTGTACGACCACATTCAAATTGAAGAAAAATGGGAGCAAGCCTGGGAAGCACAACAGCTTTTTCAAGGTACTGCTCAAGTGGATGATGCTACCAAAGAGAAGCTGTACTTGCTCTTTGCATTTGCGTACCCATCTGGCTCAGGTTTGCATGTGGGGCATGTGGAAAGTAAAACAGCACTGGATATTCTAGCTCGCTTTAATCGCATGAATGGCAAAAATGTGTTCTTCCCAGTGGGTTGGGATGCATTTGGCTTGCCAGCAGAAAACTATGCCATTAAAACCGGCATTCCTCCTGTACAAACCACCAAGTCTGCCATTGACACGTTCCGTCGTCAAATTAAACGCTTAGGTATTTCCTATGATTGGAAAACTGAGCTGGCTACCTGTCATCCTGAATACTACAAATGGACGCAATGGATTTTCTTGGAGTTGTATAAAAAAGGCTTAGCCTACCAAGCTAACGGTATGGTCAACTGGTGCCCAAGTTGTCAAACAGTCTTGGCCAACGAGCAGGTTGTTAGCGGTGCGTGTGAACGCTGTGGAACTGAAGTTGTACAAAAGGAGATGAAACAGTGGTTTTTCAAAATTACTGAGTACAAAGATGAGTTGATTTCTGGCTTAGAGCAAGTGGATTGGCCACAGCCCACTAAAGATCAGCAATTGAACTGGATTGGTAAATCTTCGGGTGTAAAGGTGAATTTCCAAATTAAAGGTTCTGAACAAACTTTGACTTGCTTTACAACCAGAATCGATACGATTTTTGGTGTGACATTTTTAGTTATTTCACCAGAAAAATTTAACGAGCTTACTTTAATTGAAAAAGTAGCTGCTACTAACAAGCAAAAAGTAACGGAATACATTGACCAATCCTTCAAGAAAACAGAAGAGGAACGCAAAATTGGTGAAAAGAATAAAACTGGAGTGGATACCGTATCACCGTGATCAACCCAGTTAGTGGTGAAGCTGTGCCGCTGTATGTAGCGGACTATGTCTTAGCTGGGTATGGGACTGGCGTAGTGATGGGTGTGCCTGCACACGATGAGCGCGACAATGCATTTGCTCGCAAGTTTAACTTACCAATCAAACAAGTCGTTAAG
Organism: bacterium; assembly: GCA_900299155.1. Lineage (GTDB taxonomy): Bacteria > Patescibacteriota > Microgenomatia > UBA1400 > PJMF01 > OMIS01. The sequence goes on from OMIS01000060.1 coordinate 10,226, forward strand.
AAAGCTGGCGCAGATGAGGAAATTCATAGTGAGTATGGTGAACTCGTCAATTCAGGCAAATATTCTGGACTCCAGACTGAAACAGCCAAAGAGACGTTAGTCAAAGACTTTAGCTCTGCTATGGAAATAGCAACAACCTATAAGCTGCGTGATTGGTTGATCAGTCGCCAGAGATACTGGGGCGTTCCTATCCCAATCGTCTATGACCCAGAAGGTAATCCACATCCAGTTAAAGAAGTGCATTTACCATGGATGCTGCCTACAGATGTGGAGTTTAAGCCGACCGGTGAATCTCCATTGACCTATTCTAAGGAATTTATTGATAGAACAGAGAAATTGTATGGCAAAGGCTGGCGTCCAGAGTTTGACACGATGGATACGTTCGTGGACTCAAGCTGGTACTTTCTCAGGTATGTCGATGCTCGTAACAAGGAAGTATTTGCGTCTGCAGAGCAATTGAAACAGTGGGAACCAGTGGACTTCTACATGATTGGGCCAGAGCACATTGTGCTGCACCTCCTATACTCACGTTTCTTCACCAAGTTTTTGCGTGATCAAGGCTACCTCAAGTTTGATGAGCCGTTCATGAAGATGCGACATCAAGGCATGATCTTGGGCCCAGATGGAAAGAAGATGAGTAAGAGTAAGGGAAACGTCATCAATCCAGATGAAGTGATCGAGAAGTTTGGGGCTGACACGTTGCGTACCTATGAAATGTTCATGGGTCCAATTGAAGCCGATAAACCGTGGGATGTCAGTGCTGTGGCAGGTGTCTACCGCTTCTTACAACGGATTCACCGCCTGGTACATGAATCTATTTCTAGTAGTGATCTGAAAACTGAAGGAGTAGAAGCCGCCGCGCTGCGTCGTAAACTCCACCAGACTATTAAGAAAGTTACGCAAAATATCCCAGATCTGAAGTTCAATACTGCCATTGCATTCATGATGGAGTTCTCAAATACTTGGGAAAAGGCTTTCCAGGCTAAGCAAACACTCACTGTGCAAGAAATGGAGATGGTGGTCAAGATTATGGCACCATTTGCGCCATTCTTGGCAGAAGAGCTGTATCACGCCGTATCTGGTGCTGAGCAAGCTTCCATCCATACTGCCACTTGGCCTGTTTGGGATGAAGCTCTGGTCCAATCAGAGAGTATTACGGTAGGTATCCAGATAAATGGTAAAGTCAGAGGTGAGTTGGAGATTGCACAAGAAGATCTAAAAAATTCAGAAAAGATTCTTGCAGCAGCCAAATCACTCCCTGTGATTCAACAGTGGCTATCTGGTAAGCAAATCGTCAAAGAACTCTATGTTCCAGGCAAAATCATTAGTATTGCGGTGCAGTAACTGACATTATGAAGTTTTGCATGCGTCTCGAGAAAAAGAAATTTCACCATAATTTCTGTCTGAGTTCTCAATAAATGATTTGACGCTACGGTTTGTGTAAGGATTGCGCGGTATAAAACAGGGATATGTTTGATACCGCATCATCACTGCAGTTGCCTGTAATTCCTTGGGAACGGGTGAAAAAACTGCTTCCATACTTGGGGATCTTCCTAGGCGTCCTCGGCTGCATCTTATGTTTGGCTAGTATTTTTCTGACACCTGTCGTGCCCGCTGTTCAAGCCGATTCTGGTGATATTTGTGTCAACCAACCTCACCAAGGTGTTGTCACTATATATGTGAGTGGTGCTGTGCAAAATCCAGGTGTGTATACTTTCTCCACTGGAGAAAGAGTAGCAGCAGCACTCACAGCTGCTGGTGGTGTGAGCTCTACAGCAGACTCAGTGTACATCCAGAAAGAGCTGAACCTTGCTCAAGAACTTCAGGATTCCCAGCATGTGTATATCCCATTTGCTACAGAACGAAGCACGCGTACTACTAGTGCGTTACAGAACAGCACAAATGCTAGTGGTGATCACATCTCCTCAGGTAGAGACGGGACTGATTCTACTGCTCTTGGTCAACTTACTTCAATAAATACTGCTTCTCAAGCTGAGTTAGAAGCTCTTCCCCGAGTAGGTGAGAAGACTGCAGAAAAGATAATTGCTGGAAGGCCGTATACTGACTTATTTCAACTTGTAGGTACCAAGGTACTGTCGCAGTCCGTCTATGACGAAATTAAAACTCAGCTCACTCTCTGATTAAAGTTATAGTGACTTTGCTATAAGGATATTATTGAAACTGTATTATGGATCAAAATGCATCAGCTAAATCAATTTACTACTAAACTTGGCTAGTCGTACTGCGAGTGGGGATAACAATGTGACTTGAAAATATAAAGCATCACTTTATGCATCATTCGAAAGATATGTTTATATGAAACGAGGTGGTATAAAGCTGTATATATGGGTAGCTATAATCATAGTAATATTCTGGAGAATTTATCAAGAATTACAGATGATGCGAAGTATACCCCAGACGGGGCAATTGACCATCTTATATCAAATAACACAAATACAACCCAAATGTTTATACTCAACGGACTACCTTTACTTCGTCATACCCGAATGTCACCAGGTAAAGGTGGGCGAAACATATCGCTTGGCTGGCAGTCTAAGTGGGTTGAGTGATACAGAACCATTTTCTAAAAAAAGGTTGATCATACAAGAAAAGAAGTTAATCGCTTCAAATATTTGTTCGCTTTTTGCTTGGAAAACGTGTTTTTTAGAGTGGAGAAACCATATTTGGCAGCTAGTGCAGCAGCCAGTAATTGAGAACATCCCAGCTCCACATGGATTAGTCCTGCTGAGCATGATCTATGGTTCTCAGGCAGGCATGGATACTGAGACAAGGGAGTTGTTCAGGGTTACAGGCACGAGTCATATACAAGCAGTATCTGGATATAACTTCGCAATTATTGCGAGTGGGGTACTGACAGTGACACAAAGACATCTGCGCAAGCGAGCACAAGGCATAGTGATCTTGGCATGCACCCTGATGTTTTTTTACTTAGTAGGTATGCAACCGAGTGTTATCAGAGCAGTGCTGACACTGATAACAGTTTTAGGCATTAAATTTTTCTTGATGAGACAGTATAACAGCCAGTTTTATTTGGCTTTAGTTCTAGTTTTTATGATTTTAGTCAATCCACTATGGATTTTGAGCATCAGTTTCCAGCTCAGTGCAGCAGCAGTGGCAGGGATACTCTATATCCAACCACTATTGCAGCATCGCTTTGATGTGCTTTGTATAAGATGTATTCAAAAATCAAAACATAACTCGCGGCTACCGTCTTTTGTGATCGAGTTTGTGAGTAGTTTGACTACTTCACTAGCGGCAGCACTAGCAACAGCTCCAATACTGTTACTGAACTTTCACGAATTACCCTTATTAGGCATATGTATCTCCACCATTTGTAGCAGCTTACTTAATTTCATAGTTACTGTAGGTTTTTGGACTACTCTCACAGCAGCCATATGCTACAGTTGGGCAATAAAATCAGTTTGCATTCTCTGGATCAAGCTAGTCTTGTATCTTCCACTCGAAGTCTTCTTATCGAGTATGCAAGCAGCAAGCCAGATCAATTTCCTTACTATTCGTCTGGAGTCGTTCCCTTTGTGGGCTGTTTGTATGTATTACTGTGCCATAGTGCTCTGGGTGAAGATGGGGAACACTCAGTCTTTGAAGGAGGAGAGAAAGGTGTTTGTATGAAGTACGTCTATTACTTCACTACAGCCGTAGTGGTATTGTGCGGCTATCTTCTGCAACAATGGCCAAGCGATGTCCTTGATATCGTTTTTTGTGACGTAGGTCAGGGGGATGCCATAGTATTTTCTTATCAATCCACCCAAGTACTTGTTGATGGTGGAAGAGATGAGAAAGTACTCACTTGTCTGGGCAAAAACCTACCATTCTGGGACAAAAAACTCGAGGTAGTTGTAGCCACACACCCTGATGCAGATCATATCGGGGGGCTTACCTCAGTATTTGAACAGTATTCATCAAATTTGATTATTACTAATGGTGCTGAGAAACAAACTACCGATTTTAGTGACTTTAAATCGTCCGTCTCGAGGAAATCTCAGGCAAAAACAACTGTTCTGCAACTTCATCAAGGGGATAGTCTGTCCATTGGTCACGATATTACGGTTAGTGTCTTATCACCTCAAGAGCTACTCTCACAAAATACAGATACTCAGAACTCTAGTACCGAAACTCAGTTATGGGACAAACAGCCCAAATCTAATAGCTTAGATATAACAAGTAATAACGGATCTATCGTTCTTTTAGTGGAGTATAAAAAATACTCAATGCTCTTGACTGGTGATCTGGAGTCAGAAGGTGAACTAGCATTATTGCACCATGGATTGGTAACTGATGTAGACATCTTAAAAGTAGGCCATCACGGGTCAAAATCGAGTACTTCACAACCATTTTTACGTAAAGTACGACCCGAAGTTTCAGTTATAAGTAGTGGTAAGAACAATGCATATCATCACCCTGCTCCTGAAATAGTGCAGTTACTGTCTCAGTATCATTCTCAAATCTATAGAACTGATGAACAAGGAACGCTCCATTTTAGAACTGATGGAGAAAAAATATGGTTATATTAAGGTGCTCCCAAATTTTACGCGAAGTTAGAGTCATTATTTGGGTACGTAGTTTTTTTATAGCAAACTTTGATGGAAGATGCAAATACCAATTTTCATTTTGCAGTCGTTTTGTTGTTACTCACTTAAAATTGCCCAATTAATGCATGTTATATCTGGAATAAATGTATTCAATACTGCGTTTTATCAATTATAGTCATAACGTCAGTGGGGCGGCCTGCTTGAGGTTGGTTCGTGTTTTATTTGATTTTAATAACTTTTTGAATGAAAAAGGATCTTGTAAGAATCCTCTATCACCAGAGGTAAACATATCAAAATATACTATGCTACCCACTATCTTAAATGCGATGGTATTACAT
>OMIS01000061.1 GCA_900299155.1 bacterium
ATCTGATATATCTAGAATAAACTCTCCATCTTCAATTGACATCCCAACAGGCAAATTATTCTGATTATGTATTAATGTAATCTGAACCATGTATTCATACCTCATAAGTTCAGGAAAGTATTCTCTAAATGTAGGCTCAATTTTAGCTGTCATAAACTTTGTATTATCAGTCTTTGCCATAGGCATAATTTCTGTAAGAGGCAAGTAATTATAGACTTCGGCAAGTGCATTTTCTAAAATATCAATAGCTTCATCTAAAACCTCACCTTCCAGCAAAGGATTAATATTTGGCTCACAAGTTTGGTAATAAGTTACAACTGGCTCAGGAATTTTTGAGAGCATAGTGCCTGAATCATTTCTCGGACTAGTGTTTGAAGTAAGCCCATTTAGAACAAGACTAGCATGTCTTGAGAGTCCAATCGCTTCAAGCCATCGCACAAATAGCATCAATTGACTTGATTGATCATTTTCATTACCTACTTGTATCCACGGACACTCAGCAACTGATGCAATTAGGTTAATTTGTCGATACTTTTCAGGACCAATTGAATCAGGAGTAAAGGATCTTCCAGTCTGGCCGCTACTCTGCTCGCATCTTCCAATGCCACATTCACTACAGGTAGTTTGGCGAAATTGAGCGTTAATTATTTGAAATGCAGGTTCAGTTTCTTTCATGAGCGTCTCCCTTGTGGTAATCCTTTTAATTCTTGATTCTTCTTTTCTCTTCTAGTCGGCTTGTGTTGAATATCTTGTTCTGGAAGTTGTTTAGCAGTGGGTAGTACACCATTTGTATGAACAACTTCTGATATCGGACAATTTGGAATATTAAAATATTTGATAGCTGCGGTATCTACGATTTGCTCAATATCTGGATTCCCAGTAAATGGTGTGTACAGCACCCCATTGGAGGTATATGAAACAAGATATCCAGACTCATCACTTCCATTTGTGTTGTGAATGATTCCAACAGCTCCACTCAGTAACTGTTCTATACTCTTAAAATATATTTGACGTGCGTCATAGTGTGTTAATTTCAACTGTGGTGGAAGTAAATACACTAGCAATGGATTCTGTTCGTCTCTATAGATATGTGTGCCTGGGAGTAAAACATCAGCTATAGGATGTACTCTGCGTACATCATGATAATTTCTATATTCCTTTGAACGTTTGTTCATGCTGAGTATACCGATTTGCCAACAGTAATAGATATGGTCTTTGCCAGCACAGTACCCCACCTGAATTGGCGTATCACCCTTTTCTAATTCTTCAACAATATATGAATATGGGTCGACTGTGCTTGCTACTTGGTTATGTGAAGGTGTACTTCTCCTATGTTCACCCATTGCTTTTCGGATAACACGTCGAGGTTCTTTCTTTGGCTGTTTGGCATTTCTATGTTTTGAAATAACATCGAGAATCCCAGGATTAATAACGGTGTGATCCTCGGTACTGTTGGTAACTAATGCACCGGTATCAGCATTAAAAAAACCAATTGGGGCGTAGTAGCACAATCTATCAGTACTACTTACTCCAATTTGGATGTATTCACCTGAGATAATCTCTTTAACAGCTGGATATATAGGATCTGTAGGATCTAGATAGTATTCATCCTCATCTTCTAAAAACAAGGTAATGACGCCAGTTTGCTTATGTACTATTGCTTGGCTAATTGTTCTAAATTGTTCTAAAAATCGTAATGCAAGCTCATACTGAGGGAAGATTATATCTCTGGGAGATATTGTTTGCCCATATAAAGTATTTGCTCTAGGTACAACCTGAATATTATTTTCTGTATTGAGAGTAAAATAGAGGTTATTTTTTCCAATACTGCCAAACTGTACGCTACCTCTCTGATTAAGTTTACATAACAAATCAAGTACCTTTGGATTTAAGTGCAAACGTATTTGGTTTTCTGCAATTTGTATGTATACTGCTTCCCCTGCTAAGATAAATGCTAATTGTGGAATTAACGTTAATTCATAAATTTCATCAATTACTGCTACTACTTCTTTAAATAGCACTAAGGTACTAGCTTCATGTCCTAAGGAACCTACAACTTGTTCTATGACAGCTTCTTTAAATAGCATTTTTTATTTCGTGTGGAATTGACTGTGTAGTAGTTTAATCCTGAGGCACTATTCCAGCAATGTAGTGGAAATGTGTAGAGTGAGTACAACTAGTATCTACTTCAGTCTAATTTGATAGATGTTGCAAGCATCCATACATCCTGAAGAAACTAATTCAAAAGTAAATACAGTTTTGTAATATTCATAATCTGAAATAACAGATTGCTGGTGAGTGATGTAGGAATTACTAATGTAGACCTTTTTACCTGCTCTAATCCAATCAATGTACCCATCAATAAGATTCTCATAGTTAACGTCCGAACCCCATACCGTTTGTCCCTTAGCTATAAACTCCTGATGCTGTGAAAGAGGTACAACACGATACGTACCGTCTTGATATGCATCAACTAAAAATGGTGGTAATGCAGTAATAAATATCACGGGTGAAGCATCTTGATTGGGATGCTCTTTAGTAAATGAGTTAAAGTGCTTAATTGCTTCGTATTGCCAGGCGGCACTTCTTCCTAAAATATTTGCTGAAAAAATTTCTTTATACAGTTTAGTTTGGGTGGAAATTTGTACTATTAGTACAAAGCAAAAAATTAAAGTTGCTATGTAAACTGATGTTTTTCTTATAATTTCATGTAGCAGTAAGCTGCTCCCTATAGTAAATAAAATAATAGTAAAAATAATGTATCTACTATCAACTGTATAAAAAAAGATTACTAATGCGAATTGAGAAATGAACTGTGCCAAAAGCACTAGTGCTTGGTAGATGTTGTATTTATCATGTGATAGAAAATACTTATAAAGTAATATTAAAAAAGCTACGCCCATCGGAATGGAGGTTAGTGGCGTCGTTTGCCATAAGAAATGTGCTCTAGTAGTGAAAAGTGCCTGTAGATAGCTTACTGAGTTTATATTGAATAGTTCTAAAGAAAAATAGGGACTATTTCCTACTAGTATATTCGTTAAGATCGAGTAATTAAAAAGTAAAAGAATTTCATTATTTGATATAGTAATATATGCAATTCCACCAATTAGAATGAAGAAAAATACAGCTAATAACTTGTATGATTTATTACTGATCAATCGTATCAATACTATTGCAACTGCCGCGGCTGCAAGAGGAAATGCAGAGTACTTCGTGGCAACAAGTGCAAGACTTATCAGCAAAAGAGTAAAAAAAACCTTATATCCTATCTCGCCTTTTTTTAATAAAAGCGCAATTAAAACTGCAAATAAAAATAAACAAAGATTTTCGCTCATTGGAATTGTTGGAAGCCACAATACATATGCATGAGAAAGATATAGAATTATCGCAAACAGTAGTAGTAACTTGCTATTTGTAGTGTATAAAACAATCCAAGAAATCGTGCAAACAGTAGCTAGTAAAAGAAAAATATTAACCAAGTAAAAGGTTTGTGGACTGCTATTTACGAGATAGCCAGTTGATAGAACACATGAGTATAAAGGTGGTACCCAGTAGGAAATTACAGATTGTTTATATGTAAGCGCAAGGGTGTTTGCTACTACTAAGTTCCTAGCTGAAAGTGAATATAGTAAACCATCTGGATATGGTTCTAAATTGTATAGAGTATGTGATTGCTGAAGTAATGCTGGTAGTGTAGATACTAAAATAATTAGTATACTTACGACAACAATATATATAGGTTTTATCTTTGTGAAAAAAGTATGTAAATACACTTTCTTAGTGTATCAAGTATTCTATGATAATGAAAGGTTTCATGAAGCTACCCCTGACAAAAAAATCTGAAGTACAAAAGCAGTATCCTCAAGGAATTGATAAACTTGAAATTGGTTCTGGGGAACATCCCGAATCTGGATACATACATCTTGATATACAAAAGACAAAGGATTTAGAAATACTTGGAGATGTTCGTAAAATGCCAATCCCTGATAATTTTGTTGCTGAGGATATAAGAGCAGTGCACATAATGGAACATTTTTGTCATCCAGAATATGCAAGTAAATCGCAACAAAAAAAAATTGGCACAACATTAGAAGTTCTTGAAGAAATTTTTAGAGTATTAAAGCCAGGAGGTAAAGTACATATTGTTACTCCAGACTTTGAAAAGATAACGCAATCTGCAGCAGCTAGGAAAATACCATTATATTACTCACAGCGTTGGTGCGTGGGTGGTCACTTAAATGATTTTGATATACATCATTGGCTTTGGACGCATGCAGATGCTGAGGAGTGGTGTAGTGAAGTAGGATTTATTAATGTCAGAGATTGGAATCCAGTCAAAAGTTGGAGTGATCGAATAAAATTAAATTGGTCTTCACCCCTTGAGGGTGAGAATGAAAGTTGGTACAGAACTGAGTGGTATCACTGGCTCTTTATTGAAGCTACTAAACCTTAGTGTCTTCTATAATTTTCCTGAATCTATCTTTAAAAGCTGTAATACTGAAATAAGCACTTCTCTGTACCGCACTCTTCATAAATTTCTTTCTCAGTTCATCATCCCGAGTGATTTGTGTTGTAAAAGATTTAAGCTCTTCTCTTGTATTCCATACATACCCTGAATCTCTAGTAATAATTTCAGGTTGACCACCTCTATTTATTACAATAGGCACGCATCCAGCAGCCATAGCTTCGACAGTAGTTATGCCAAAATGCTCCATTAAAATTGGCTGCTTATTTGGATCTTGGTCAAGACCTGTAGCATGCCAATATATTTTAGATTGTTCAAGTATCTCCTTAAGTTTATTGAATGGGATCCCAATATGAAAATGAATTGGATAGTCACCTGCTTCTGAGACACAATTTTCGAAATAGTCTTGATGGTTCTTACCTTCATGTATACTTCCAATAAAGTGTAATTCCCATGTGTTGTCTATTAACTTTTTGTCCACTAGGTCCTTAAATACACGAATTAACTCCAACTGCTTTTTAGAATGTCCAGTAACGAAGAAACGACCTATGTGTGTAATCCAGTTCTTTTTTTCTTGTCCTGGTGTAAAGGCTTTCGTATTAACTGGAGGATACAGTACTTCACTAGGCAAATTCCAATACTTTTGTATCCAAAACTGGCAGAAATTGGAAATAGTGATGACCTTTTTGTATGATTGTAAATCTCCTAATGTTGTAACACTTGGGCCGCCATGTAATCTCATTTCCCACTTTGGAAAATATGATTTAAAAATGTTGTAAAAAACATAGCGAATATTTGGTATAGTTAATTTAAGCAACGCAATTTTATCTAATTTTTGCGAATCTTGCTCAATAGTAAATTTTTTAATTGCTGTCTGAGTAGTAAATGAAAAGACAACTGAATTCCTTGTTTGAACATATCTGTGAGATGTAGGTATGATGTTTTGATTATTTGATTTAAAAGTAAGTTTCTCAATTGAAGAAAAATTGAATGTTGGTAGATATAGTTCTACCGCTAGATTATGGATAGAATTACTTGATAAAAATATTGTTGAGTTAGTACCTAGCCATTTATATATATTCCCATTGCGATATTCATCACCAGTAAATCCTTCAAACATAGTAGGATATATAAAAAAATTTTTGAAACTAGGTAAAAGTATATATCTCTTGCAAAATTCCCATGGGTTTAGATATATTTCTC
>OMIS01000062.1 GCA_900299155.1 bacterium
AGTTTAGATGGAACCACAGAAATGAAATGTATAAAGTACTTTTGGACAACTTAAAATCTAACCCGCTGACGCTCTAAACGTCACAAGACCCTGCAGTAATTCTTTCACTTCTGATTTGTTCTGGAGTCATAGATACTTTCTTGGGCAAGCTTGAGCCGAGACAGGGATTCGAACCCTGGACCCCCTGTTTACAAAACAGGTGCTCTACCGCTGAGCTATCCCGGCATTTTTATGTTTGGTTCAGTTTTGTACTCAGGTTTTCGTGCTCTCAACAAACCGAATTTTGTACAAAACTGTGCCAGGTGAAGGATTCGAACCTACGTAGGCTATTGCCAGCAGATTTACAGTCTGCCCCCGTTGGCCACTTGGGTAACCTGGCATTCGCAAGCAGATATGTTTTTGTGAGATTCACACAATCATACATGCAACGAAGCTGTATTGTACCAAGAAAAATCTAATAGGGGTAGACATTATTTCTCTGAGCCCAGAGCGAGAATCGGACTCGCGACCTCTTTCTTACCAAGAAAGCGTTCTGCCACTGAACTATCTGGGCACTCACTATAGTGTCCTGCTCTTTTTCACATTCACACTCAGGCAAGTGTCACGCGGGAGCAAAACCTACGCGTGGTATTGTACCTCAAAACAGTCGAGCGTGGGAGGTACATATTCCCCGCAAAAGAATAAGTGGGTAGGACGTCAGCAAAATCAAGACTTTACTGAACAATCCATGAACCCGTTTGCGAAGTGTTGAGGAAAACTCTTATACCTCCCACACTCGACTGTTTTAAGGATCATTTGTTGGTTTTATTATAGCATTTCATGTTGCAGTTTTTCGTCTGGTTTTTTGTTTGATTTACTTGTGGTTAAGCAGCCAAAGATTTAACAAAAAAGGCGGGGTTGCAGCGTACGCCACAACCCCGCTCCAAATTTACACACACTAACTTACTTAGTAAACTCTTGCACCCAACCGGCAAGCTTACCGGCATACTTCTCAAACTCCATCACAAACTTCAAATGTGCACGGAAGTAGTTCTCTGGATCACCAGTAGTCATCCAGAATCCTTTAGTACGTTCCACGAGCACTGGTTGCGTTTTGGCGATATGCGTAATTGCATCCACGGTCCAGAGTTCTGCATCTTTGCCAGTATTTGTAGTATTAAGGAATTCAAATACAGAAGGCTTAAGTAAATAACGGCCATATGAAGCTAAATTGGATGGTGCAGTGCCTTTGTCTGGTTTTTCAATAATATTATCAAGTTCATTCTCAGAACCTGCTTTGAAACTGATAATTCCATATTTATCCACTACATCAGGACTGACTTCTTGAGCCATAATGATGGCCGCAGCTTCTGGATGTTGTTCATACAAATCCACCATAGCTTTTGCATCACCAGGATTACCAAAGACAATATCATCGCTGTACAGCACTAAAAATGCCTCTTCACCTTCCACAAACTTCATTGCTGAAGCCACTGGAGATCCATTACCATATGGCAAACTTGGATCTTGGGTGATGACTACAATCTTAGGGAAATCCAAAACTTTTTGAACTGGTTCATACCGATCAATTTTGCCTTGAGATTCAAGCTGTTTCTTGATGCGAATGACACTATTGTGGAAGTAGTCTTCGTAAATTGGTTTACCTTCTGGAGTGGCCACAATAATAATTTCTTCAATGCCAGCTTCTGCACACTCTTCTACTACGAGCTGCATAATTGGCTTGTTACCCAGTGGCAACATGGCTTTAGGCACAGTTTTTGTAATTGGAAGGTATCTACTTGCAAAACCAGCATCAGTAATGATGGCTTTTCTAACCTTTTTTGGTGCAGTATTTTCCATTGCTTTCTCCATTCTACTTACTACAATACCAGGCTAAATATCTGGTTAAGAACTTCTCTCTGTCCTCATTATACCCCAAATGTCGAAGTCTTCCATTGCAGTCCGTGTCAGAACTCGGTAAGATGAATATGCACACAAAAAAGTGTCCATACAATGTCAGCAAAAAATACTAGAGACAACTCGAGAAATGTAGCCCGCGCTATTGCGTTTGGGTCTCTAGTTCTGAGCATTTTTTGTATTTTGCTTGGCCTCATACTGTTTGTGATTGGTCCACTTCAGAAAAGCCAAGACATTCGCCAGCGAGCCATGACTCCAACTGGGACGGCACAGCTTGAATTCTCACCAAAACCTGGGACTTCGTTCCCTGCTGCTGAGACGGGATCTTTTGACATTAAACTCATCCCCTACACGGTGATTCCTACAAAGGTTACGTTTGTTTTTGACTTAATAACCCATGAAACGATTGATGTAACAGATGTTCTTCTCAACCCACAGTCTGGTATTCGTAAAGAGCTCCTAGAATTTAAGAAAGTAGACCACGGCTATACCGTTACCTTCATTGGTCAATTTCCAGACGGCGGCGCACATAGCGCTGAGCCAAATACTGCACAAACAATCTTGACGGTAAAGTTCCAGCAAAAGAAAGCTGGCAAACTGCAAGTCAATTTTGATCGAGAGCGTTCCAAACTCATTGCAGTAAGCAATAGTCAACAGATTGATGAATTACGTACTTCTGAAAATTTTGAGTACACGATCACACCACCAGCCACCCAAACGACAACTGGACTCGATGATCTCTACTTTAAAACATTAGATAGCTCGAATACTAAACTCACTTTTTACCAAACTGGCACATCCACAGAGGTTTCAGCAAACGCGCTTCAGCCTGGTAAACAGTATGAGGTCGAACATACCGCAGCGATCCAAAACAGTGTCAAAAATACTACCGCCCCTACCACACCAGTTAATGTAGAGTTGAAGATTAATAATCAAACATATATTAGAAATACTTTGGTATATAGAGATTTAACTTCAAAGACTGAAGGTGAAAGTGTCACCATTAAAGGTGTGTTCACTGCTGCCCAGAAAAATACATTTGTCGTTTCCATTGATCCTGACAATGTCTACCCAGAGCAAAAGGAGGATAACAATGCTTGGCAGACTACTACGGAATACTCCACGACAGTTCGCCAGTGCAATGAAACCTGCAATAGCAATAGTGATTGTAAAGCTGACCAACGCTGCTATGACAATGGCAGTGAAAAACGATGCCGCCTCGTCACAAACGTGACAAGTACTTCATGCAGTGCTGCTCCAGATCAAGGGTTGCGTCGTAGCTGCAATCAATATTGTGCAGATACCAGAGAATGTGCTGCGGGCTTAACCTGCTGGTACAACAAGTGTCGGTTACTGCAGAATCTGGAAAGTACAAGCTGCCGTATGCCACGGATAACATTGGCCTCAACTGGTGGTACTACGAAAGGTGGCATAACAACAGCAAGTACTTCACAACCAATTACCTATCAAAGTTGCAATGAACCCTGTCGATCCAACCGTGACTGTGCTGCAGGTTTGCGTTGCTATAAAGGAAGCTGCCGTAACCCACTCAATGTTAGTAGTAGTGCCTGCAATATAGCTGATGCAGTGACCGCTACACCAGCTCCTAGTAGCTCACCCCACCCTACAGCTACTCCAAAACCTACAGCAACGCCATCCGTAAAGCCCACTGCCACACCAACACCTAAACCTACAACTAGTGCAAGTCCTAAGCCATCTGCTAGCCCAACTGGTTCACCTCGTCCTACAGCACTACCCACTCCTACTCCAATTTTGACCACTAAAACAGCTACTCCAAGTGCCAGTGCTACTCCATCGGCCACACCTGTGGCTACGCCAGATCTATCGTCCTCTGAACCTACTACAACACTCTCCACCAATACTTCACAAGCTCTGTGGGCACGCATCACAGCTTGGTTTGGAACTCTCCCACAGGTATTTTCACCACTATTGAGCACATACGAAAATAATCCTGAGGTCTATGGCATTGCTACACCATATATTGTAATCGGAGCTGGGGCACTTTTCTTAATCATAGCTTTCTTGCTCCTCATTTTTGGAAGAAAAAAACAACCTATGATTCCTACTGCTACAGAATTGTCACAACAATCTGGGGCAGCCGCATACCAGCCACAAAAAAATCCAACACCACCTAAAGAAGTTTTGCAAAGACGTGTTTCACCAGACCCTACGTTAATTAAATCTGTAGCTCCACAAGTAGCACCGCAACCACAAACTCCTAGTATTCCCGCCGCACCACAGCAACAACGATTAGACTCAGTTTTGCAAGAATTAAAGAATAAACACCAGGCCAGTAGTGCGCCCACCACGCCTGCTCAAACGCCACTCACCCCGCTTCCTACACAACCACCAGTTTCTCCTGAAGAACTTCTGAAACAAGATGCAGATCATAAAGTGAGTATGGCTGATCGTTTAAAACTCAAAGGTGTGGGATTTAATTCAGACATACAGAATCAAAAAAACTAATTGAAAGTGAATATGGCACAATGCCGCAAAATAAGCCACACTCTTCCCAAGTAGCTTCTTATCTGATAAAATAGCCCTCTATGTTCTCTCTTTCTGCGCATATTCGTGAAACAATCCAAGAAATAAAGAAAGTCTCTTGGCCTTCACAACAGCAAACTATTGAGATGACCATCTTAGTAATTGCTGTCAGCGTGTTAGTTGGAACATACATTGGAGTAGCTGATTATGTTTTCCAATCACTACTTGGTTTTATTTTATAAAAAGTATAAGCAACTGCTGCACGCAGCAAAGCACATATGGCACAAAACGACGCACAACAAATGACACCACCAGAAGTTCAGGAAGTGAAAGTTTCCACTCCTAACTTAGTTATTGTCTCTGAAGTTGAAAACAAAAAAGCTCGCTGGTACGTCGTTCACACCTACTCTGGCCATGAGAACAAAGTGGCAGAAACTCTCAAGCAACGTGCTGAAACATTGAACTTAACAGACAAAATTCTTTCAATTTTGATCCCAACTCAAGAAAAAATTCAAATCAAGCGCGGTCAACGCAAAACTGTTAACGAGAAAATTTTCCCAGGTTACATGTTAGTGCAGATGGAATTAACTGATGATTCTTGGTTGGCTGTTCGCACCACTCAAGGAGTAACTGGCTTCGTAGGCGTTGGCAACAAACCTACTCCACTTCCGAAACATGAAGTTGAAGCTATCAAAAAGTACATGACTCAAGCTACACCTCAATACAAAGCTGACTTTGTGGAAGGTGAAGCTGTTAAGATTGTGGATGGTCCATTCAACGACTTCTTGGGTACAGTGAACGATATCAACGAAGAAAAAGGCAAAGTTTCTGTCTTGGTCAATATCTTCGGTCGTGAAACCCCAGTCGAGCTCGATTTCTTGCAGATCAAGAAGATCTAGTACTGTTAAGTTTACAACTGCTTATATTGCGTTCAGTAAGATACTAGTAGATAATTTTTAGGATGATAATAACTGGATCTTACTTTAAAACTGCTAAATCAAACTCCTTACTTATTGCAATATTTCTTTTTGCTATTATTTTGCGGGTAAGTTACTTTAATAGTTCCCCGTTTGGTTTTGATCAAATCCAGATTGCTGAAAATGCTAGCGCCATCACAAAAGGGGACGTTACCCTTATCGGGCCTAGAACAGGTCCTGCAGATATGTTTACTGGACCCTTGATATACTATGTAAATGCACCATTCGCTCTCTTTTTAAATCCAGCTTATGCAACAATATTTGCGACTGCATTTATAAGCTTAATTACTGGTGTAACAATATACTTTCTCACTAAAAAATATTTATCAACCTATTATTCATTTACTGTCTTAATA
>OMIS01000063.1 GCA_900299155.1 bacterium
ATGCATATCAAATTAAGAAAGTAGTATTGATAGTATTTGTACCAAAAAATACTGCTTACAAATAGATATACTAAATTTCAGCAAATTACAAGGTGGAGTACCCAGTGCACAGGAAAATTATTTTAATTTCGTTGTGCTTTTGAGTGGGAAGTAGCTTTACTTAAGTTCTTCTGAACACGATATATGGTGATCTTCTCTAGTAAGTCGTACGGTATATCTCCAGTAAGTGAGAACTGAATTGTACCCTTTGATGTTTTATATTTTTTCAAATCTTGTGCAAATTCTTCAATTGCCTCAGCCCCAGGATAAAATCCTATGTGATGCTCGTACCCAGCAAAATGTACTAGATTGCCATTAAGTTTGAAGGTAGGTATACCATATGCAATCGCTTCAGATGCTTGTGGCGCTATTTTTTGAATGACTGCTCGCACCTGCTGCAAAATACTCTGAACTTCAGGCGGGAAATTATGAATGTATTCATCAATATTTTTGTATTTTTGCATACCAACATTTATTAGGCATTTTCTACATGCTTTTTGAAGTTATTGAGAATTGACTGCCAACCAGCTTGCTGCATTTCTCTAGAATGTGTACCTTCAGGGTCAAATGTCTCAATTACTTGGACGCCTTCTGGGACTTGGATAAACTCCACTTTCACATGTCTGCCATTGGGCATATCGTACTCAATTACAGATTCATTTTCTACCACTACATAGGTGCCGGTAAAATCAAAACTTGTACTTTTATCTTTGGCTGCCATTGTAGTACTAAACTGTCCACCCACTCGTAAATCATTGGTTGCAGCTGGAGCTTCCCAATCGTCTGAAGCAAATGCCCACTGCATAACATGTTCTGGCTGATTCCAATACTGCCATACTTTGGTAAGCGGTGCAGCGATAGTAGTTTTTACAGTAATAGGTTGTTGTTTTTCCATATAGTATTTCCCTGTATTTATTAAATAATTTGCACAATAGCCGTCTTTTAAATGCGTCTATATCTATGTCCTACACATCACTCACCAGCATATGCACTTTCAAGTGCAGCAATATCAAATTTTTTCATTTTCAGGAATGCTTGGGTTACTCGCTGTACTTGTTCAGGAGTACCTTCACTCATCATCTTATTCATACTGCTTGGCGTAATTTGCCAGGAAATACCAAACTTGTCTTTGAGCCAGCCACACTGTTCTGATTCAGGCACAGCACTTAATTTACCCCAGAAATAATCAATCTCTTCTTGAGAATCACAGGAAACCACAAATGACGTAGCTTCACTGAATGTGAACTCATGCATCATACCTCCGTCCATAGCCGCAAACCATTGACCTGCAAGCATGAAGTCAGCATACATCACAGTACTTTGAGGATCAGGTTTTGCTGCTGCAGGATACTTCGCCACCATACCAACTTTTGAGGTATTAAAAATTGAAGTGTAAAAATTGATCGCTTCTTGCGTCTTACCAGTTCTTTCTTTGGTAAATAATAACGATGGCACAATAAATGGTCGCTGCTCGCCTTCTGGATTGGCCAGCATCAGCTGCCAAGAGACTCCATACTTATCTTGTACCCACCCGTACCATTTGCTGAAATCATATTCTTGCAATGGCATAAGTACAGAACCACCCTCAGATAATTTTTCCCACAGTGTGTTTATTTGTTCCCGAGCATGCGGATGCGTAGTTTCAGTAAAATTGAGCATGAATGAAATAGATGGATTGATCTTAAAGTACGGACCAGCACTGATGGCCATAAATCTATAGCCTGCAATTTCAAATGATACATGTGCTGCATCACCTGAAGGAGTGTCATGCAAGGTTTGTGGAGTATCTGCATGAGCGTTAGGAAAAACCTGCGCATAAAACTCTGCTGCTTGCTGCGCTTCTTTGTCAAACCAAAGGTGAGGGATAATTTTTTGCATGCTATATATTCTACAGATCTACTGTAAGAAAAATGTAGGAAATTCTAATTTAGTATAAAGACACCTTTTAATTAAAACGGATAACCCTTGAGGCCTTGAATACCCTTCAGAACAGCTACCTCTCCCATAATAGGATAGACATGGCCACTCAATAAATTTGAGATAAAATCATAGACTTTTCTATTGCCCATACCAAAGATACTCATGTCTACTTCTTGTTCTAAATCCTCATCAGAAAGTGTCTTCACATATGCTTCAGTCTCTGCAAATACGGCAAGCGCATATGCACGAAACTGCTCGACATCAATCTTCACACTACGCAGCCACTTTGGGTACTCTACCTCCCAATCAGTGGGCTGCACCGCACTAGCTCCAGTTTTGTCCTTAAATGTTGTTTCAAACAATGGTGCAGATTTTTTTAAGAAACCATGCAAAAACATATCTTCAGAAAAAACTAAATGAGCATAGGTGCCTGCAATGGGGTTGGCGGTGCCAACAGGTTGGAAATGTGCCACTTCAGTAGTTACACCATCCATAGTCTGCTCTAACGTTTTGTGTGCAGCTTCTAATTGATTCAGGAGGATTTGTGTTGCGAGTGATTTCATGAAGCTATTGTAGCAGTAAGAAAAACAAACTACAAAACCTGACTCCTTGTAGATGCTGTCTTCATTTGCTATTCTATCAAAATGTCTCGAGAAGAAACTCATTCACATATACTTACTGAACAAATTATTCCACTTTCACTAACGATTGTAGTTTTTGCTGCATGTGTGGCTCTGTTGTATGGTGAAATTAATTTGCTTAATAAATTTGTCATTGCTCGAGAACATATCTCTATCAAAATTCGTTTTACAGATATTTTAGTGGGTTTAACAATTTACTTAAAAACTTCAATTGATTTTGCCATTTTCATTGGGCGTTTGATGTCTAAGTACCCTGGTTGGAAAAATAGAATCATGATTGAGATTGGCACTGCACTCGGCAACGCAGCAGGCACAATATTAATTTTATTGATTTGGGATATTTTTAGAGAAGTAAAAGCACTGATGGCAGCAATGATCGTTGTTGCAGCATTAGTGTTGTTTAGATTAGCTGAAGAAGGATTAGATCACGTTAAAGATGACCGAGGTAATTATCAATTTAGGTTTCTCGGTTTCGTACAACTTTTTGAGTCTGTCTTATCACAATTCAACCGACTTGTAGCTCCAGTTCTTAATAAACTTGTGCCACACACTTCACTAGGTGATTCAACACATAAAAGTCTACTTGGTTTGTTTTTGCTTTCATTTACTATTCCGTTTATTTTGGGCTTAGATGATTTCGCTGGCTACATTCCACTCTTTAATGTTGTTAACGTCTTTGGCTTCGCGACTGGTGTATTTTTGGGGCATATGATACTTAATATTTTGTTGTTTATCTCTCCACGTAAAACAATCAGTGCAGTAAAAAATGCATTTATTTCTTTCCTAGGAAGTCTCGCATTTGTAGGCTTGGGTTTGTGGGGTTTGTATGAAGCTGCCAAGTTAATTGGATTTGGGCCACATTAGTTTTCACTCCAAAGAGTAACTAAGCAACCCTTGTGATTTTATGTATTTATTTAGCTTTTTTACTGAGAATATATTTTATAGAAGGACTGATTTCTTTATCTGTTCTGTGGATACAGCCAATCCAACAACACGGTCTGCGCTTGCCTTCCTTTAATTGTTTGCAAACACGAGCGACGTGTTCACTGCGTGTCTCTTGTTTTTTAACTGAGATCGTCCAGCAAATCCATTCGTTACGCGCCAACGGAGTTAGGTTCTCCCACAATTCTACAGCTTTACTGTCATTGGACAGAGCTTGCTTCAAATCAGTAGGGAGCTGATGCACTAATCCACCAGATATATTTTTTTGAGCCATAGAAGTATTGTAACAGAACTAAAATTTCAACCGCAGTATGCTAATTGTGCACCAACCAATACTATGAGAATATGATGTATATGCCAAATAAAATGCACCTTATACAAGGTGCGTTCTTTACAATACTTTTGATCGGGATTGTATCTTTTTTTCCGCAGCATGCTGTGGCATTTTCAGGTACGGGCAGTGGCACCAGCGGATCTCCATACTTCCTTACAACCTGTGCACAGCTCCAAGAAATCAATAATGAGTTAACAGCATATTACCAACTTGCTAATGATATTGATTGCAGCGGCGGGGCGTTTGATTCGCTTGCTCCCAGTACTGGTTTTTCAGGTACTTTAGATGGTCATGGCTATACGATTTCTCATTTGGAAATATCAATATCAAATGGTTATGCAGGTCTTTTTTCATTTACAGCTGATGGGGCGGTCATAAAAAATCTCAACTTACGAGATGGATCTGTTACTGCTGGATCTAGTTCATACTCAGCGAGTTTTGTAGGTGCATCTTCAGGGACACTCACGATTTCAGACTGTTCATCCACCCTCACAAATATTGGAGAATCTGCATCAGGAATTGTTAGTCTTGTAAATGTAGGCGGCACACTCAATATAACTCGGACATACTTCAGTGGTGCTATTGATACAACATGGATCTACGGAGGTGGACTGGTAGGTATTGGGAATGTTGGCTCAACACTAAATATATCTGATAGTTATACATCAGGAAATTTTACTTTTGATACATATGGGGGAGGACTTGTAGGGCGGATGGCAAATGGAACTATAACGAGCTCTTATAGTAGTGCAGTTATAGTAGCAGATGGTGGATATAGTGTGGGTGGATTGGTGGGCTATATATCAGCAGGTACAGTGAGCAACTCATTTTTTGCAGGATCAGCGACAGGGACTTCTAGTCCGATTGGAGCAGTATTCGGTTATAGTAACGGTGATTTTCCTAATGTATATTTTGATGAATATATCTCACTGACCACTGCGTGTTCAGGAGCTGGCAGCGGAACCTGTATGGCTGTAAATGCTGCAAACAGCACTCCTTCATATTTCAAAAATAACAAAGTAAATCCCCCACTAAATTCCTGGAATTTTGCAGGTGTTTGGAAAACTACTTCCAGTTATCCTGTTTTTGGAATTGAGCCCACTGCTGTTCAAAGTAGTGTTACTCCACCAACCCAATCTACTAATAATACAGTACCGACACCTCCTGGATGTACGGACCAGGCTCCAGAAAATGCACCGCAACTTTTTCAAATAACTGCAAAGAGAAATCAGGCTACGCTGTATTATGTGCCTGCTAAAGGCAGCAAGAACTACTATATAAGCTTTGGTTATACGCCAGGTGATCAGCGGTTTGGAATTGAAGTACCTGCATCGGATTCAAATGGGGTGAATAGCTATACCATTGATATGCTAGCACCAGCCACTTCATACTACTTTACGGTACGCGGCGGCAATGGCTGCATGCCTGGTTCGTGGAGTAATTCACTCAAGGCCACAACTACTAAAAATAGTTCCAAGTCAAAAGCATATTATCTATAGTTAAAATTTATATCGTTATACTTTTCTCGAACTATTTTAATGCAACTTAGTTGCATTAAATATTTTTTTGTAGTATACTTAAAGCAACTAAGTCGCATTATTTAGCAACGGAGGAAGTATGGCTTTATTATTTAGTAGAGAAGTAGCTGAAGAGGGAGCAACTCAGCAAGATCCATATAAACTACATGAAATTGACACCCATGAAATACTTGCAGGTGATTATTCAAATAAGTCAAAACAAATAGCAACATTTGATCAAATCATGCAGATGGGATCTTGGTTTTTATCACAAAAATTTAATTGTGTTATACCTTCAGACACCATACTTCCTAGTTGGATGGGATTACTTCAAAAAGATATAGTTGGACCATTCTGGGGCAAAGTTGCTTTAGGGAAGAATCCAGAAGATTGTTTTCCCATTACCGCAGAATTAATACAAACAGATCATGGGCCCGACATTCGCATACAAATTGTCCCAATACATTTTGGGGCACTTGAAATATCACAGTTTGGCAAACATACAGACAGTTTATTAGCTTTGGCAGCAGCAGCTGCAGTAGCACCACAATTTGTACTCGCGTTGGAAAGCGGCATTAGTACTACGTCATGTTCCAAGAAAAGGGATGTTGTCAGTAGTATTACTCCAGATCATGGGACACCACTTGCTATTACATTTGATGCATTCACCAATACAAAGACAACTCTTGCTACTACGATTCAAGTTACTCAAACACCAGAGCTTACGATCAAGGAAGCAGCGCATCTTCATGGTAAATCTAAACCAGACACACAATTAGTAACAGGTGCAGCAGCAGCTTCAAAAATTGCAGCTGGAGTTCCAATCCATACGCTACTCCGAAGTCAGTTACCAAGACATGTCTTATTTATACAAACTAAAGTCAATGAACAAGGTATCCCACAGGTTATTGGGATTGATGAAGCACTTTTTCAGTCTGGGATACAAGTACCTGAACTAGCATTTTTTGCAGCAGCGCTCGGTTTCACAGCAAGAGTTGTGGGTGATAGTGCAAGAGAGCAAATAGTTCAGAAAATCCTCAGCCCTAAGACTGCAGACACACCATTGCATGAACTCTTTGTATGAAAAAGATTGAAGTTGTAGATACCGTAGATACTAAGCGTATAGATGAACAATTTATACTAGCAGATGAGTTCGACTTAGATGCTTTTTTTGAGTCAGAAGCTCCAAAAGCAACTGAAGAAAAAAACACACGACCTATCCCAGAGCTATTACTCACACTGCGCAGTGATGCCAATGAAGCAATTACTACTATTGCAACTAGTATTACTGCTGAGACATTTGCTGCAGGAGCTTCACTCACTAGTACTGTTTTCAATGCACTAAGCTCACTCGCAGGTTCTTGTGGATTATTCTGCATGCACTCTTTGGGCTCACTGTCTCAGGCAAGTACAAGTTTGTCAGGGATCTCAAGTATGTCAGGGCTGCCCACTCCCAGCTTTGGCGTTGATGCAGATGGGAATTTTCATCTAGATGGGAATATTCATTCACTAGCAGAGATGACAGGAATCTCGCCTTTAGACCTTCGTTCAGGTAAGTTTGCTGCTGAGGATATATTGAGCAAATTCATTTCAGTATTTGGTAAGAATATT
Source organism: bacterium (assembly GCA_900299155.1). GTDB lineage: Bacteria > Patescibacteriota > Microgenomatia > UBA1400 > PJMF01 > OMIS01. The sequence goes on from OMIS01000063.1 coordinate 7,005, forward strand.
GGTTTTGTTTTTGGATTTGGACTCATAGAGTCAATCATTGACTGCATGTTTGATAGCTTTATGCCAGTGAAGGCATAACTACTGTCACTGTGGTACACTCTCATTAACACATAAACTTGAGCATTATTTATGAAAGAGCCACAACACATCGGAACATGTGTAGTACTTGTAAACCTTCACGGTCAAGTATTACTCGGCAAGCGCAAAAATAGTTACAAAGCAGGCTGGTATGGATTACCTGGCGGTAGAGTTGAGCTCAATGAGCCTATTGCATCAGCAGTGGAGCGTGAATTGAGCGAGGAGACAGGTATTGTAACTAGCAGTTTACGATATTTAGGTGTAGTGCGAGAAAACCAAGAGACATATGACTTCGTACACTTTGTCTATGTGGCAGAGCAAGTTGCAGACGAGCCACAACTCTGTGAACCAGATAAGTGTGAGGGTTGGGAATGGATGGATATAGAGAATATTGCTGACAAAGAAATTTTACCTGGACATGCAGCCGCAATTGAGATGTATCAAAATAAGGGTATGTCAAGCACCCCTTTCTTTAGACAGATTTTAAACGACTTTGGAATTGCTGTTTGAACTGGATGGGTGACATTTTGAG
>OMIS01000064.1 GCA_900299155.1 bacterium
GCTTCTCACCCCCACCAAAATGATCTGGAAAATATGGTGAGAAAAAACAGATTTTCATATTTATTTATTTATTATTAAGTAAAAACGATTAGTAGCAGAAGAATACTTCTTACTACCAGTTAAAAATGGCACTACAAGAATATTTAAGAAAAAATTAATAAACATTTTTACAAAAAATAGCAAATGATTTATCACTGGCTGCTTTGCTTCATATATATGCAACAAAAGCAAAAAATTTGAAAGTTTAAAGTTACCTGAATATGTAGTCATTCCACTAAAACGGTTTGCCCATCCGCTAACTTCCTCTGGAGTAGGTAACCCCCTGCTAATATGTTCTTTTAAAAACTCAACGCTCTTATTCATAGATCTCAATTTTTTATACAGCAGTTTTTCACCTTCGATATGTTCTTGTGTACCAAATGGAGCTGAACATATAAGCATTTTATTAGTTACCCGTAGCATTTCTTTAATTAAGGCAGTACGCGCCTCAAAAGGAACGTGCTCAAGTACATCGATACATAAGACAATATCAAAAGCTTTATCCTTAAATGGGAGATCTTTGCCGTCATAAAGCACATTCTCCATATCAGTGGTATCGAAATGATTATAGTGCTCTTCATTTGAAGCAACGTTAACAGTAACATATTTTTCAATGCCCACCCGATTCTTGAGAATTTTGTCTTCTCCTCCCACATCTAATACAGAATCTTGAGCTGTAATAAAATGTGAAATATAGCTGTGTCGTTCAAAAAGATCGGGAGCTAAACAGTAATAATTCTTAACAAGCAGATGTTCCAGGTTACTTATTATCATAATAATCCTTCCAAGATTGCTGCAGTTCATTTTCAAATTTCTGATATGAATGTTCAATCGTTTTTTTATTCTGTTGTTCCCAAACTTGTATATAAATCAGAGCTTTATTAATCGCTTGAATAGCAGCTTCTATCAAGCCTACTTCTCCATCTTTATATCCTTGTTTTAAGACAGCACGGCGTATAAACTCTGCAACTGCTTTACGAAGTACGGTAAGTGGGCTTACTGGTGTAGAAATGGATTTAGCGAGTAGTCTGGCCTCAATTCCAGTCCAAACTGCTGTTTTCATTAAACCCGATTCTACTGATCTATGTGTCAAATGAATAAGTGGAGTTTTAAGTGATACTGTACTGCCCAGAACCTGGGGACCTTCATGCACATCTCCTTTCCACTCCTGGAGTGCTGATTTTCTAAAGACTCTTGTTACTGAATCATTTTGCCAATTACCATATTGCATGGGTTTTCCAAACAATACATTAGTACGATTAAATGAGAATGCGTCAGCAGCATTTGTCTCAATCCCCAGAAGTATTTCCTTAGAAAGTGTAGGAGTAATTCTTTCGTCAGCATCAATGTAAAGAAGCCATTCTGTTTTCACTTGCTTTAGTGCTTCATTCCTGATTTTTGAAAACGAATGGTGCTTAACCGAAATTACTCGGGCCCCCTTTTGTTCCGCAATTTTAACTGTTTCATCAACAGACCCATTATCAATAACCAAAATATCACTACACCAAGCTACAGTATCAATACAAGCTCCGATCATCTCAGCTTCATTCAAGGCAATTATTACAGCAGTAATCGGTTGTTTATTCATATAATGGGCTGTTTACCAAATTGATTAGTCAAATAGTGAAATGCCCCTAAGCGCTCATATGCACTACCTGACAATAAAAAGCGTATCAATAGTCTATACAGAATCAGTTTTGTTTTCAATGAACCATACTGTTGAAAAAATAACAGTCTGTTCCTCGTTTGATAATAGACATGCAGTAATGAGCCTGACCCACTACTTGAACCAGCATTAACATGCCAGACTTTTGCTTTATCAACATAGCGAATTTGATAGCCAAACTTTTGTGCGCGCATGTTGAGGTCAACGTCCTCTAAATATAAAAAGTAACGGCGGTCAAACAGTCCAACCTTCTCAAAAATTTCTCGTTTTACGAGCATACAACAGCCCGTTGCGAATTCTGAGCGCTCTTGACTGGAAAACTGCCCGCGGTCAACTTCATCAACGCCGCGATGAAAGGCCACCAGATGCTGCCAATCAATACTCCCACCCGCATACCACAATACTTTACCAAGCATCTCTTCAGTGTAGCTATTTGTATGAAATTCTCTTCCCTTTGCAAAATAGATTTTTGGGGCGATAATGCCAGCTCGAGGATATGCTTCTGCTTCTGCAAGTAAATATTCAAAAGCGTTGGGAGCCACATACGTATCATTATTTAATAAAATAATATAATCAGAGTTGAACTTTTCTATAGCATAGTGAATACCTAAATTATTCCCACCTGTAAATCCTAAGTTTGCTTCACTACGCAAAAAATGTACCTGTTTAGATTTTCTCAATTCAGGTCTTTGATATGGTATTGTAGAACCATTATCTACAACAACAACAGTGTAGGCATTTTCAGCAAGTGTAATTTTCTCAAGACTTTGTAAACAACGAGTTGTTTCTTCGTCTGAATTATAATGAACTAAAATAATAGTGGTGTGTGTCACGTTACTATTATACTCATATTCAACAGGAAGTACCATTA
>OMIS01000065.1 GCA_900299155.1 bacterium
AAGCGTTAACTTTGGTTTCTGTTTCATATGCACCTCTCAACCAGTATTTTACCTGGTCAAGTGGTGCTTTTCGTTTGCGAACTCATGATAGTGTTCACAATTCCGTGCAGTTTGCTGCACCAAATACAAGAAAATGTTGTATTATTGTTCCACAACGCGTGCAACAGACCGTTATATTCCTATGCCAGATAAGTTTTCAGCTACTTGGGTTTCACATAGTTCAATGAGTGATTTCCTCAAGTGTCCCAAAGCCTATTACTTAAATAATGTTTATAGAGATCCTCGTACCAATCATAAAATTCAGATTGTCAGTCCTGCATTGGCACTTGGGCAGACAGTTCACCAAGTTTTAGAATCCCTTTCGGTGTTACCCACTCAAGAGCGGTTTAAGCGGTCACTCTTGGACCGGTTTTCAGAAGTGTGGAAAAATGTTTCAGGTAAACGAGGTGGCTTTACCAGTGCTTCCCAAGAAGCTCAGTATAAAGAGCGGGGGATTGAGATGTTACGCAACGTCAGCAATAATCCTGGTCCGCTTTTGAAGATGGCGGTAAAGATAAAAGCAGACTTGCCTCACTACTGGATCTCAGAACAAGATGAAATAATTTTATGTGGTAAAGTGGACTGGCTTGAGTATATTCCTGAAGATGATTCTGTCCATATTATTGATTTCAAAACTGGCAAGCGTGAAGAAGATGCGCGTTCTCTGCAGCTGCCGATTTATTCGTTGCTCGTTCATAACACCCAGGGACGCAAAGTTTCTAAGCTCAGTTATTGGTATATTGCCACTAGTGCTGAGCCAGTTGAAAAACCTTTGCCTGATCTGGAGTTAGCCTATGACCAAGTTCTCCAAGTGGCCAAACAAGTAAAGTTAGCTCGCAAACTAGGTAGATTCAAGTGTAATCATGGGGAAATGGGTTGCTTCTCCTGTAAACAACTTGAAAAAATTATCAAAGGTGAGGCTGAATTTATTGGTGAAAACGAGTATCATCAAGATATGTACTTTATTCCTGATACAGCCGCTCAAGCAGAGGAAGAAGAAAGTTACTTACTCTAATATCTAATCGTATGACAGATTCAATTACACTCAATAAGCAGATCCCAGATACTGCTGAAAAGGTATTCACAGGAAAGTTTTTTTCAATTTATCACTGGCCTCAAGAACTTTATGACGGTAGTGTCGTGACTTTTGAACGTGCTCGACGTCCAGATTCAGCAGGCGTAATTGCGATTACAAAAAACAAAAAAATATTGGTAACACGACAAGAACAGCCATCACATAAACCATTCTGGGGGTTATTTGGTGGTGTTGTAGATGCAGGAGAAACGCCTGAGCAAGCAGCGAAGCGGGAGTTATTGGAAGAAGGTGGTTATCATGCAGATCGCTGGAGTCCATGGTTTAGTTTTCATCCATCGACGCGTATTGATTGGATGATCCATGCATTTGTGGCATATAACGTCAAAAAAATTCAAGAGCCACAGCCTGAACCTGGTGAAAAAATTGCGGTTCATGCAGTTAGTTTTGAGGATTTTTTAGAACTGGTGCAACAAGATGATTTCCGAGATCAAGAAGTGGCAATGCAGCTGATGAAAGCGATGCTTAATCCAGAAAAAATGGAAGCAATCCAACGGCTATTTTTTGAGAATAGAGCGTAGGCTGTTTACTACCTCATTCGCCAGTGGCGCAATAGAAAAACCGATGCAGACGATAGAGTTTGTTGTGTTACTAAATCCTTCTGGTGCGGGTTCAAATGAAATACGACTCCCAACTTTATTGGCGATAATAATTTCTCCTGAGTCTAAATGCACAAACCCTTTAACGCGGTAAATTGAACCTGGCAGTTCTGTTAAAAAAGCGCGCAGATCTGCTTCACTACAGCTTCCCTCTTCAGTAAGGTGAAAGGTAGAGATACCATCTTCAGCAAGATGATTTTGGTGGTCGTGATGAGCTTGGTGTGCAACTCCTTCTGCAGAATCGAGGAGTGCTGAAAGCTGTGTAGTGGAAAGTCCAAACGCTACTTGTGGGTGCAATCTCCCTTGAGGTGCTTCTACCACAGGTGAGTGAGTATTTAATTCTCGCACATATCCAACCACAGCTTGTTTACGTTCTAAATCCGCCAGCTCGACTTTATTGAAAACCAGTAAGTCAGTAAACTTTGTTTGGTTTTGGGCAGTCTGGCTAAGATCTTTATATCCTTCAAAATTAACAACATCAATCACGCTAATACTGCCATCACGCTCTAAACGTGGATGTGATTGAATCATCAAGGCAATTGCAGAGGGGTCTGCAGCTCCTGAAGCCTCAATAATCAATCTATCTGGGTGAAATTTTTCAATGATTTCATCAATCGCTTGAATGAACGGGCCGACTAGAGTACAGCAGATACAGCCATTGAGTAACTCTTTGGTGGCGATATTTTTACCCTGCATAATCTGACCATCCACGTTCTCATCACCGATCTCGTTTTTGATGTAGACCACTTGAACTCCACTTTGTTGCAGCTCTTCAATAAGATGGGAAATAATTGTAGTTTTACCTGAGCCTAAAAAACCTGAAAAAACAGTTGTTGGAACTTTTTGCATATAATTGTCTTAAGAGTTATGCCTGAAATGGCTGTTGTATATAGGTCAGCTTGGCAAATCTATTTTTACCAAAGCTATCTTGTATAACCATTACTTCAAAATACTGTCCAAACTCACGAAAGTCAACGACACTGTGAGATTCATCAATTTCCAAGAGGAGAACCCCACCTGGACGCAAGTGAACAATGGCTTGGTCGATCAGTTTATAAATCAACGTTAGCCCTCGTGGCCCTCCATCCAGTGCCAAGTTGGGTTCGTAGTCTGTCACAGAATGATCAAGTTCTCTCAGTCTCTCGGTGGGGATGTAGGGGAGGTTGGCTACAATAATATCAAATGCATGTCGGTCAAAGTTCTTGAGTAAATCGCTTTCTATGAACGTAACTGGCGCATCATTCGGACTCAAAAACTCAGTCTGATTCTGGCGAGCCACAGCAAGTGCATCTTGTGAAATATCACCTGCGGTTATCGTCACCATATGTTTGATATATGCGAGATGTTTGACCACGACAATGCTAATTGCACCGCTCCCTGTGCCAACTTCAGCAATTTTTAAGGATTGTGCTGTTTGATATACAGGCAGCTGTTCCGCGATTGTCTGCAGTACAAGCTCAACCAGCTCTTCAGTTTCAATTCGTGGTATGAGTACTGCTGGTGAAACATGGAGTGGCAGACCCGCAAACTCAGCGCGGCCAGTGGCGTACTCCACTGGCATCTGCTCAAGTTCTGCGGTTGATGCTTTGGCTTGATTACCGTAGCGGGCGAGCTGTGTTTGTTGATAAGGAGAAAGTGGCATGAATCGTAATTATACCCAAATTTCTCCTTGCCAAGAAGCGGGGTTTGCATATACACTGTGTGGACTATAAGCTAGTTCACTCGTTTTGTACTAATTTGAAAGGATACATGAAACAAGAATCGCCATATTCTTTTAACTCTTTCGTAAATTTCTTACAGCAAAATTTCGCACTGCTTGTTGTCGCAGCGCTATTTTTTGTGGGTGGTTTCTTTGTCGGTTCACTCTGGACTGAAAATAGTATGCGCAAAAATGGAAGCCTTGCTGGCGCACCTGCTCCTGTGGCCGGTAATCCAAGTGATGCAGCTGCTGGGCCTGAAGGTCCTACTAAAGAGCAGTTAGCAAAGATGCCTGAACTTACCGCAACTGATTACAAGCTCGGTTCTAAAAAAGGTACAATCACTCTCGTTGAATATTCAGATTTTGAATGTCCTTTCTGTGCTCGGTTTCATCCAGTTACCAAGCAAATCTTAAAGGAATACGGTGATAAAGTTACTTTAGTGTATAGATACTATCCATTACCTTTCCACCCAAATGCACAAAAAGCAGCAGAAGCAGCTGAGTGTGTCGCTAAACAGGGTGGCAATGATGCATTCTGGAAGTATGCAGATGCTGTGTTTGCTAAGCAAAATGAGCTCGGTGGTAAATTGACTCCAGAAGCAATTACTGCAGCTGCTACACAAGCAGGTGCAAATGCAGCTACATTCAAGACATGTTTAGACAGTGGTGAGATGGCTGCTAAGGTCAAAGCTGACATGGATGGTGGTGCTGCAGCTGGAATCAATGGTACTCCAGGCACAATCATCGTCACTAAGGATGGCCCACAGGAATTGATCCCAGGCGCATATCCATTTGAACAAGTCAAACCAATGCTTGATAAGTATTTACAGTAATTCTGTAAAGAAGTTTTGAACCTCTGAGTCCCCAAGCAGTTCGCTTGGGGACTTTTTGATTGAACAATGCGGACAATGTCTCGATCAGATCAAGATTTTTGTGGTATACTGCGGACTGATGTCAAGAAAACGAAAAAAACGCGAATATAAGATGGTTTATTTCTTGTTTAGTTTTTGTCTAGTAGTGATGGCAACATACATCTTAGCTGCTCGCGGTGCGTATATTCCTTTTCTAAGCTTTTCACAAAATAGTACTGTTACTGCTACCCAAAATGCTGCAGACCAAACTCAAACTGATACTGACCTTGCTGCAACTGCTTCCGCTGCACTCTCAGACTCAAACAACACAGATCAAACTAATACTTCCACCAGCTCAGCAGAACTCATTTGGCAAGGCGGAAGATATGAAGATCACACTATTGGCATAAGTCTAGAAATCCCTGCTGGATGGATTATCCATACCTCTGCAGATGAAGTGGTGCCGGTCATAGAACTGTTTCCACCAAGTCACACAGAAACGACTGCTGCCACTCCTGAAAACATGGTAGAACGAGTGCAGATCTACAGACTTGATGCACTATTTGATAATTCAAAGATGGTAGAGGATTACGACTTTAAGATTCTTAATCGACAAATAATCAAGGTAGGACAGAAGTATAAAGCGGTGCGCACGGATACCTATGCTGAAGAAGAAGGTATGAAGTGGTATAACACTTTTATTTTGATTGATAGCAAAAAAATTGGATTTGATTTTCTGGATATTGGCTTTTATGAAAAGCCCGAGACGCAAGCACTGCTTAACTCAATTGAGTTTTTAGAATAAGCATCCTGACATAATCACAACTGGCAGAATTTGCCTGGTGTGCAGTACAATACAACTACACAAAAGGAGTCGTATGGCATTTAAAGATACATTACTTGAAGACATGAAGAATGCAATGCGTGCAAAAGACAGCATTAAGCTGGGCACAATTCGCTTTTTAATGGCCCAAGTTAAGAATATTGAGATTGATAAAGGTCCACAAACTGATGAGCAAGTGATGGATATCATTCGTAAGCAAATCAAGCAGATGAAAGAAGCTGTCGTGGAGTATGAAAAAGGCGGCAGAACCGATCTTGTTGAAGAAGAAAACAAAAAAATTGCTGTACTGCAAGCGTATTTACCACAGATGATGTCTAGTGAAGAGCTGGCAGCTATTGTAGAAAAAATAATTGCAGAAAATCCAGGCATGGCCATGGGACAAGTAATTGGTGCGGTCAAACAGGCCACTGCTGGAACAGCAGAGGGTAGTGAAATTGCAGCACTTGTCAAACAAAAATTGGCAGCGTAATTTTGCGAGTAGTGCGCTCCTGCGCAGCATCGTTTTACATTCATTTTTCAGTACGAGAACCAGTACAATAGAGGTATGCGTCAAAAAACCGTTGGTGAGTTGTTGCAAGATGAACGGCTCAAACATGCGATTACCATTGCAGAATTGGCTCGTCGGACGAGAATCCGTGCCGAGTATCTTGAAGCATTAGAGCAAAATCAATTTGATAAACTGCCTGCTGCTACATTTGTGAAGGCATACATCAAGATTTACGCATCTATTTTTGAGTTTGATTACCAACCACTTTTGCGGTTACTGCGCCGTGATTTCAAGGAAAGCGCCAAAGGTACGTTAGTCCCGCAGGAATTTTTAACTCCCGTGCTTAAGAAACGGACGTTTGTGACTCCTGTGGCTTTAACAGTAGCGGCACTAGGTTTGATATTTGCCTGTATCATCGCCTATATTGGTTTTCAATGGTACAAGTTCCAACTCCCACCTGAAGTGACTATTACTGCCCCTGAAGAATTCTCTGTAGTTGGTCCTCAAACTCGGGTGGAAGGCACTACAGAACCAGATGCAATTGTGACGGTGGATTCTCAACCGGTTTCTTTACAACCAGATGGAAGTTTCAGTGCAGAAGCCAGTTTCTTAAAGGAAGGCGTGGGTACTATTAGTATTGAAGTGCGTGATGGCCGTGGCAAAACTACCAAAATTGAGCGAAATGTCCAAGTCCAGTTTTAAGTACGCTCGAGCATTCTGTTTTCTCGTTCGCTGCACTAGGTTCTGATTCTCTTCCAGAAACTTAACAAACTTCTGCTACAATAATTTTTAGAAACGAGGTTCTATGGAATTATTACCGACAGTCTTTGCAGTAGTATTAATAGTTATCACCGTTGTGCTGGCAATTGTCGGCTATCAACTGGTCCAAGTTTTGCAAGAATTAAAGAAAACCTTAATCAAGGTAAACGCCACGATTGATACGGTCGAAACCAGATTCTCAGCTGTCGTAGAACCACTGCAACGTCTGGGTGGTGCAGCCACGGGTATTCGTACAGGCATCAAAGTATTTGAGATGTTTGTAGGGTGGTTGAACAGAGATAAGTCATCTCGAAAGTAACTATGCAAGACCAACAAAAAGATTCTGGTTCATTCATCACAGGCTTTGGAATGGGATTATTAACTGGTGCAGCAGCTTATTTTTTATTTGCTACTGAACAGGGTAAAGAACTGCGTAAACGTGCTTTGGATGAATGGGATACTGCACAGAAAACTATTAGTGAAGAAGCAGGTGTGGAGCTCCCGAAGCGTTTGAAGCAACTGATGCAAGAAGCGGTTGGCTACTTCGCCGAAAGTATGCAAGAGATTCAGGATATTCATGAGGGTCGTGAGCTACCAGCACGAGCAGGAACTTCTACAAAAAAGAAAGCTGAAGCCCCTAAAAAAACCTCTGGCCGTTTCAAAGGTTTGTAAGATTTCATGGTACAATTGCAGTCTATGGTAACGCCGCAACAAATCCGTTCAAAATATCTTTCTTTCTTCGAAAAACAGCAACACGCGATTATTCCTTCTGCGCCAATGGTGCCAGAGAATGATCCAACGACACTTTTTACCGGTTCTGGCATGCAGCCGATGATTACCTACTTGTTGGGTGAGCCACATCCAAAAGGTAAACGCATTGCTGATAGTCAAAAATGCTTTCGCTCACAAGATATTGAAGAGGTGGGCGATAACCGCCACACGACATTTTTTGAGATGCTGGGCAACTGGTCTTTAGGCGACTACTTCAAAAAAGAGCAGCTGCGCTGGTTTTTTACTTTCCTCACAGATGAAGTGGGTCTCGCACCTGAACGGTTATTTGTCACGGTTTTCCGTGGAAGTCCAGATTTAAACATCCCACAAGATGACGAGTCTGTGGCAATTTGGAAAGAGTTGTTTTCAGAAAAAGGAATTACCGCAACGGTGGGCGAACATCCAGAACAAGATGGCATGAGTGGGACTGATCGTATTTTCTTTTATAACGAAAAGAAAAACTGGTGGTCACGCGCTGGCGTTCCTGGCAATATGCCTGTTGGTGAACCAGGTGGACCAGATAGTGAAATGTTCTATGACTTTGGTGCAGAGCTGCAATTACATGAACATTCTCCTTGGAAAGATGAGCCCTGCCATGTTAACTGTGACTGCGGACGGTTCCTGGAGATTGGGAATAGTGTTTTTATGCAGTATCAGAAACAAGCTGATGGTTCATTTGCAGAGTTGCCTCAGAAAAATGTGGACTTTGGCGGTGGTCTTGAGCGGATTGCTGCAGCAGCCAACGGTGATGGTGATGTGTTTAAGACTTCACTCTTTACCTCAATAATTGAAAAGCTTGAAGAAATTTCAGGGAAAAAATACTCAGAATCTGAAGAAACTACTCGATCATTTAGAGTGATTGCAGATCATATGCGTGCCGCTGTGCTCTTGGCCAGTGACGGTGTTTTCCCTTCCAATAAAGAGCAAGGATACTTTGCGCGTCGTTTGGTGCGTCGCAGTATCCGCTATGGCAAGATGATTGGGATTGAACGCTCATTTTTGGCTGAGCTCGTGCCCATCATTGCTGAAATGTACCAGGATGCATATCCAAGTGTAGCCGAGCAGCAAGAAAAAATTGCTCAAGGTTTAGCACAGGAAGAGCAGAAGTTTGCTAAGAGTATTGAAAAAGGATTACGCGAAATTGAGCAAATCAAAGCATCAACAACGATTCAAAAATCTTCAAAAAAACCATTCCTTACCGTAGACGCAGCATTTAGATTGTATGAGACATTTGGATTTCCTGTAGAGCTAAGTGTTGAAATAGCTAAAGAAAAAGGCTTGGATTTAGTACCAGCAGAAAATTTCTTGGAAGACTTTGAAAAACGCCGCAAAAATCATGCTGATCAATCTCGCACTGCATCCGCAGGTAAGTTCAAAGGTGGGTTACAAGACCAAAGTGAAGAAACAGTAAAGTTCCATACAGCCACCCATTTGCTCCATGCTGCGCTGCGCAAAATTCTTGGAACACATGTGCAGCAAAAGGGTTCAAATATTACTGCAGAACGCTTGCGGTTTGACTTTTCACATCCTGCCGCAGTAACGCCATCTGAGGTGGAGCAAGTCTTGGTACAAGTTAACGAGTGGATTGCGCAAGACTTACCAGTCACCAGACAAGTGATGGAAAAGCAAAAAGCCTTACAATCTGGCGCAATTGCTTTTTTCATTGAAAAATATCCAGATGAAGTGAGTGTCTACACAATTGGTAAAGATGCTGAAAAAGATTGGATTTCCAAGGAATTTTGTGGCGGGCCACACGTTGAACATACTGCTCAAATTGGAAAACTTAAATTCAAGAAAGAAGAAGCCGTCAGTGCTGGCGTACGTAGAATTTATTTGCAGTTTGCAGAATAATTCCCTAGCTCCTAGACCCAACTTCCGCTGGTCTTTAGACACAAAATTTGCTTTAATTAAATAGTACAGGTCACTGGCCTGTCGTTATTTGCGTGGAAATTATGGACCTGCCTAACTTATTTTCATCAGCTACTGAACTTGAGACTCGGATTCAAATCTGTATTCTTTTGACAGAAAACACGGTACAAGCGCTCTTACTCAAGATAACTATGGAGGAGAGTAAGATTTTGCATAAATCGCCAGTTCTGGCATATACGGATCCAGAAACATTGGTTGTTCGAACCGATGAAGGATTGCAAGAGCTGGGCAAAGAGTCAGAAAATATTAATGAGGTCATATTTATTCTCGAGCCAGCTTGGCTAAAGGATGGTGACGTTGTGGCCAGTAAAAAGCCACTACTGCACAAGGTTACTACAGAGCTTGCGCTTCGGCCGGTTGGATTTTTGGTTCAATCAGAAGCCTTGATTCAAAACTTATTGGCGCATAATCCACATTTTTCTGCGGTGCTTCTAGTAATTAATAGTGGGCAGATTGCAGTAACGGTGCTTACCCAAGGTACTGTGGGCAGTCCACAGTTTGTTGGTCGTTCTGCAGATATATCCTCAGATATCCAGGAAGCGTTTGCTCGCTATCTGCATGAAAAAAATGAAGCGCACTTACCTGGCAAACTTATTTGTGCATCTTTTTCACTAACTGAAGAGGAATTGGTGGCAGCACAGCAAAAACTGCTTGATACTTCTTGGGGAGAAAAAGCGCCATTCGTCCAAGCCCCGACCATAGACATTATTAAACCAGAACTTGGATTATCAATTGTGGCACAACAAGCAGGAAATGCAGTCATGGGACTGCATAAAGTAGAGATCCAGCCTATGGAAAAGGCAGCTCATAACCCTGAAAAGGAATCAAAAGAGCTGGGATTTTCCGCTGTGGCGCATAAAAATATTGCTCCAGTTGACGACGAAGAGCGCGCAGTAGAGGTCGCAAAAGATTTTTTACCTACTTCCTTTGGGATCCCTATTAAACAAGCTCATTTGCCAGAAAGTGAAGAAGATGAAGAACTGGCAGTAGAAGTGCCAGGCAAAACCACAAAAAAATCTAAGGCTAGTTTCTTGGATAAATTTTTGGGTAACTCGAAAAGCAAGCACAAGATTGGTATATTTATTGCAGGTGGGTTCTTGGCGGGGTTAGTCACTTTATGTATTGGCGGCTATGTCTGGTTGCTCTTCTTTACCACCGTTGAAGCGCGGATTACCCCAATTACCAAAACAATTGCCAGTGACGTTACATTGACATTGGATCCGAAGCTTGAAACAGCAGATGCAAAAAATCTGCGTATTCCTGCCGCAACTGTTGCGAAAACCGTCACCACTCAGGTGAGTGGCACAACAAGTGGTGTGAAGATTGTGGGAGATAAGGCAAAAGGTGAAGTCGTCATCTACAACAAGACAAGTTCTCAAAAGACCTTTGCTGCAGGTACGGTCGTTCAATCTGGCCAACTACAGTTTTTGCTCGATAAAGATGTTACGGTTGATGCTGCCACAGTGCAGCAGTCGTCGTCCAATAGTGAAACAAAGACCTTTGGAGAAGCTAAAGTAGCAGCAACTGCGTATGTAATTGGTGTTGAAAGTAATATCGAGAAGGATCAAGAACTGAAAGTCTCAAGTTTTGATAAAAGTACCTATGCCGCTAAATCAGTAGGTGCGTTTACTGGTGGCTCTAGCAGAGAGATCCGAGTTGTCGCTCAAGCAGATCGAGATCAACTCCTAGCTGAAGCCAAGAAAAACATGCTGCGTGATGCACAAGAACAGTTCAAAAAAGAATCTGGTAACGGCACTTTTATTTTACCTACAGAAGAAGTTGTAGTTAAAAAAGCTATATACTCTGATGAACTTGAGGCGGCAGCAGATGAGCTCGTTCTTGATGCGGAAGCCACGGTGACGGCATTGTCATACCAGGTTTCTGATCTTGTGCCGTTAGCTGAAGAAGTCTTAGGCACTAAAGTTCCTGCAGGTTTTTCACTTTCCAGTGATGCCCCTGAAATTTTATCTGCACCTTCACAAAATTCAGGCAAGGGTGCTGTCGTACTGCAAGCCAATCTTTCTGCCAAAGCCGTGCCACAGCTTGAGCCAAGTACAATGACGCTTGAGTTGGCAGGGAAACCAATTTCAGAAGTGCAATCCGTTTTTGCTAATACTGGTGTTATTAAGAGCAGTAGCTTGCAGTTTAATCCACCTGTGGCCGCCAAGTTTATTACAAAACTACCAACGGACAAAAATAAGATAACAGTGGTTTGGGAAACACCAGAGTAAGTCGTATGAAGCGATCAAGTACACCACCAGTTTCACGAACTGAGCTCATTGCGTTATACCGCAATGCTGTGTTGCATGGTGTTTCACTGGATGAGGTGGAGTCAAAAATTGATGAGCATGTACTGAGGCTTTCAGCTAGCCAAAAAGTTGAGTCGGTGGCAGACACAAAGCGTATTCAGAGCTGGCAGCTGCCCAAGATTGTACGGATGGGCGCGTTAGTTCTGCCCGTAGCATTTATTTCGTTTGGAATGTATTTATTGGGTACGGCGGCTTTGCCAATTGTTAATTACTATATCTGGCGAATGCCAGAAGTTGAGATCGGTCAGCTCGTTTCTCCTATCCCCACGGAAGATGTGATGGACGTCACTCCCTTGGTCGTAACACAGGTTCAAGCCCATGAAGAAACTACCTACAACACTACGCCCAAAATCATTGATATGGAGCTGGACTACACAAATCTTAATAACTGGTTTCAAGCGCCAGAAGGTGAAAAACTGGCATTTGGAGATCAAGCCACTCCAGAAGATGAGTTTACGATTGATATCCCTAAAATCAATCTTACAAATGCCACAGTAAAGATTGGTGGCAGTGATTTGAATAAAAGTTTAATTGCGTATCCAGGTACAGCAAAACCTGGTGAAATGGGTGCCCCAGTGGTCTTTGGACACTCCGTTTTGCGTCAGTTCTACAATCCAAGTGAAAAAAATCCTCGCCGCTACACCTCAATTTTTAGTACGATCATGACTTTGAAAAAAGGTGATGAGATCTTTGTAACACATGATGGTGTGAGGTATACCTATATTGTTCAAGAAAAAACCGAGGTCAAACCAACCGATGTCTATATCTTAAACCAGCAGTATGACGCGGCTCGGCTTAAACTTGTGACCTGTACTCCAGAAGGTACATATCTGCGCCGCGGCGTTGTCACTGCTCAGTTAGTTTCCAAACAGTAAGCTATAATATTCAAGATGCAGCAACCACAAAAAATCCTCGCACTTGATTATGGAACTGTCCGCGTGGGTGTGGCGCTTTCGTATGGTTCACTCGCTGAGCCACTCTTAGTTCTACCTAACACTGAAACTTTAATTGCTGAAATTCAGAATTTGATAACAGAACACCAAGTGACCATGATTTTAGTGGGTATATCAGAAAGTAAAACCATGGAGCGTACCATTGCATTTGTTGCAGAACTCAAGCTGCAAGTTAATGTCCCAGTGGAATTAACAGATGAAACACTGAGTACTCAGGCTGCACGACAGAAACTACAACAGAATGGCAAAACAAAGTATCAAGCTGAAACTGCCCGAGTAGATCATTTAGCCGCTGCCACTTTCCTACAAGAATGGCTTGATACACATCCCACCCGTTAACTGCAAACTTGGATTATACTGAATGTACCTACAGAATATACTGCAATGGAGGTACGTATGCATACTCGCCAAGTTCGACTAGAAGATTTTGATGCTCTTTACGCCATGTGGCAGACAGTTTGCGATCAACTCTATCCGTTTGAAGAAGAAAAAATCCGTTTTGAGGCAATGATGCAGCTACATCCTGATCTCTGCTTATTGGTAGAAGATGCAGGTAGGATTGTCGGGAGCATCTTGGGCGCGTTTGATGGGAGAAATGGATCTATTCATCGTTTAATTGTCGCTTCTGATTATCAGCAAAAAGGCTTGGGTAAAATGCTGGTTTTAGAACTGGAGAAGTTATTGAAAGCAAAAGGAGTTAAAAAATTCACCGCGCAAGTACATGCCCAAAATACCTTAGTACTGCCATTTTATGAAAAATTAGGTTTCTCAGAAATGAGTTATGTACGCACCTTATATAAAGATATTTAGCTAGTTTTACCCCACAAAACTGTTATACTCGTAGTCTGATGTCAAGAAAATGGCTCATCACGATTGCTAGTGCTTGTATAGTGGGATTACTTGTAGTGGGTGGGGCTGGCTATTGGCTCATGCAGCAGCTCAGCGCTGTTTCTCAGACAACTGCGGCAAAACAACGCTTTGTGATCGCTAAAGGACAGTCAGTGATTGCCACTGCGCAGAAACTTAAGGAAGCGGGCTTGATACAAAATGCTCAAGTATTTCGATTCTATGCACAGTACAAAAAGCTTGATATGCAGATGCAAGCTGGATCATATGAACTTTCTCCAAACATGACTACCGCTGAAATTGCTCAAAAACTTACTCAAGGTAGTGAGGATATCTGGGTGACGTTGCTTGAAGGTTGGCGGGTTGAGGAAGTCGCAGAGTATCTGGATGCTCAAGATCTGCCAGAATTCGATGCTCCCGCATTTACTGAACTGGCAAGTGACAGTGAAGGTATGATTTATCCTGATACGTACTTAGTCCCGCGTGAAAGCACCACACAGCAACTCTATACACTCTTTACCACAACTTTTGAAAAGAAAGTAGAAAAGGAGTTATCACAAGAAATTTCTGCTTCACAGCTGCAGCTTCGTCAAATTATTATCTTAGCTTCTGTAGTGGAACGAGAGGGAAGAGGTTTTACAGATATGCGTCATGTAGCGGGCATTTTACAGAATCGTCTTGATCTGGGGATGCCACTGCAGGCAGATGCCACACTCCAATATATATCTGGTAAAAACAAACAAACGGGTAAGTGGTGGGAGCAGCCCAATATTGCGGTAAAGGAGAGTACTTCCCCCTATAACACCTATAAATACCCTGGACTGCCCGCTGGCCCAATCTGTAATCCCAGCTTAAACGCTATTAAAGCAGTCCTTGACCCTATAGCGAGTGATGATTTATTCTATATCCATGCACCGTCTGGAGAGTCGTATTACTCTAAGACGCTCCAGGAACATAACGCAAACATAGAGAAATACTTGCGTTAGGGTTTTTATTGTGCTAAAATTCAATGCTTATCAGACAATAGAAAATAGTAGAGGCGAAGCGGAGTTCTCTTGATCACTAGATCATATTGTTTTTCAAACAGAGAATAATTCCCACACAGGGCTAGAAATGGCACTGTGTTTTCTGCGTGGCCTGTAGTTCGGTAGAAGTAAAAGGAGTTTCCATGACAAAAGCGGTCCGTCAAAACTGGGGCAAATCACATTCAGTTCTTCCTGAACTTGATTTGGTTGGTCTACAGTTACAAAGTTACAACGCATTTTTACAAAATGGTATTAAAGATACTCTAGAAGAAGTCTATCAAAATGGTATTGAAGACTATACTGGTAAGAACTGGCGTTTAAGTTTTGGAGAATATCGCTTTGGTCAACCTAAATACACTATCGCACAAGCTAAACAAAAAGGTGTCAGTTATGACATGCCACTCTATGTAATGGCTACATTACTCAACAAAAAAACAGGTGAAGAGCAGTCTCAAGAAGTTTTCTTGGGTGATATCCCAAAAATGACTCCAATTGGTACGTTCGTTATCAATGGTATTGAACGTGCAGTCGTTACGCAATTAGTTCGCTCTCCAGGTGTATTTTTCTCTGGTGATGCAGACACTGCTACTGGTCGTCAACTCTACCAAGCAGAACTCCGTCCAAAGCGCGGTTCATGGTTGGAAATTGCCGTAGGTAAGAAAAATATCATCACAGTAAAGATTGACCGCCGTCGCAAGATGCCAGTTACGGTTTTACTCCGTGCTATGGGCTTAAGTACTGATGAAGATTTGTTGAACATGTTCAAAGATGTCGTCGAGACAGATGCTTACTCACTCTTCAAAAATACTATTGAAAAAGATGCAACCAAAACAAAAGAAGAAGCATTAATTGAAATTTACGAAAAGATGCGTCCAGGTGAACCAGCTACTTTAGATGGTGCACAAGAATACATCAAGCAAATGTTCTTTGATGCTCGCCGCTACGATTTAGGTCGTGTGGGTCGTTACAAATTAAACCGCCGCTTCAAGCTTTCTGTCGATCAAGAAACTATTACGCTTACTCCAGATGATGTTATCTCTGCTGTTAAATACTTGATCAACTTACAAAATGGTAAGGGTAAAACTGATGATATTGATCACTTGAGTAACCGTCGTGTTCGCCAAATTGGTGAGCTCGTCCAAGAGTCAGCATTCCGCATTGGATTAATCCGCTTAGAGCGTTCTATCCGTGAAAAAATGTCTCTGACTAAAACAGATGAAAGTCTTACTCCTGGTGCATTAGTGAACGCTCGTCCATTGATCGCTACTATTAGTGAGTTTTTCCGCCGCAACCGCTTGTCTACCATCTTGGATCAAACCAATCCATTGTCTGAAATTGACAACCTTCGCCGTTTGTCAGTGATGGGTAGTGGTGGTGTGACTCGTGAACGTGCCTCTTTCTCTATGCGTGACATCAACGCATCACAATACTCTCGTATTGACCCCGTTCGTTCACCAGAAGGTCCAAACATCGGTTTGGTGACCTATTTGTCACTCTACGCTCGAGTTAATGACTTCGGATTCTTGGAGGCTCCATACAATCCAGTCGTAGCTGATGGTGATAAGATGAAAGTTTCTGAAGATATTATCTACTTGGCTGCTGATGATGAAGAAGATTACAGAATCACTCACCGCAGTATTGAGATTGATGACAAGGGATATATTGCTCAAGAGTGGGTGCCTATCCGCTTTATGAACAAGTTCGTTGAAGGTCCTGTCACTGACGTGCAGTACATCGACGTCGTTCCTCGCCAAGTGATTGGTACTTCAGCTTCATTAATTCCATTTATCGCTCATGACGAAGCAAACCGCGCTCTGATGGGTACACACATGCAATGTCAAGCTGTCCCATTGATCAAACCAGAATCTCCAATTGTTGGTACTGGTATGGAAGGTGCTGTCGCAAGTGCCATGAACCGCACTGTAGTTGCTCAAAATGCTGGTACAGTTGAGTACGTTGACTCTACGAGAGTTGTCGTTAAGCTTGATAAAGCTACTTCAGATATGCTCAAGAAGAGTAACTACATGAGTGATGTATCGTATCTTGATGGTTCAGATGAAGTGTACCCAGTTAGTAAGTTTATCCGTACTTCACAAAGTACTTGTTATTCACAACGTCCAATTGTGAGAGCAGGACAAAAAGTAGGTATCGGTGATACGTTGATCGATGGTCCTTCAGCAGATCAAGGCGAACTCGCGCTTGGCTCAAACGTTATTGTGGCATATACCTCATTTGACGGTTTAGGCTACGAAGACGCTATCGTTATCTCTGACCGCTTGGTAAAAGATGATGTTTTAACTTCTATCCAAATCAATGAATACAAGGCAAAAGTAATGGATACCAAACTTGGTGCAGAAGAACTGACCAACGATATCCCAAACGTTTCTGAAACCTACCTCAGTAACCTCACCCCAGACGGTATTATCCGCATTGGTAGTGTGGTTTCCTCTGGTGATATCTTAATTGGCAAGATCGCACCAAAGGGTGAGACAGAGCTTTCTCCAGAAGAACGCTTGCTCCGTGCTATCTTTGGTGAAAAATCACGCGAAGTTCGTGATACTTCACTGAGAATGCCACATGGTGAAGCAGGTACTGTCATTGACGTCCAAGTCCTCGATAGTGATTTAGGTGATGAACTTGATCCTGGTACACTGAAAGAAGTGATTGTTAAAGTTGCACAAACTCGCAAAATCACTGTCGGTGACAAATTGGCAGGTCGCCACGGTAACAAAGGTGTTATCTCCAAGATCGTGCCAGCTGCAGATATGCCACACTTAGAAGATGGTACCCCAGTAGACTTGATCATTTCACCACTGTCTGTTCTTGCTCGTATGAACATGGGACAGCTCTTTGAAGCACACGCTGGTTGGGCAGCACAAAAACTTGGATACAAGATTGCCGTCCCAGCTTTCGAACACTTTGAAGAATCACAGATCTGGAATGAACTTGAACGCGCTGGCTTACCAGATTCTGGTAAAGTCCAACTCTATGATGGTCGTACTGGTGAAACCTACGGTGAACCAACTACAGTTGGTGTCGGGTACATCTTGAAGTTGACTCACATGGTTGAAGACAAGATGCACGCTCGTTCAACTGGTCCATACTCTCTAGTCACACAACAACCACTCGGAGGTAAAGCTCAAATGGGTGGACAGCGTCTGGGAGAAATGGAGGTCTGGGCACTTGAAGCACATCGCGCAGCACACACCCTGCAAGAAATGCTTACCATCAAGTCAGACGACGTGATGGGTCGTGCAAAGGCATTCGAAGCCATCGTTAAAGGCTCCGATATTCCTGCACCAACCGTGCCAGAATCATTCAAGGTCTTGATGCGTGAATTGAACTCTCTTGCTATCGACGTAGTTCCATATGAACTCGAAGAAGCAGAAGAGCCAGAAACCGCACCACAACCTGGTGTAGCTGACGATCTCACCGATGATACACAAAGTACCGTCGTAGCAGATGACAGCATGACCACTGAAGATTCATCAGATGATCACAGCGATGATGCTGAAGATCAAGATGATGAGATTGAAGATGATTTTGAAGACGCTGAGGCAGAAGCGGAAGCCGCTGCAGCAGCAGAAGAACAAGTATCAGAAGACGAGGAAGCAATTCAATAAAGGAAGCCCACCATGAAAAATATCATCGACTTTTCAGCTCTTGGTATTAGAATCGCTTCACCTGATGTGATCAAGTCCTGGTCACATGGCGAAGTTAAGAAACCAGAAACCATCAACTACCGTTCTCTGCGTGCAGAAAAAGACGGTTTGTTTGATGAAAAAATCTTTGGACCTACCAAAGACTATGAATGTTTCTGTGGAAAGTACAAACGTATCCGCTACAAGGGCATTATCTGTGACAAATGTGGCGTCGAAGTCACTCAGTCTAAGGTACGCCGTGAGCGCATGGGTCATATTTCCCTAGCTGCTCCAGTGTCACACATCTGGTACTTTAAGGGAGCCCCTTCAAAGTTATCTTTGTTGCTGGACATCTCTCCTCGTAATATCAACTCAATCATCTACTTCTCCAAGTACTTAGTGCTTGCTGTAGATCATGATGAAAAGACTGCTAACATCGAGAAACTTGACGTTAACCTGGTGGCAGCTCGTGATGAACTCAAAGAGAGCATGCAGAAGCAAATGGAAGCTGTTAAAGAGCAACTTGAAAAAGACAAAGCTGCTTTGAAAGAAAAGGTTTCCAACAAAGAAACACTGCAATTGAAGTTGACTGAACTTGACCTCAAGGCCAAGAACAAGTTGGTTTCTTTGAAGAAACAACTTGAAACACAACTTGAGCAAACTGATGAAATCTTCAAAGCTCTCAAGGCATTATTGAAGAAAATCGGTAAGCGCACCATCTTAACTGAAGATGAGTACTTGAAACTTGATGAGTACGATGTGGCTTCACACCTGCGCGTTGGCATGGGTGCTGAAAGTCTTATGGAACTCGTCAGTGAGCTCGATCTTGATAACGTCGTAGCTGGTCTTCGCAAAGAAATGACCGAAAGTAAAGGTGCTAAGCGCCTGAAAGCTACCAAACGTCTGCGTGTTGTGGAAGGTTTGCGCAAAGCTCAAATCAATCCATCATGGATGTTCTTAACCATCTTGCCAGTGATCCCTCCAGATCTCCGTCCAATGGTGCAGCTTTCTGGTGGTCGCTTTGCTACCTCAGATCTCAATGACCTCTATCGTCGTGTGATCAACCGTAACAACCGCTTACATCACCTCATTGAGCTCGGTGCTCCTGAGATTATCTTGCGCAACGAAAAACGCATGCTCCAAGAAGCAGTTGACTCTTTGATTGATGGCTCACAAGCCAGTCAAGCTCGTCGCAGAGTAGTGCGTCGCCCACTCAAATCTCTCTCTGAGATGCTGAAGGGTAAACAAGGTCGCTTCCGTCAAAACTTGCTTGGTAAACGTGTGGACTACTCAGGTCGTTCAGTTATCGTTGTCGGTCCAGAACTCAAGCTTAACGAGTGTGGTATTCCAAAAGATATGGCTCTGGAAATGTTCAAACCATACGTTTTGCGCGAATTGATCGTTCAGGGCATTGCTCCAAACGTCAAGAGTGCTCGCCAACAAATTGAGCGTCGTGAACCAGTGGTGTATGGTATCTTGGAACAAGTTACCGCCAATCATCCTGTGATCTTGAACCGTGCTCCAACCTTGCACAAACTTGGTATGCAAGCATTCTTCCCAATCTTGATTGAAGGAAATGCTATCCGCTTGCACCCATGTGTCTGTTCAGGATACAACGCTGACTTTGACGGAGACCAAATGGCTGTGCATGTGCCTTTGACCAAAGAGTCTCAGGAAGAAGCAGCTTCATTGATGCTTTCCAGTCACAACTTACTCAAACCAGCAAACGGTGAACCTATCACTGTGCCAAACAAAGAAATGGCAATGGGTGTCTACTACCTAACCGCAGTAGATGACTCTTTACCAGAGATAGAAGCTGTCTTTGCCAATAAGCAAGAGGCATACCACGCTTACCAAGTTGGTCGGATTAAACACCGTCAAGCTATTACCGTTCGCATGAATGGTCAACGCTTGAAAACCACAGTTGGTCGCTTGGAATTCAACGATGTCTTGCAAGCTAAAGAGTTTGTGAACGAACCTATTACTGCCAAGCGCATTAAAGAGATCGTTACCAAAGCAATTGAAACTTCAACACAAGAAGAAGTGGCTCAATTGATCGACTCTATCAAGAACCTTGGTTTTGCTGCTGCTACTGAATCTGGTCTGTCTGTCTCTGTGACTGACTGTGCCATGATCCCAGAAAAAGACGGCATCATCGAGCGCGCAAATAAGCAAGCTGAAGCAGTTCAGGATCAATATCAACGCGGATTCATCTCTGAAGAAGAGCGCAAGCGTATGTCATTTGATCTCTGGATGAAAACAACTGACGAAGTTGCTGAAGCTACTTGGGATTCATACCCAGCCAGTAATGCTGTTAAAGTAATCATCAGTTCAGGAGGTACTCGTGCTTCTAAAGATCAGGTGAAACAGCTCGCAGCTATGCGTGGACTTGTGGTCGACCCACTTGGTAATATCGTGGAAATGCCTACAAAGTCTAACTTCCGTGAAGGTTTGTCAATCTTCGAGTATGTGACCTCAGCTCGTGGATCACGCAAAGGTTTGACCGACTCAGCTATCAAAACCGCTGACGCAGGTTACTTGACTCGCCGTCTCTGTGATGTTGCTCATGACTTGATCATCAGAATGCAAGATTGTGGTTCTGAAAAAGGTATTGATATTGTCAAAGGCTACCGCCCAGATGTATTTGCTATCCGCATCACTGGTCGCTATGCAGCACAAGTAGTCACCGCTGGCGGAAAGACATTAGTTGAACAAGGTGCTTTAATTACTCCAGAACTTGCTCAAGAAATTGACAAAGCTGGCGTGGAAACCGTCAATATCTACTCACCGCTCACTTGTGAGTCTCCAAAAGGACTCTGTGCTAAGTGTTATGGTTGGGACTTTGCTACTCGTGCGCCAATCGAGATTGGTGTACCAGTCGGTATCGTGGCTGCACAATCAATCGGTGAGCCAGGTACTCAGCTGACCATGCGTGTGAAGCACTCTGGAGGTATCGTCGGTCTCGACGTGACTCAAGGTTTGCCACGTGTGGAAGAACTCTTCGAGGCACGTAATCCAAAGAATGCAGCAGTCATTGCTGAAATTGGTGGAGAAGTGAAAATTGAAGAAGCTGAAGGTGAACTGAACATCATTATTAAGAGTGCCACCCAAGCTGGTGAAGAAGTAAAGTACAGTGTTCATCCACAAACTCCATTAACTGTTGCTGATGGTGACCTGGTTTCAGCTGGTCATCAATTGACCGTTGGTTCAGTCAACCTACGTGAGCTTTTGCAGATTAAAGGCTTATTGTATGTCCAACAATTTTTGGTTGATCAAATTCAACAAGTCTATGAATCTCAAGGTATTCAGATCCACGATAAGCATTTTGAAGTAATCATCCGCAAAATGAGTGACAAAGTGCAGATCGAAGGAGTGGGTGACACTGAGTTCTTAACTGGTGAAGTTGTTGAGCGCAGTCTGTTTATGGAAGAAAATGATGAAACAATCGCTGCTGGTGGTGAACCTGCAACTGCTAAGATCTTATTCCTCGGTATTACAAGATCTTCACTCTTTACCAGTTCATGGTTGTCAGCTGCTTCATTCCAGCACACCAAGAATATATTGACTGATGCCGCTACAACTGGTGCTGTCGACAAATTAGAAGGTTTGAAAGAAAACGTTATCATTGGTCGGTTGATCCCAACTACCAAAGAGCGCGCAGAGATTATTGCTTAGTACATTGAAATTGGATTAGGGTAGTGTCTCTTCAGGAACGACTGGTACCTTCACCAGCCTTGATGAGCCACCTCTACAAAGTATCTAGTATTTCTAGCTACGATGTTGGTGACTCATACAGCCATTCAGAGACACTACCACTAATTAGATCAGAGATCTAATCTCTGAATCAATTAAATGGCTTACGCAAAAACTCTGTAAATTAGTCGCTGAATAATCGACTAAAAATTAAATATGCAAAAAATAATTGGGTGTGGTACAATCATACCCTTGTAAAAGGAGAAAAGTTTAAATGCCAACAGTAAATCAATTGATCCGTAAAGGTGGCCGTAAGAGTCTGTCTAAAAGAATTAAAGCAGGTGCTCTTCGCCGTAGTTTCAATGCCGTTACCGGTCAACCAGTTAAAACTACCAACCCACAAAAACGTGGTGTGTGTACTGTTGTCAAAACCATGACTCCTAAGAAACCAAACTCAGCACTTCGTAAAGTGGCTCGTGTCAGACTTTCCAATAAAATGGAAGTTACCGCCTATATCATGGGTGAAGGACACTCACTTGCTGAGCACAGTATCGTACTTGTCCGCGGTGGAAGAGTAAAAGACCTTCCAGGTGTTAAGTACCATATTGTCCGTGGTAAGTTTGACGCTGCTGGCGTGGATGGTCGCAAAACCAGCCGTAGTAAGTATGGTGTCAAAGCCAAATAATTTGTTAAGAATATAAAATCCTATGCGAGCAAAACGAGCACCAATTAGAGAAGTTAAACCAGATCCAATTTATGGATCAGTAAAAGTAAGTAAACTCATCAACTACGTCATGCTTGATGGCAAACGTAGTGTCGCTCAAAAGCAAGTTTACTTAGCTTTAGATGAAGTTGCAAAAGCTTTGAATAAAAAACCTCTTGAAGCACTTGATGATGTTATTAACACTGTCATGCCACAAATGGAAGTGCGCTCTCGCCGTGTCGGTGGTGCTGCATACCAAGTGCCTATGCCAGTTAAACCACGTCGTGGTTTCTCACTCGCAGTGCGCTGGTTAATCCAAGAAGCTCGCAAACGCCCAAGTAAGCAATATCATTCTTTTGCAGAAAAACTAACTGCAGAAATGCTTGATGCTATGCAAAATATGGGTGGCGCTATGCAACGCAAAGCTACCTCACATCGTATGGCTGATGCCAACAAAGCATTTGCTCATTTCCGTTGGTAAGTGTCATTTTTTATTGATACTAAAACAGCCGCTCACGCGGCTGTTTTTGGATTTCCCCCCTCGCACTTCTCTTAAATTTATTGTATGATACAGTCTTGTAAAAATTGCCCGTTCTTGAGTACTAAGTAACAGAAAAAGTATATAACTGTATGTCAGCACCTACCAAAGTCCCGCTTAACCGTATCCGTAATATCGGTATCATTGCCCATATTGACGCAGGTAAAACCACCACTTCAGAACGTATTTTGTTCTTTACTGGTCGTACCTACAAAATCGGTGAAGTGCATGAGGGTGCTGCTACGATGGACTGGATGGAGCAGGAGCAAGAGCGCGGTATTACTATCGTGTCTGCTGCTACTACCACATTCTGGACTCCTCACTATGGTACTCATCTTGATGAGCAACCATATCGCTTTAACATTATTGACACTCCAGGACACGTCGACTTTACTGCAGAAGTAGAGCGTTCACTCCGCGTCCTTGATGGTGGTGTGACTGTTTTGGATGCTTCAGAAGGCGTTCAATCTCAATCTGAAACTGTCTGGCGCCAAGCTGACAAATACCACGTCCCACGCATTTGTTTCATCAATAAGATGGACAAACTCGGTGCTGATTTCCGCGCTACCATTCAAGATATCCGTGAAAAGTTTGGTGTAACTCCAGCTATCATGGTCTTGCCAATGGGTGCTGAAAATGAGTTCAAAGGAGTGATTGATCTATTATCACGCCGTGCTTTCTTCTGGGAAGATAACTCCAAAGCTACTGAACCAGAAATTAAAGATATCCCTGAAGAACTTCAAGCTCAAGTTGAAGAAGAGCGCGCTAAGCTCGTTGAAGCTATTGCTGAAACAGATGATGCGTTACTCGAAAAGTTCTTTGCTGGCGAAGACATTGCACTTAATGAATTACGTGCAGCGCTCCGCAAAGCTGTTATCGCATACAAATTGGTCCCTATTTATGCTGGTTCATCCTTAAAGAACACTGGTGTACAACTCTTACTCGACGCTGTCGTAGAGTACTTACCATCTCCAGTGGACATCAACCAAATCTCTGGTACCAATCCAAAAACTGATGCAGAGGAAGTGCGTAAGCTCGTTCCAGAAGAAAAATTGAGTGTTTTGGCATTCAAGATCCAGACAGATCCTCATGTAGGTAAGCTTACTTACTGTCGTATTTACTCTGGTGTTTTGAACGCTGGTTCATATATTTACAACTCCACTCGAGATGTCAAAGAGCGCGTCGGTCGGTTGCTCCTTATGCATGCTAACCAACGTGAAGAAATCGCAGAAGCAAAAGCTGGTGAGATCGTCGCTTTGGTTGGTCTTAAAGGTACCAAGACAGGTGATACTCTTTGTGATGAATCTGCTCCAATTATCTTGGAGGGTATTAACTTTGCTGAACCAGTTATTTCCTTGGCTATTGAACCAAAAACAAAGTCTGACCAAGAAAAAATGGGCGCTGCATTGCAGAAATTCTCAGAAGAAGATCCAACTTTCCGTATTAGTTCTGATCAAGAAACTGGTCAAACAATCATCGGTGGTATGGGTGAGCTGCACTTGGAAATCTTGGTTGATCGTATGAAACGCGAGTTCAAGGTTGATGCAAATGTAGGTAAACCACAAGTTGCATATCGTGAAACTATCACTAAAGCTGCCGAAGGTGAAGGTAAATACATTAAACAAAGTGGTGGCCGCGGTCAATATGGTCACGCCTTAATTAAAATTGAACCAAAAGATCGTGGAACAGGGTATGAGTTTGTTGATGAAATTAAAGGTGGTTCTATTCCTCGTGAATACATTGAACCAGTCAACAAGGGTATCAAAGAATCACTCGAAAGAGGTTTCTTCGCCAACTACCCAATGGTTGACGTTAAAGTAACTCTCTACGATGGTTCTTACCATGAAGTTGACTCAAACGAGTTAGCATTCAAGATGGCAGGTTCATTTGCTATGCGCGAAGCTACTAAAGAAGCTGGCATGGTATTACTTGAACCAATCATGAAGGTGGAAGTTTCTACTCCAGAGCAATTCATGGGTGACGTCATGGGTGACTTAGGTTCACGTCGTGCACAAATCCAAGGTACCAACAGTCGTGGTGCAGTTACCATCATTACTGCACTTGTCCCATTGGCAGAGATGCAGGGCTATGTTACAATCTTGAGAAGCATGACCCAAGGACGGGCATCATCTGTGATGTTGCCAAGTCACTATGATATTGTTCCACAAAATATCGCTGAGAAAATAAGACTTGAGCGAAAACCTAATGGAGTATAATTTCATGGGTAAAAGGTTAAGTACAAAGTAGTACAAAAATAAAGAAAACTGTCGATAATATAAAAAAAAGGGGGAAAAATGGCAGACGCACAAAA